>NZ_JBBOXC010000001.1:0-7500 GCF_038007365.1 Bacillus sp. FSL R9-9492
TTGGAAAATATCTCTGATTTATGGAATAGTGCCTTAAAAGAATTAGAAAAAAAGGTAAGCAAGCCAAGTTATGAAACCTGGTTAAAATCAACAACTGCTCATAACTTAAAAAAAGATGTATTAACTATTACAGCTCCAAATGAATTTGCTCGTGACTGGCTAGAATCTCATTATTCGGAACTAATCTCCGAAACACTTTATGATTTAACAGGGGCAAAACTAGCTATTCGTTTTATCATTCCCCAAAGTCAGGCAGAAGAGGATATAGATCTCCCTTCTGTTAAGCAAAAACATGCACATGATGAGTCTAATCACTTACCACAGAGTATGTTAAACCCAAAATATACATTTGATACATTTGTTATTGGATCTGGTAATCGTTTTGCACATGCTGCTTCTTTAGCTGTAGCTGAAGCACCAGCTAAAGCCTATAATCCGCTCTTTATTTACGGGGGCGTTGGACTTGGAAAAACACATTTAATGCACGCAATTGGGCATTATGTAATTGAACACAACCCAAATGCAAAAGTTGTATATTTATCATCTGAAAAATTTACAAATGAATTTATTAATTCAATTCGTGATAATAAAGCTGTCGATTTTCGTAATAAATATCGTAATGTAGATGTCTTATTGATAGATGATATTCAATTTCTTGCTGGAAAAGAACAAACACAGGAAGAGTTTTTCCATACATTTAATGCGTTACATGAAGAAAGTAAACAAATTGTGATTTCAAGCGATAGACCACCAAAAGAAATCCCAACTTTAGAAGATCGCCTTCGTTCTCGCTTTGAATGGGGGTTAATTACGGACATTACGCCACCAGATTTAGAAACTAGAATCGCAATTTTACGTAAAAAAGCAAAAGCAGAAGGTCTTGATATACCAAATGAAGTTATGCTTTATATCGCAAATCAAATCGATTCAAATATTCGTGAACTAGAGGGTGCACTTATTCGAGTTGTAGCTTATTCATCTTTAATTAATAAAGATATGAATGCTGATTTAGCGGCTGAAGCACTTAAAAATATTATTCCAAACTCTATACCTAGAATTATTTCTATTTCTGATATTCAAAAGGCTGTTGGGGGCGTCTATCAAGTAAAATTAGAAGATTTCAAAGCAAAAAAACGGACAAAATCCGTTGCATTCCCTCGCCAAATTGCGATGTATTTATCACGTGAACTTACGGACTCATCTTTGCCAAAAATAGGTGAAGAATTTGGTGGCCGCGATCATACAACAGTAATCCATGCTCACGAAAAAATTTCGAAGCTATTAAAAACGGATACTCAATTACAAAAACACGTTGAAGAAGTTAAGGATATTTTAAAATAGTAGTAGCTGAATAGTGTGAATAACTTAGCTTATTTTACGCACAGTCTATCCACATGTAGATAGACTGTTTTTACATCTTTAAACAGGGTTATCCACATATCCACAAGCCCTAGTACTATTACTACTACTTTTATATCTTTATTAAATAAATAAAATCTTATACTTACCGGAGGTTTTTCGTTATGCGTTTTACAATACAAAAAGACTATCTTGTAAGAAGTGTACAAGATGTAATGAAGGCAGTTTCTTCTCGTACAACAATTCCAATTCTTACAGGGATTAAAGTTGTAGCAACTGAAGAAGGAGTTACTTTAACGGGTAGTGATGCAGACATCTCTATCGAATCATTTATCCCAGTCGAAGATGCTGGAAAAGAAATTGTGGAAATTAAACAATCAGGAAGTATTATTTTACAAGCAAAATATTTTAGTGAGATCGTAAAAAAATTACCTAAAGAAACTGTCGAAATTTCTGTGGAAAATCATTTTATGACAAAAATAAAATCTGGAAAATCAGAGTTCAACTTAAATGGTTTAGATGCTGCTGAATATCCGTTATTACCACAAATTGAAGAACATCATGTATTTAAGATTCCAACGGATTTACTAAAGCACATGATTCGTCAAACAGTATTTGCAGTTTCAAGTTCTGAAACAAGACCAATCTTGACAGGTGTAAACTGGAAGGTATATAACAGCGAGCTAACTTGTATTGCAACAGATAGTCACAGACTAGCACTTCGTAAAGCAAAAATCGAAGGGTATAATATTGCCGATGAATTTCAAGCGAATGTCGTTATTCCTGGTAAGAGCTTAAGTGAATTAAGTAAAATTCTAGATGAATCTGAAGAAATGGTAGATATCGTTATTACGGAGTATCAAGTATTATTCCGTACAAAACATTTATTATTCTTCTCAAGATTATTAGAAGGAAATTATCCAGATACAACGCGTTTAATTCCAGCTGAAAGTAAAACTGATATATTTGTAAATACAAAAGAATTTTTACAAGCGATTGATCGTGCGTCGCTGTTAGCAAGAGATGGTCGTAACAACGTTGTTAAATTATCGACATTAGAACAACAGATGTTAGAGATTTCTTCGAATGCACCAGAAATCGGAAAAGTAGTAGAAGAGGTTCAATGTGAAAATGTAGATGGAGAAGAATTAAAAATATCTTTTAGTGCAAAATATATGATGGACGCATTAAAGGCTTTAGACAGTACAGAAATTAAAGTTAGTTTTACTGGAGCGATGAGACCGTTTTTAATTCGCACAGTAAATGATAATTCCATTATCCAATTAATTTTACCAGTCCGTACTTACTAAGTAAGGATTAAGGGTTGCTAGTGTAAAGGTACTAGTGACCCTTATTTGATTTGTGGGGTATTACTTTCCTAATGCTAGTTTATTTAGTACAATGAAAGAATGAACACTCTCAGAAAGTGAGCGATTTTATGAAACTTATTAAGATTTCAACAGAATACATTACACTAGGACAATTTTTAAAGTTAGCTGATGTAATTGATACAGGTGGCGCTGTGAAATGGTTCTTACAAGAATATGAAGTATACGTGAATCAAGAACTTGAAAATAGAAGAGGCCGAAAGTTATATGCAAATGATATTGTTGAAATTCCGGGAAGCGGAACTTTCCAAGTTCAGGCATAAAGGGGGATCCCTTTGTTTATTACAGAAATACAATTAAAAAACTATCGCAATTATGAGCATTTAGAGCTTTCCTTTGAGGATAAAGTCAATGTAATTATTGGTGAAAATGCGCAAGGGAAAACGAATCTGATGGAAGCTATTTATGTATTGGCGATGGCGAAATCTCATAGAACTTCGAACGATCGTGAACTCATTCGTTGGGATGAGGATTATGGTAATATAAAAGGTAGATTACAAAGGCGAAATAGTTCAATATCCTTAGAATTAAATATTTCAAAAAAAGGTAAAAAGGCAAAGTTAAATCAGTTAGAACAACAAAAATTGAGCCAGTATATTGGTGAAATGAATGTTGTTATGTTTGCCCCAGAAGATTTAAATCTTGTAAAAGGAAGCCCTCAAGTACGAAGACGCTTTTTGGATATGGAACTTGGACAAATAGCTCCGGTCTATTTGTATGAATTAAGTCAATATCAAAAGGTACTCACGCAACGAAATCATTTACTTAAGAAGATGCAAGGGAATAGTAAAAATGAAGAAACGATGTTGGATGTATTTACACTTCAACTTATTGAGCATGGTGCAAAAATTTTGCGAAAACGTTTTGAGTTTTTGCATTTACTACAAGAATGGGCTGCTCCAATTCATCGCGGAATTAGCAGGGGATTAGAGGAGTTAGAAATCGTTTATAAACCAAGTGTAGATGTATCAGAATCAATGGATTTGTCGAAAATAAAAGAAGTATACTATGAAAGTTTTCAATCTGTGAAACAACGTGAAATTTTTCGGGGTACAACTTTACTTGGTCCTCATCGTGATGATTTACAATTCTTCGTTAATAGTAAAAATGTTCAAGTCTTTGGTTCACAAGGACAACAACGAACAACCGCACTATCCCTAAAATTGGCTGAAATTGAATTGATATACTCAGAGGTTAAGGAATATCCAATTCTTTTACTAGATGATGTGTTATCAGAATTAGATGATTATCGTCAATCGCATCTGCTAAATACAATTCAAGGAAAAGTACAAACCTTTGTGACAACGACGAGTGTCGAGGGAATTGAACATGAAACATTGAAAGAAGCGAAAACAATTCATGTAACGAACGGCACGGTAGATTGTGAAATAGACAGAAAATAATTTCTGTTTAAATGGAAAAGTAGGTGATCTTTGTGTCAATGGAACAAAAGCAAATACAGGAAAATGCATATGATGAAAGTCAGATTCAGGTGTTAGAAGGACTGGAGGCAGTTCGAAAGCGTCCTGGTATGTATATCGGTTCTACAAGTGGAAAAGGTCTTCATCACCTCGTGTGGGAAATTGTTGATAACAGTATTGATGAAGCTTTAGCAGGATATTGTGATGAAATTAATGTCAGTATTGAAGAAGATAATAGTATTGTTGTAACAGATGATGGTCGTGGTATCCCTGTTGGTATACAAGAAAAAATGGGACGTCCTGCTGTAGAAGTTATTATGACGGTACTCCATGCCGGTGGTAAATTTGGCGGTGGTGGTTATAAAGTTTCTGGTGGTTTGCATGGTGTAGGTGCATCTGTTGTAAATGCTTTATCAACAGAATTAGAGGTATTTGTACATCGAGATGGAAAAATACACTATCAAAAATATGAACGTGGGATCCCGGCTGCGGATTTAAAAGTAATAGGTGAAACTGATCGTACAGGAACGATCACACGCTTTAAGCCAGATTCAGAAATTTTTACAGAGACGACAGAATACGAATTTGATACATTAGCGACTCGTATGCGTGAGTTGGCGTTTTTAAATCGTAATATTAAATTAACAATTGAAGATAAGCGTGAACATAAGCAAAAGAAAGAATTCCATTATGAAGGTGGAATTAAATCATATGTTGAACATTTAAATCGTTCAAAACAACCGATTCATGAAGAACCTGTATATGTTGACGGTTCAAAAGATGGGATTCAGGTTGAGGTTGCTCTTCAATATAACGAAGGCTATACAAATCATATTTATTCATTTACAAATAATATTCATACGTATGAAGGCGGTACACATGAGGTAGGTTTTAAGACTGCTCTAACACGTGTAATTAACGATTATGGTCGTAAAAATAATATTTTAAAAGATGCGGATAGTAATTTAACTGGTGAAGATGTTCGTGAAGGCTTAACAGCAATCGTGTCAATTAAGCATCCAAATCCACAATTTGAAGGACAAACAAAGACGAAACTTGGAAATAGTGAAGCGAGAACGATTACAGAGTCTGTATTCTCAGAGGCGTTTGAAAAGTTCTTACTAGAAAATCCCAATGTTGCACGTAAAATTATAGATAAAGGGACTATGGCAGCACGTGCACGTGTAGCGGCTAAAAAGGCTCGTGAACTAACGCGCCGAAAGAGTGCTCTAGAAGTTTCAAGTTTACCAGGGAAGCTAGCTGATTGTTCTTCTAAAGATCCAGCAATTAGCGAAATTTATATCGTGGAGGGTGACTCTGCGGGCGGATCTGCAAAACAAGGACGCGATCGTCATTTTCAAGCGATTTTACCACTGAAGGGTAAAATTATTAACGTTGAAAAGGCACGTTTAGATAAGATTTTATCAAATGATGAAGTTCGTACAATTATTACAGCAATTGGTACAAATATTGGTGGGGATTTTGCTATTGAAAAAGCTCGCTATCATAAAGTTATTATTATGACAGATGCCGATGTTGATGGTGCACATATTCGTACCCTATTATTAACGTTCTTCTATCGTTATATGCGTCAAATCATTGAGTGTGGATATATATATATCGCACAGCCACCGTTGTTTAAAGTACAACAAGGTAAAAAAATTCAATATGCTTATAACAATAAAGAACTTGAAAAAATACTAGCTGAATTACCAGCTCAACCTAAGCCTGGGATTCAGCGTTATAAAGGTCTAGGGGAAATGAATCCAACTCAGCTGTGGGAGACGACAATGGACCCAGAAGTACGTTCGTTACTTCAAGTTTCCCTTCAAGATGCAATTGAAGCGGATGAAACATTTGAAATTTTGATGGGTGATAAAGTAGAGCCGCGTCGTAACTTTATCCAAGAAAATGCAAAATACGTGAAAAACCTTGATATTTAAGTGAGTAATGACAGGAATCTAAGTATTCCTGTCTTCTACATATAAATCAATGTATGTGTAACGGAAATGTAAGAGGAGGTGCTCGTTGATGTCAGACAATCAACAACAAGCACGAATTCGAGAAATTAATATTAGTCATGAAATGCGTACCTCATTTTTAGATTACGCAATGAGTGTTATCGTGTCTCGTGCATTACCAGATGTTCGTGATGGATTAAAACCAGTTCATCGTAGGGTTTTATATGCGATGAATGATTTAGGAATTACAGCTGATAAAGCATATAAGAAGTCGGCGCGTATTGTCGGCGAAGTAATTGGTAAGTATCACCCGCACGGTGATTCAGCTGTTTATGAAACAATGGTACGTATGGCACAAGATTTTAGTCAACGTTACATGCTTGTTGATGGACATGGTAATTTCGGTTCTGTTGATGGAGATTCAGCGGCAGCAATGCGTTATACAGAAGCAAGAATGTCTAAGATTTCTATGGAATTAATACGTGATATTACAAAGAATACAATTGATTATCAAGATAACTACGATGGTTCTGAAAGAGAGCCAGTTGTATTACCAGCGCGTTTCCCTAACTTATTAGTCAATGGTACGACGGGTATTGCGGTTGGTATGGCAACAAACATTCCACCGCATCAACTTGGAGAAGTAATTGATGGTGTGTTGGCATTAAGTCATAACCCTGATATCACTATCGCGGAATTAATGGAATATATTCCTGGACCAGACTTCCCGACTTCAGGTTTAATCTTAGGGCGAAGTGGAATTCGAAGAGCTTACGAAACAGGTCGCGGTTCTATTATACTTCGTGCTAAAGTTGAAATTGAAGAGAGAGCAAATGGTAAACAAACTATTATCGTAACAGAACTACCTTATCAAGTTAATAAGGCGCGATTAATTGAAAAGATCGCAGAACTAGTTCGTGATAAGAAAATCGAAGGTATTACAGATTTACGTGATGAATCAGATCGAAATGGTATGCGTATTGTTATGGAAGTACGTCGTGATGCCAATGCCAATGTACTATTAAATAATCTATATAAACATACAGCACTCCAAACAAGTTTCGGTATTAATATGTTGTCTCTTGTAAATGGAGAGCCACAAGTCTTAAATTTAAAACAAAATCTATATTATTATTTAGAGCATCAAAAGGTAGTGATTCGTAGACGTACTGCTTATGAATTAGAGAAAGCAGAAGCGCGTGCTCATATTTTAGAAGGCTTACGAATTGCTTTAGATCATCTTGATGAAGTTATTACTTTAATCCGTAGTTCAAAAACAGCTGATATTGCAAAACAAGGTTTAATGGAACGTTTCGGCTTAAGTGAGAAACAAGCGCAAGCGATTTTAGATATGCGTTTGCAACGTTTAAC
>NZ_JBBOXC010000001.1:12500-27500 GCF_038007365.1 Bacillus sp. FSL R9-9492
CGACACAGGTAGGCGAGGAGAGAATCCTAAGGTGTGCGAGAGAACTCTGGTTAAGGAACTCGGCAAAATGACCCCGTAACTTCGGGAGAAGGGGTGCTTTCTTAACGGAAAGCCGCAGTGAATAGGCCCAAGCGACTGTTTAGCAAAAACACAGGTCTCTGCGAAGCCGTAAGGCGAAGTATAGGGGCTGACACCTGCCCGGTGCTGGAAGGTTAAGGAGAGGGGTTAGCGTAAGCGAAGCTCTGAACTGAAGCCCCAGTAAACGGCGGCCGTAACTATAACGGTCCTAAGGTAGCGAAATTCCTTGTCGGGTAAGTTCCGACCCGCACGAAAGGTGTAACGATTTGGGCACTGTCTCAACCAGAGACTCGGTGAAATTATAGTACCTGTGAAGATGCAGGTTACCCGCGACAGGACGGAAAGACCCCGTGGAGCTTTACTGTAGCCTGATATTGAATTTTGGTACAGTTTGTACAGGATAGGCGGGAGCCATTGAAACCGGAGCGCTAGCTTCGGTGGAGGCGCTGGTGGGATACCGCCCTGACTGTATTGAAATTCTAACCTACGGGTCTTATCGACCCGGGAGACAGTGTCAGGTGGGCAGTTTGACTGGGGCGGTCGCCTCCTAAAGTGTAACGGAGGCGCCCAAAGGTTCCCTCAGAATGGTTGGAAATCATTCGTAGAGTGCAAAGGCATAAGGGAGCTTGACTGCGAGACCTACAAGTCGAGCAGGGACGAAAGTCGGGCTTAGTGATCCGGTGGTTCCGCATGGAAGGGCCATCGCTCAACGGATAAAAGCTACCCCGGGGATAACAGGCTTATCTCCCCCAAGAGTCCACATCGACGGGGAGGTTTGGCACCTCGATGTCGGCTCATCGCATCCTGGGGCTGTAGTCGGTCCCAAGGGTTGGGCTGTTCGCCCATTAAAGCGGTACGCGAGCTGGGTTCAGAACGTCGTGAGACAGTTCGGTCCCTATCCGTCGTGGGCGCAGGAAATTTGAGAGGAGCTGTCCTTAGTACGAGAGGACCGGGATGGACGCACCGCTGGTGTACCAGTTGTTCTGCCAAGGGCATAGCTGGGTAGCTATGTGCGGAAGGGATAAGTGCTGAAAGCATCTAAGCATGAAGCCCCCCTCAAGATGAGATTTCCCATAGCGTAAGC
Organism: Bacillus sp. FSL R9-9492; assembly: GCF_038007365.1. NCBI lineage: Bacteria > Bacillati > Bacillota > Bacilli > Caryophanales > Bacillaceae > Bacillus > Bacillus sp. FSL R9-9492. The sequence goes on from NZ_JBBOXC010000001.1 coordinate 13,663, forward strand.
TAGTAAGATCCCTGAAAGATGATCAGGTTGATAGGTTCGAGGTGGAAGCATGGTGACATGTGGAGCTGACGAATACTAATAGATCGAGGACTTAACCATATAATATGAAGCAAATGTTATCTAGTTTTGAAGGAATATACCTTCATAGTTTGGTGATGATGGCAGAGAGGTCACACCCGTTCCCATACCGAACACGGAAGTTAAGCTCTCTAGCGCCGATGGTAGTTGGGACCTTGTCCCTGTGAGAGTAGGACGTCGCCAAGCAAGATAAAAACACGAGTCATTTGACTCGTGTTTTTTTATTTCCCATGAAATAGGTTGGATTCCGTTAGTAAAAATGCTGAAATATAGTAAGGGATTTTTTGAGCAGAAATATTGAGAAATTGATAAATAAACGGATAATCTTCAGATCCATAGCTTCCAAGTAAGTCATACCACCAATCTGTTTCATACCTAGAAATCATACTTAAATTATAGAGCAATAAATAATGAACAAGAAGCTCAGGCAACACTGGCTTAGAGTTTCTAGGGTCAGTCGTAAGTGGTAAATAATAAGTGTCAGTAAGATACTCGTAGTATAAAGGTGTGCTATACATGGGATTCCATGATTGAATAGGTGCTGAAAAAAACACATTTAATTCATTGTTTTTCTCAGGTGCGTGTTGTATTGATAAATGCTTACAAGCTGTTTCGATGTAACGAGAAAATCTCTCTTTGGTCATATGTAGTCGATCTAGTATGTTGACTGAAAAAGAGAGTTCATTTTTATTTGTTGAATCAATTTTATATAATGTTGTTCCTTTTTGACTATAGCGAAATAAATGTTGTAATTCAGGGATTTTTCCCATTAGCTCTAACATATTAAACTTTTCTGTTTCTAAGTGTTTCATGTGAAACAGTTGTTCTGCCGCGTGAGTAAATAGTCCATTTTTCTGTATTTTCACTTCATCTTCTAAAAATTGATATCCTTGTTTTTTTCGTTTACGGGTTGTCACTCCGTGTGCTAAAACGGTTGTTGATTCTGGATAGTTTGGATTAATAGTTAATAAACAGGCTTTAAAAAGTTGCCCCATCCCATAAAATAACAGCATTGGCTGAATGGAAAATGGCGCTGTTTTATATAATTCATAATAATTTTTACCGTGTTCTAAGTAATAAATAAATGGATAACAATTTTCAAAACTTTTTTTTTCGGCATCCTGAATCGAGGATTTTTCATAACAACGGGCAAGATAATGTTGTACGTTTTGAGATGAAAAGAAGAAACTTAACTGCTGCCAAGCACAAGGTGTATGATGCATATATTACGCTCCTTTTATTGTCTAAAAATTCTAACATATTTATACTTTCTTGACAGTATTTTAACCAATTGATAAGCTACTAATAATAATTTCTGGTATCATGGGGGGAACAATTATGTGGGAATCTAAATTTGTTAAAGAAGGTTTGACTTTTGATGATGTATTACTTGTACCAGCAAAATCAGATATATTACCAAGAGAAGTAAGTGTTAAAACAGTTTTATCTGAAAGCTTACAGTTAAACATCCCGTTAATTAGTGCAGGAATGGATACAGTAACAGAAGCCGATATGGCTATTGCAATGGCTCGTCAAGGCGGTTTAGGAATCATTCATAAGAATATGTCTATTGAGCATCAGGCAGAGCAAGTTGACAAAGTAAAGCGCTCTGAAAGCGGCGTTATTTCAGATCCATTCTTTTTAACTCCAGAACATCAAGTATATGATGCGGAACATCTTATGGGAAAATACCGCATCTCAGGTGTACCAGTTGTAAATAATTTAGATGAGCGAAAATTAGTTGGTATTATTACAAACCGTGATATGCGCTTCATCCAAGACTACTCAATCAAAATTTCTGACGTAATGACAAAAGAACAGTTAATTACAGCCCCAGTTGGTACTACACTAGGAGAAGCTGAAAAGATCCTACAAAAGTATAAAATTGAAAAGCTTCCTCTTGTTGATAATAGCGGTGTATTACAAGGGCTTATTACAATAAAAGATATTGAAAAAGTAATTGAATTTCCAAACTCTGCAAAGGATAAGCAAGGACGCTTATTGGTTGGAGCAGCAGTTGGTGTAACGGCTGATGCAATGCTTCGTATCGACGCATTAGTAAAAGCGAGTGTAGATGCAATTGTACTTGATACAGCTCATGGGCATTCTCAAGGTGTTATTGAAAAAGTAAAAGAAGTTCGCGCAAAATATCCAGAACTAAATATTATTGCTGGAAATGTTGCTACAGCTGAAGCAACAAAAGCATTAATTGAAGCTGGTGCAAATGTAGTTAAAGTTGGTATTGGACCAGGATCTATTTGTACAACGCGTGTTGTAGCTGGAGTTGGTGTACCACAATTAACAGCAGTTTATGATTGTGCAACTGAAGCCCGTAAATACGGCATTCCAGTTATTGCAGATGGCGGTGTTAAATACTCTGGTGATATGGTTAAAGCTTTAGCAGCAGGAGCACACGTTGTTATGCTAGGTAGTATGTTCGCTGGTGTAGCTGAAAGCCCTGGAGAAACTGAAATTTACCAGGGTCGTCAATTTAAAGTATATCGTGGTATGGGTTCTGTTGGAGCAATGGAAAAAGGAAGTAAAGATCGCTACTTCCAAGAAGGAAACAAAAAACTTGTTCCAGAAGGTATTGAAGGACGAGTACCATATAAAGGACCTTTAGCAGATACAGTTCATCAATTAGTTGGTGGATTACGTGCAGGTATGGGATACTGCGGAGCACAGGATTTAGAATTCTTACGTGAGAATGCGCAGTTCATTCGTATGTCGGGTGCCGGTTTACGTGAAAGCCACCCTCATCACGTACAGATTACAAAAGAGGCTCCAAACTACTCATTATAATGTCTTATATGTAAATAGACGGAGATTTGATATCTCTGTCTATTTTTTTTTGATTATGTTAGAATAACGGTTATGTGAGTACATAGATATTGGGGGTAGCAAAAGTGAAAGGTATGTTTTGCAAAAGATTCATTGCGTTGGTAACAGTGCTTACAATAGCTTGTGGCATGCTTGTACCATATAGCAATGCATCAGCAGAAACAGGAGCCGCTTTAAACATTGAAGCAGGTGCGGCAATTTTAGTAGAAGCGAATTCTGGAAAGATTTTATATCAAAAAAATGCAGATGAGTTATTATCAATTGCTAGTATGACAAAAATGATGAGTGAATACCTAGTGAACGAGGCTGTTGCGAAAGGGAAACTAAAATGGGATCAAAAAGTTAAGGTTTCCGAATATGCGTATAACATTTCGCAAGATCGTTCATTATCGAATGTGCCTCTACGAAACGGTGAGTCTTATACAGTAAAAGAGCTATACGAAGCAATGGCGATTTATTCTGCTAATGGTGCAACAATAGCGTTAGCTGAAGCAGTTGCTGGAAAAGAAGTAGACTTTGTAAAAATGATGAATGATAAATCGAAAGAGTTTGGATTAAGAAATTATAAGTTTGTAAATTCTACGGGTTTAACGAACAAAGATTTAAAAGGACACCATCCTGAAGGGACAACTCCAGATGAAGAAAATAAAATGTCTGCGAGAGATGTAGCAATTTTAGCACAACGTCTTATTCAAGATTTCCCTAAAACATTAGACATAGCAAAAATTTCAAAAAAAGTATTCCGTGAAGGTACTACGGATCGGATCGAAATGCCTAACTGGAACTGGATGTTAAAAGGGTTAATTAAGGAATATGAAGGCGTAGATGGCCTGAAAACAGGATCAACTCCAGAAGCAGGAGATTGTTTTACTGGTACGATTGAAAGAAATGGTATGCGTTTCATTTCTGTAGTTATTAAAACAAAATCTCATACAGCAAGATTTGATGAGACAAAGAAATTATATGATTATGGCTTTGCTAACTTTGAAATGAAGAAAATGTATGAAAAAGGTTCTTCGGTTAAAGGAAAAGAGACAGTAAGAGTTGAAAATGCGAAAGATAAAGATGTAGCAGTTCAAACGAAGCAAGCTGTTTCACTTCCGGTGCCAAAGGGAAGTAAAGACGTTTATAAAACAGAATTTAAAGAAGGCAATAAGGGACAAGAAGCACCTCTGAAAAAGGGAGTTGCACTTGGCCAAATGGTTGTAACGTCTAAAGATAGTAATGATCCTGGATTTTTATCAGGAAAATCATTACAAGTAGACCTTGTAACAAAATCTGAAGTAGAAGAGGCAGGCTGGTTTACACGTTCTATGCGCGGAATTGGTTCTTTCTTTAGTGGTATGTGGAATGGTGCTGTTGATACAGTAAAAGGTTGGTTTTAAAAGCTCCTCATTGTAGGAGCTTTTTCTTATTCCTATTTTTCATACCGACTTTATGAAAAAGTAGTGGACAAGCATCAGATAGTTAGTGGTAGAATGTAAGAGTATTCTTAATTTTCTTCTTTAACGGGGAAAGCAATTCACCTAGGGGGGTTTTTGTACATGACAAATGTAACAGGGACAGAACGTGTAAAACGTGGAATGGCAGAAATGCAAAAAGGCGGCGTTATTATGGACGTAGTTAACGCTGAGCAAGCAAGGATTGCAGAAGAGGCAGGCGCAGTTGCTGTTATGGCATTAGAGCGTGTACCTGCAGATATTCGTGCAGCAGGTGGCGTTTCTCGTATGGCAGATCCAACAATTGTTGAAGAAGTTATGGGTGCTGTATCAATTCCGGTTATGGCAAAATGTCGTATCGGTCACCTTGTAGAAGCACGTGTATTAGAATCATTAGGGGTAGACTATATCGATGAGAGTGAAGTATTGACTCCTGCTGATGAAGTATACCATTTAAATAAACGTGATTACACAGTTCCGTTTGTATGTGGTTGCCGCGATATCGGAGAAGCTGCACGTCGTATTACAGAAGGTGCAGCTATGCTTCGTACAAAAGGTGAACCTGGAACAGGAAACATTGTAGAGGCAGTGCGTCATATGCGCCAAGTCAATGCAGAAATCCGTCAAGTTGCAAGTCTACGTGAAGATGAGTTAATGACATATGCAAAAAATACTGGTGCTCCTTATGAAGTACTACTTGAAATTAAACGCCTTGGTCGCCTGCCAGTTGTAAACTTTGCAGCAGGTGGTGTAGCAACGCCAGCAGATGCAGCGTTAATGATGCAACTTGGTGCTGATGGTGTATTTGTTGGATCTGGTATCTTCAAATCAGAGAACCCAGAGAAATTTGCACGTGCAATCGTTGAAGCAACGACTCATTATGAAGATTACGAACTAATTGCAAGCCTTTCTAAAGGATTAGGTAATGCAATGAAAGGTATCGAAATTTCAACGTTATTACCAGAACAACGCATGCAAGAGCGTGGATGGTAATTAAAGGAGATCTTTAAAATGGTGAAAATCGGTGTACTAGGTCTTCAAGGTGCAGTTCGTGAGCATGTAAAATCAGTTGAGGCAAGTGGTGCAGAAGCTGTTGTTGTAAAGCGTATAGAGCAACTTGAAGAGATTGATGGTCTTATTTTACCAGGCGGTGAAAGTACAACAATGCGCCGTCTTATTGATAAGTATGCTTTCATGGAGCCTCTTCGTACATTTGCGAAGTCTGGTAAACCAATGTTTGGTACATGTGCAGGAATGATTCTTCTTGCGAAAACACTTATTGGCTATGAAGAAGCACATATTGGTGCTATGGATATTACGGTTGAGCGCAATGCGTTCGGACGCCAAAAAGATAGTTTTGAAGCTGCACTTTCAATTAAAGGTGTGGGAGAAGACTTTGTTGGTGTATTTATCCGTGCTCCGTATGTTGTAAATGTAGCTGATGATGTTGAAGTACTTTCTATGCATGGCGAGCGAATGGTAGCGGTAAGGCAAGGGCCGTTTTTAGCTGCTTCTTTCCATCCGGAATTAACGGATGATCATCGTGTAACAGCATACTTTGTAGAAATGGTAAAAGAAGCGAAAATGAAAAAAGTTGTATAAGTAACTTGCAACTTGTATAAGATTATAGTAAATTGATGATAACAATTTTATAAAATAAGCGTGTTGATAGGAAGTAGTAACAAATGTTGTTTCTTATAGAGAGTCGATGGTTGGTGGAAATCGATAGAAACAGTTTGTGAATCCATCCTGGAATGGAATGTGGAATATCTTTTGATTAGTAAACATTCCCGGTGAAGAGCCGTTATTTCTACTTGAGAGGAAAGCGGTAATGCTTTCAACTAGGGTGGCAACGCGGGTTAACTCCCGTCCCTTTGTATAGGGACGGGAGTTTTTTGTGTTTTATAAAATAAAAGGAGGAGTATATAATGCTTGATATTAAATTTTTACGTACGAATTTTGAAGAAGTAAAAGCAAAATTACAGCATAGAGGCGAAGATTTAACGGATTTTGGTCGCTTTGAAGAACTTGATACGAGAAGAAGAGAGCTACTTGTTCAAACAGAAGAACTAAAAAGTAAACGTAACGAAGTATCTCAACAAATTTCAGTATTAAAGCGTGAAAAGAAAGATGCGGAAGCTCTAATTATAGAAATGCGTGAAGTTGGGGAAAAAGTAAAAGATCTTGATAATGAGCTTCGTACAGTTGAAGAAGATTTAGAAAGATTAATGCTATCTATCCCAAATATCCCTCATGAATCTGCCCCAATAGGCGAAACAGAGGATGATAACGTAGTAGCACGTACTTGGGGAGAAGTGAAAGAATTTACTTATGAGCCAAAACCACATTGGGACCTTGCTACTGATTTAGGGATTTTAGATTTTGAACGTGCTGGGAAAGTAACAGGAAGCCGATTTGTATTTTACAAAGGTGCTGGTGCAAGATTAGAACGTGCTTTGATTAGCTTTATGCTTGACCTTCATACTGATGAGCATGGATATGAGGAAGTATTGCCTCCTTATATGGTAAACCGTGCAAGTATGACAGGAACAGGACAACTTCCGAAGTTTGAAGAAGATGCATTCCGTATTGAAAGTGAAGATTATTTCCTAATCCCAACAGCTGAAGTACCTGTAACGAATATGCATCGTGATGAGATTGTGAGTAAAGAGCAATTGCCGATACGATATGCTGCGTTTAGCTCATGCTTCCGTTCTGAAGCAGGTTCAGCTGGTCGTGATACACGTGGTTTAATTCGCCAACACCAATTTAATAAAGTTGAACTTGTGAAGTTCGTGAAACCAGAAGATTCTTACGAAGAGTTAGAAAAATTAACAAATGATGCAGAGCGCGTGTTACAATTATTAGAGTTGCCATATCGCGTTATGAGCATGTGTACAGGAGATTTAGGATTTACAGCAGCGAAGAAATACGATATTGAAGTATGGATTCCAAGCTATGGTACATATCGTGAAATTTCTTCTTGTAGTAATTTTGAGGCATTCCAAGCGAGACGCGCGAATATCCGTTTCCGTCGTGAGCCAAATGGCAAACCGGAACATGTTCATACACTAAATGGATCTGGTCTTGCAATTGGACGTACAGTGGCAGCTATTTTAGAGAACTACCAACAAGAAGATGGTACAATTATAATTCCAGAAGTTCTTCGCCCTTATATGGGAGGAAAAACAGTTATTAAATAAGTTAAAACATTCATCGGTATGAGTGATTGGTAATTATGGACGTTGTCAGCAGTGTCATAAAGGAGAGGGGAAGTAAAATTTTCCTTTCCTCATAATTTATTATAGTAGGGTTGACTAACTGTTTTTCTTTTGATATTATATTTGATGTCAATATGGAGGTATACCCAAGTCTGGCTGAAGGGATCGGTCTTGAAAACCGACAGGCGGCGAGAGTCGCGCGGGGGTTCGAATCCCTCTACCTCCTCCAGATATAATTGACAACAGCGCATATAAGTGGAGATTGGAGAACTCGTTACCAACACGTAACGAGTTTTTATTTTAAAACCAATCATAAAGTATGATGTAAGGATATAGTGTCCTTATTACACACTCATATTCCGATGATTATCTTCATAGATATGAAAGGAGTTAACATGGATCTTATTATACAAACGTTTCCTTTAGATGGAAAAACTTTATATTATGTACAATGTCCTGTCTGTAAGAACAATAGAATTTTAAACAGTGGTGCAAATGTGTCGCGCATTATAAGTGATGATACATTCCGTAAACTTTGTGGTTGCACTTGTGATGTAAAACAGGTTGCAAAAAAAGTAGAGGTACCAAAAGAAGCTGAAAAACCAGCTGTGCAAAAAGAAGTAACTCCAAAACGTACAGGGAAATTACTAACAGCAGTAATTAATGGGAAAGAATTGACTGTTAAAGAGATTGCTGAAACATATGATATTAGTACGAGTACTGTTCGTCAGCGTATTAATGCTGGAAAGCCAGAGAGTGAAATTATTGCTCCGACAAAAAAGAAAAAGTAATTTCATAGGAAAACCCGTGCATATGCACGGGTTTTTTATTTTACAAGTTTACGTGTTTGTTTTAAAAAATGTCCAATTTTTTTAATGATTGGTTCGATTGAATCGCCATCTTTTAAAATATCGTATTCATTAATGTTTAATCGTAAAACAGGGCATGAATTAAAGTTATTAATCCAGTTATCGTAACGTCCATGCATCTCTTTCCAATATTCAATTGGTGTTTGCTGCTCCATGGGACGTCCTCGTTCTTGAATACGATCGACAATATCATCAAAAGAACCTTCTAGGTAAATTAATAAGTCTGGATGAGGGAAGTAAGGAGTCATGACCATAGCATCAAATAAACCTTTGTATGTTTCATAATCAGTTTCAGTCATTGTACCCTTTTCGTAATGCATTTTTGCGAAAATACCAGTGTCCTCATAGATAGAACGGTCTTGAACAAAACCGCCACCATATTCGAAAATTCTTTTTTGTTCTTTAAATCGTTCTGCTAAAAAGTACACTTGTAAGTGAAAGCTCCAGCGTGTGAAATCAGCATAGAACTTGTCCAAATATGGGTTGGAATCTACTTTTTCAAAAGATGTACGATAACCTAAAGCGTTAGCCAATGCAGTTGTCATAGTTGATTTACCGACACCTACTGTTCCAGCAATAGTGATAACTGCATCATTTGGTATATCATATTTTTGCCTTAAATTCATTGTTATTTCGACTCCTTCAAGAGAGTATTTTGAAGAGCTGATAAGATGACATTTAAATCATCAGGATTTCTTACAAAATCCATATCGTCTCCATTAAATTTCAATACTGGAATATCTGGATGGTCCTTTTTGAAAGCATCCATTGCTGTTTCGTAATCTTTTGTAAGCTGTAGCAAGTAATTTGGATCCATATTTTTTTCGAATTCTCTTCCGCGCATGGCAATTCGTTTTTGTAATGTTTCTAGGCTCGCTGTTAAATAAACGATGACATTTGGCACAGGCATATCTTGCGTAAGAATGCGATAAATTTGCATGTACTTGTCATATTGAGAATCTTTTAATGTACGGGATGCAAAAATTAAATTTTTAAATATATGATAATCTGCTACTACAGGCTTTCTTTGATTCAAATACTTTATGTTAATATCCTCTAGTTGTTTGTATCTATTACAAAGAAAGAACATCTCTGTTTGAAAACTCCATTCGTCGATGTCTTCGTAGAATTTTCCTAAAAAGGGATTTTCATCAACAATCTCTTTTAGTAAGTGGAGTTGCATGTGAGTTGAAAGTTCCTTCGCAAGTGAAGTTTTTCCAACACCAATTGGTCCTTCAACCGTGATAAATGGTACTCCGGTCACGCTGTTTCCTCCTTTCAATCAGTGATTTACCGTGACTACTAAAAACACAAAACAGAATTATTGTAGCACAAGAGGGGAGCGAGCGGACTAATTTGATATAAAAAGTTAGAAAATAGATATGTATTAATTAAATTTTATTTGGGATGACGGTACAATATTTGCCTTTAATGTGGCTTCCATTATTTTTAAAGCATGTTCATTATCTTGCTCGTTATTAGAAGCGATGCAATCCCGTGGTACATAAAGTGTATAATTTCTCATATGGGCATCATTAGCTGTAAAAAGGATGCATATGTTCCCGGCAATTCCTGTTAAAATGAGATTTTCGATTTTTAAATAACCTAATAAAGAATTCAAAGGTGTTTCATAAAAAGCAGAGTAATGTGGTTTAATAAAAATGTAATCGTCAGTATGCGGAGCAATGGCCTCGATAATATTTTTACTATACTCATTTGTACAATGGGTGATAAGTTGATCAATATCAGATCTCCAAAGTTGATAGTGATCATTGATATAAATTATTGGATAGCCCAATGACTTCATGGTGTCCTTTAATTGTAAAATGGGATTCTTTATAATTTCACATTTCTGTGCCAGGATGGGTCCGTGGGAGAATTGAAAATCATTAATCATATCGATAATGAGTAAGGCAGTATTTTTCATATGTAATTCCCTCTCTTTCTTCTTTAGGTTGGATTGAATTTGTAAAAGTTATCCCACCTGCAAGAAATGAAAAAGTGTATTTTATTTTTGGTGAAAGGACTATATTATGGAGCGAGATATATATTTTATGCAGTTAGCAATAGAGGAAGCGAAGAAGGCGGAGGCGATACAAGAGGTACCAATTGGTGCTGTAATTGTGCTAGATGGTGAAGTGATTAGTGTCGCACATAACTTAAGAGAAACTGAACAGAGATCAATAGCTCACGCCGAACTCTTAGCTATTGATGAAGCTTGCAAAAAATTAGGGACATGGCGTTTAGAAGATGCAACGTTATATGTAACATTAGAACCTTGCCCAATGTGTGCAGGGGGAATTGTTTTATCGCGTATAAAACGGGTTGTATATGGTGCGAGCGATCCGAAAGGTGGATGTGCAGGTACGTTGATGAATCTTTTAACTGATGAGCGTTTTAATCATCAGTGTGAAGTAGTGCCTGGTGTACTTGAAGAAGAATGTGGCACGTTGTTAACGATTTTTTTTAGGGAGCTTCGTAAGAAAAGAAAAGAAGTGAAAAAACTAGAGAAAAGTAATGGTAACTAACGTATTTGCATTTTGTAAAAAAACAAGTTATACTGATAATGCCTTATCCAAGGCAACCGAATATTGGTTTTAACTTTGCCGTGCTAAGCGGGGAGGTAGCGGTGCCCTATACTCGCAATCCGCTCTAGCGAGGCTGAATCCCTTCTCGAGGTTATGTTGCTGTAAGGTCTGCCTTAAGTAAGTGGTGTTGACGTTTGGGTCCTGCGCAACGGGACCCCGTGAACCTTGTCAGGTCCGGAAGGAAGCAGCAATAAGCGGGTTTTCTCGTGTGCCGCAGGAGTGCCTGAACCGAGCTAACTGCTTGAGTAACGCTTATGGTACGTAATCGACAGAAGGTGCACGGCAGTTATATATGTATACAAAACTCACCTTTATATAAAGGTGAGTTTTTTGTATGGAAAATAACTTTTGGAATCTATAAACAGAATGGGTTATAATAAATAAGATAATAACCTTTGAGGGAGGCCGTATTTTCGTGTCATACCAAGCGTTATACCGAACATGGAGACCGCAAAAATTCGAAGATGTAGTCGGTCAAAAGCACGTGACAAAAACGTTGCAAAATGCCCTTCTTCAAGAGAAAGCTTCACATGCTTATTTGTTTTCGGGTCCGAGGGGAACAGGGAAAACGACAATTGCAAAAGTATTTGCAAAGGCAATTAACTGTGAACACGCCCCGGTAGCTGAACCTTGTAATGAATGTCCTTCTTGTTTAGGAATTACACAAGGGTCTATTTCAGATGTATTAGAAATTGATGCGGCTTCAAATAACGGTGTAGATGAAATTCGAGATATAAGAGATAAAGTAAAATATGCTCCAAGTGCTGTAGGATATAAAGTATACATTATTGATGAAGTTCACATGCTTTCTATGGGTGCCTTTAATGCGCTTTTGAAAACTTTAGAAGAGCCGCCAGGACATGTTATTTTTATTCTGGCGACAACAGAACCGCATAAAATTCCAGCTACAATTATTTCGCGTTGTCAGCGTTTTGAGTTTCGAAAGATATCAGTAAATGATATCGTTGAGAGATTATCGACGGTCGTGACAAATGAAGGTACGCAAGTAGAAGATGAAGCGTTACAAATCGTAGCGCGTGCCGCCGAAGGTGGTATGCGTGATGCGCTCAGTCTTATTGATCAAGCTATTTCTTATAGTGATGAAGCGGTGACGAGTGAAGATGTTTTAGCTGTAACAGGATCTGTATCTCAGCGATATTTGGGTGACCTGGTAGAATGTATACGTGAAAATGATGTATCAAGAGCGTTACGTATTATAGATGAGATGATGAGTAAAGGGAAAGATCCAGTTCGCTTTATGGAGGATTTCATTTACTACTATCGTGATATGCTTTTATATCAAACTTCACCACAATTAGAACATATGTTGGAACGGGTAATTGTAGATGATCAATTCCGTACGTTAAGTGAAGAAATGCAACCGGAAGTAATCTATGAAATTATTCATACCCTTAGTAAGGGACAACAGGAGATGAAGTGGACAAACCATCCAAGAATATTCTTGGAAGTTGTTATGGTGCAACTGTGTCAGCAGTTTATGATGCAAGCAAACGGCGCAGATCGTTTACAAGCGATTATGAACAGGATGCAGCAGTTGGAGAAAGAGTTAGAGCAAGTTAAAAAGAATGGCGTGCCAGCTGGTGTGCAGCAGGAAGTAAGAGAGACGCGGGCAACACCAAAACCGGTACGAACAGGAAGTATGAAAATTCCTGTTGGACGTGTGAATGAAGTGTTAAAGCAAGCGAAGCGTCAAGATTTAGAACAGTTAAAAGCTGTATGGGGCGAATTATTAGGAAGGCTCAAGTCACATAACAAAGTAGCATTTGCTGTTTTATTAGAAAATAGTGAACCAGTTGCGGCTTCGGATGATACCTATGTGTTAGCATTTCAATATGAGATTCATTGCAAAATGGCTAGTGAAAATCGAGAAGCGATGGATACATTGGAACAAACCCTTTTTGAATTGTTAAGTAAAAGGTTAAATATGATTGCTATCCCAAAAAGTGAATGGGGTAAAATTCGTGAAGACTTTTTACAACGCGAAGGCGGGGATTCTGAAGAAAGCCCAGAACAAAAAGAAGATCCTCTTATAGAAGAGGCTGTAAAATTAGTAGGGCAAGAACTTATTGAAATAAAAGAGTAATAATAATGAGGAGGAATTAATTATGATGCGTGGCGGAATGGGAAATATGAATAATATGATGAAACAAATGCAAAAGATGCAAAAGGACATGGCGAAGGCGCAAGAAGAGCTTGGCGAAAAAACAGTTGAAGGTACAGCTGGCGGCGGAATGGTTACTGTTATTGCAAATGGTCATAAGCAAGTTCTTGAAGTGAAAATTAAAGAAGAAGTTGTAGATCCAGAAGATATCGAAATGTTACAAGACTTAGTATTAGCTGCAACGAATGATGCACTTAAAAAGGTTGATGAACTTTCAAACTCTACAATGGGCAAATTTACAAAAGGCATGAACTTACCAGGTGGAATGTTCTAGGAGGATATTGATATATGCATTATCCAGAACCGATATCAAAATTAATCGATAGTTTTATGAAGTTGCCAGGAATTGGACCGAAAACAGCGGTTCGATTGGCATTCTTCGTGTTAGATATGAAAGAGGATGATGTACTAGGTTTTGCGAAAGCACTTGTGAATGCAAAGCGAGATTTAGCGTATTGTTCTGTGTGCGGACATATCACTGACCGCGATCCTTGTTATATTTGTGACGATTCGCATAGGGATCAATCGGTTGTTTGTGTAGTACAAGAGCCGAAAGATGTAATTGCGATGGAAAAAATGAAAGAATATCAAGGTGTATATCATGTTTTGCGTGGTGCCAT
>NZ_JBBOXC010000001.1:32500-80000 GCF_038007365.1 Bacillus sp. FSL R9-9492
GAAGCCGTAAGGCGAAGTATAGGGGCTGACACCTGCCCGGTGCTGGAAGGTTAAGGAGAGGGGTTAGCGTAAGCGAAGCTCTGAACTGAAGCCCCAGTAAACGGCGGCCGTAACTATAACGGTCCTAAGGTAGCGAAATTCCTTGTCGGGTAAGTTCCGACCCGCACGAAAGGTGTAACGATTTGGGCACTGTCTCAACCAGAGACTCGGTGAAATTATAGTACCTGTGAAGATGCAGGTTACCCGCGACAGGACGGAAAGACCCCGTGGAGCTTTACTGTAGCCTGATATTGAATTTTGGTACAGTTTGTACAGGATAGGCGGGAGCCATTGAAACCGGAGCGCTAGCTTCGGTGGAGGCGCTGGTGGGATACCGCCCTGACTGTATTGAAATTCTAACCTACGGGTCTTATCGACCCGGGAGACAGTGTCAGGTGGGCAGTTTGACTGGGGCGGTCGCCTCCTAAAGTGTAACGGAGGCGCCCAAAGGTTCCCTCAGAATGGTTGGAAATCATTCGTAGAGTGCAAAGGCATAAGGGAGCTTGACTGCGAGACCTACAAGTCGAGCAGGGACGAAAGTCGGGCTTAGTGATCCGGTGGTTCCGCATGGAAGGGCCATCGCTCAACGGATAAAAGCTACCCCGGGGATAACAGGCTTATCTCCCCCAAGAGTCCACATCGACGGGGAGGTTTGGCACCTCGATGTCGGCTCATCGCATCCTGGGGCTGTAGTCGGTCCCAAGGGTTGGGCTGTTCGCCCATTAAAGCGGTACGCGAGCTGGGTTCAGAACGTCGTGAGACAGTTCGGTCCCTATCCGTCGTGGGCGCAGGAAATTTGAGAGGAGCTGTCCTTAGTACGAGAGGACCGGGATGGACGCACCGCTGGTGTACCAGTTGTTCTGCCAAGGGCATAGCTGGGTAGCTATGTGCGGAAGGGATAAGTGCTGAAAGCATCTAAGCATGAAGCCCCCCTCAAGATGAGATTTCCCATAGCGTAAGCTAGTAAGATCCCTGAAAGATGATCAGGTTGATAGGTTCGAGGTGGAAGCATGGTGACATGTGGAGCTGACGAATACTAATAGATCGAGGACTTAACCATATAATATGAAGCAAATGTTATCTAGTTTTGAAGGAATATACCTTCATAGTTTGGTGATGATGGCAGAGAGGTCACACCCGTTCCCATACCGAACACGGAAGTTAAGCTCTCTAGCGCCGATGGTAGTTGGGACCTTGTCCCTGTGAGAGTAGGACGTCGCCAAGCAAGATAAAAACACAAGTCTTTTGACTTGTGTTTTTTTGTTTTTAAACATTACATGAAAGAAGTAAAGGGAATACATAAGTAATACAAACACGTTGCCCAAGAATAAATCATATTATATAAAAAATTGATGTATATTTTCCGGAAATTTGTTAAGGAATAGAGGTATATAATATGTTTATTTAAAAAGGGAGGAAAGATTATGAAATTACCAAGTGAAATTTGCATCGTTTGTGAGACAAAAAGAGGGGAAGGAATATATGTATATAATAATTTAATATGTTACGAGTGCGAAAGAAATCTGGTGAATACTGAGACAACTGACCCGAAGTATATACATTATTTAAAACAACTGCGAAAATTAGAAGTATCATATTTTTAAATAGGCATTATGCCTATTATTTTTTTTGCCCTAATATCTGTATAATAGATACAGAATGAATAATAAGGAAGAGATATATATGAATCAAAATCGTATGCCTTTATATGAGGCGCTAATGAAATTTAAAGAAAGGCGACTACTATCTTTTCATGTTCCAGGTCATAAGAATGGTTTAAACTTCCCTCAGAAAGCTTCAGGGGGGTTTAAGGACATATTATCAATTGATGTAACAGAGTTAACAGGATTAGATGATTTACATAGCCCGTTTGAATGTATAGATGAAGCACAGCAATTATTAGCTGAAGTATATGGCGTGCACAAAAGTTATTTTTTAATTAATGGTTCAACAGTTGGAAATTTAGCAATGATTTTGTCTTGCTGCGGCGAACATGATATTGTCCTCGTACAAAGAAATTGTCATAAATCGATCATTAATGGTTTGAAATTAGCAGGGGCTAATCCGGTCTTTTTAAATCCATGGATTGATGAAGTACATAACGTACCAGTAGGTGTTCATGATGAAATTATTAAGGAGGCAATTACAAAGTATCCAAATGCAAAAGCACTTATTTTAACACATCCTAATTACTATGGTATGGGAATTGATTTAGAGGCAAGTATCGCTTACGCACATGCACATAAAATTCCTGTTCTAGTAGATGAAGCCCATGGGGCGCATTTTTGTATAGGGGACCCCTTCCCGAAGTCAGCATTAGTTTATGGTGCAGATATTGTGGTTCATTCCGCACATAAAACATTACCTGCGATGACAATGGGATCTTATTTACATATAAATAGCCGTTTGGTGAGCGAAGAAAAAGTTTCCTCCTATTTAAGTATGCTACAATCTAGTAGCCCATCGTATCCAATTATGGCTTCTCTTGATATAGCACGTTTTGCAATAGCAGTTATAAAGGAAGAAGGTCATGATGAAATCGTTGAGTTTTTACGCCGATTTAAAGAAGGATTGCGATCTATCCCACAAATAGCTATTTTACAATATCCATCGCAAGATGAATTAAAAGTTACGGTGCAAACTCGCTGTCAGTTATCGGGGTATGAATTACAGTCTGTATTTGAAAAAGTCGGTATATATACGGAAATGGCAGATCCATATAACGTCCTATTTATATTACCGTTACAAGTAAATGAGGGGTATATGAAAGCTATAGAGATCATTCGATTAGCTATGCAGCAATATAAGGTAAAAGACAAGACAGCATCAATTCGTTATACTTATAAAGGGGAGATTTCCCCTTTACCGTATACGTATAAACAATTAGAGAGATATGAAACGAAGTTAGTATCTATAGAAGAAGCCGTTGGTATGATAGCTGCAGAAATGGTGATTCCGTATCCACCTGGAATTCCATTGATCATGTATGGAGAGAGAATTACTCAAGAACATACAAAGCAAATTACTCATTTAGAGAAAACAGGGGCTCGTTTTCAAGGTAGTACGAAATATATGAACGTGTATGATATAGAAAGTAGGTTTTAGGATGAAGGGATTATTTGTAACAATTGAAGGGCCAGAAGGTTCGGGTAAAACAACATTAATTAAAAGTTTATTACCATATTTTGAGCAAAAGGAACAAAAGGTAATGGCGACCAGAGAACCAGGTGGTATTGCAATTTCTGAAGATATTAGAACAATTTTACATAAAAAAGAGTATACGATGATGGAAGCACGTACAGAGGCGCTCTTATATGCTGCTGCACGTAGACAACATTTAGTGGAAAAAGTTATGCCAGCACTTGAGGAAAACTATCTTGTACTATGTGATCGTTTTATAGATAGTTCTTTAGCATATCAAGGATATGCAAGAGGCTTAGGTATGGATAAAGTATTTGAAATTAATCGTTTCGCAACGGAAGATTGTATGCCTAGTTTAACAATCTATTTAGATATTGAGCCAGAGGTAGGTTTAGCACGAATTGGAAAAGATGCAGGACGTGAAGTAAATCGACTAGATATGGAAGATATCTCTTTCCATAAACGTGTGCGTGAAGGGTATTTACAAGTTGTAGAGCGTTTCTCTAATCGCATTGTATTAGTAAATGCTGATCAACCAATGAAAAAACTTATAGAAGAAGTTGTTCAGATTATAGAAGGTAAATTGTTATAATAGAAGGAAAGAATGAAATAAGTGAGGTATGCAGTATGATAAATACGTGGGAGCAGCTTTCTGCTATACAGCCCATCGGTGTCAAAATGTTGATGAATAGCATTGCAAAAGAGCGTATATCCCACGCTTACTTGTTAGAGGGAGGGAAAGGAACTGGGAAGTTCGCCACAGCAATTCAAATGGCAAAAAGTTTTCTCTGTTCACAAAGAAATGGTGTAGAGCCTTGTCATGTATGTACGAATTGTCGCCGAATTGATTCAGGTAACTACCCAAACTTACATATTGTAAAACCAGATGGATTATCTATTAAAAAACAGCAAATTCATGATTTACAAGAAGAGTTTTCAAAAACAGGATTAGAAGCAAATAAAAAAGTATATATTATTGAGCATGCAGATCGTATGACAGCAAATGCAGCGAATACGCTCTTAAAGTTTTTAGAAGAACCAAGTAGTGATACAACAGCTATTTTACTTACTGAACAAAGTCATCAGATTTTAAATACAATCTTATCTCGTTGTCAAGTTGTTACGTTTAGGCCGTTGCCTACAGAATCTTTAATTAAGAGGTTAGAGGAAGAAGGTATTACAGTCTCTTTATCTACACTTGCTGCGCAGCTTACAAATAGTTTTGAAGAAGCTTTATTAATGTGTAATGATGAATGGTTTGCACAAGCGAGAGCTTTAGTGATAAAATTATGTGAAGCGCTCGAAAAAGATAAGGCCTCTATTTTTTTTGTACAAGAAAAATGGGGGAAGCACTTTGGAGAGAAAGAACAATTACAGCAAGGCTTAGATATGTTACTCCTTATTTATAAGGATTTATTATATGTTCAACTTGGAGAAGAAGATCGTCTTGTTTTTCATGAGCAGAAAGAGATGTTTGAATCCTTTTCTTATGCTCAGAAGCGCATTGTATCAGCTCTCTTTAATATATTAGAGGCAAAAAATAGAATCAACGCTAATGTAAATGCGCAGCTTGTGTTCGAACAGTTAGTGTTGCGGTTGCAGGAGGGATGACCGTTTTGTATGATGTAGTAGGTGTTCGCTTTAAGAAGGCCGGAAAGGTATATTACTTTGATCCAAATCAGTTCGATATCTCAGAAAATGAGTTTGTAATTGTAGAAACGGTAAGAGGTATTGAGTACGGAAAAGTAGTTATTACCAAAAAGCAAGTTGATGAAAATGACGTTGTATTACCGCTAAAAAAAGTTATTCGTATTGCAAATGAAAATGATCGTACCATTGTTGAAGAGAATAGGCATGCTGCGAAAGAAGCATATCAAGTTTGTCAACAAAAGGTAGGAGAACATAATCTTGATATGAAGCTTGTAGATGTAGAGTATACGTTCGATCGTAATAAGATTATTTTTTACTTTACTGCGGATGGTCGGATTGATTTCCGGGAACTAGTGAAAGACTTAGCGGCAATTTTTAGGACAAGAATTGAGCTGAGACAGATCGGCGTTCGTGACGAAGCAAAAATGCTTGGTGGTATTGGTCCATGTGGTCGTATGCTTTGTTGTTCTACTTTTTTAGGAGATTTTGAACCTGTATCCATTAAAATGGCAAAGGATCAAAATTTATCATTAAATCCTGCAAAAATCTCTGGTTTATGTGGTCGCTTAATGTGTTGCTTAAAATATGAGAATGATGAATATGAGGCAGCAAAGGAACAACTTCCTGATTTAGATCAACGTATACAAACACCGCACGGTACTGGCCGTGTTATCGGATTAAATATTTTAGAAAGATTAATTCAAGTGGAACTAGTAGACAAGGAACGGATAGTAGAATATACGTTAGATGAATTAATGAATAAAGGGGTCGTTTCGAGTCAAACCACAGATTAATGAGGTGGGTGCTTGTGGAGAAAAAGGATATTTTTGCATCGGTTTCTAGTATGGAAGAGCAAATTGGACATTTATACAAACAGTTGGGAGAATTAAAACAACATCTTGCAGAATTATTGGAAGAAAACCAACATATAAAAATGGAAAATGAAAATTTGCGACATCGTTTTGAAGAAGTGCAGAACAAGGAAAAACAAAAAACTCAAAAACGCAAAGAAATGAAGGCGAAGACAGATATTGGTGAAGGCTACGATAATCTAGCGAGACTATATCAAGAAGGTTTTCATATTTGCAATCTACATTATGGAAGTGTACGTAAAGAGGGAGATTGTTTATTCTGTCTGTCATTTTTAAATAAAAAGTGAGATTACCTTTCCAATATAATTGGAAAGGTAATTTTTTATACATGAGAGTAGAATGAAATTTATTTTTACATTAATAGAAGATGAAATAGGGTAGGTTAAGTGTAAGAAAGGGAGCAATATATGAATTTATATGAAGATGAGCGTTTAGATTACTTATTAGCGCAAGATATGAAGATTGTACAAAGTCCATCAGTATTTAATTTTTCTTTGGATGCTGTTTTACTTGCAGATTTTGCTTGGGTGCCAATTCAAAAAGGTAATTTACTTGATTTGTGTACAGGTAATGCAGTTATCCCTCTTTTATTAAGTACAAGGACAAAAGGGAAAATTACAGGTGTAGAAATTCAAGAGCGCTTATATGATATGGGAATAAGAAGTGTTCAATACAATAATTTAGCAGAAAGAATTCATTTAATCCATGGAGATTTGAAAGATATGCCGGAGAAACTTGGACGTCATCAATATGATGTTGTAACATGTAATCCTCCTTATTTTCAAACACCACAAACTTCTGAGAAGAATATGAATGAACATTTAGCGATAGCTCGTCATGAAATTATGTGCACACTAGAAGATGTTGTATACGCAAGTAGTCAGCTAGTGAAACAGGGTGGGAAAGTAGCATTTGTACATCGTCCAGGTCGTTTGCTCGACATCGTCACATTAATGCGTAAATACAAAATTGAACCGAAACGTGTGCGATTTGTTTATCCTAAGGCTGGTAAAGAAGCGAATACATTGTTAATTGAAGGAATTAAGGATGGGAATGCAGATTTAAAAATCTTACCACCTCTTTTTGTATATGAAGAAAACAATGAATATACAAAGGAGCTTCGTTCAATTTTATATGGAGAAGAATAAGCATTGTTTTTATGTGGTGGAGTGTTCTGATGGAAGTTATTATGCTGGATACACAAATCATATAGAAAAACGGATTCAGACCCATAATAGTGGAAAAGGTGCTAGATATACACGCGCTAGACTTCCAGTTGTTTTAAAATATGTAGAGGATCACGAGGATAAACGAACGGCTATGCAAGCTGAGTATCACTTTAAGCAGTTAACGAGGAAAAAAAAAGAAGAATACATGCAAAAAGGAGAACGCTATGTGGCAGCAAAAAAGCTTTCAGCAAAATGAAAAGGGAGTTTTATATTTAGTACCGACTCCAATCGGAAATTTAGAGGATATGACATTTCGTGCAATCCGAATTTTAAAAGAGGCAGACATTATTGCAGCGGAAGATACAAGGCAAACGAAGAAACTTTGTAATTACTTTGAAATTGAAACACCAGTTATGAGTTATCATGAGCATAATAAAGGAGTAAGTGGACGGAAAATTTTAGATAAGTTAGAAGAAGGTAAGACTGTAGCCATTGTGAGCGATGCTGGTATGCCATGTATTTCAGATCCTGGTTATGATATCGTTGTAGAGGCTGTAGCAGAACAATATCATGTTATCCCGCTTCCTGGGGCAAATGCAGCCCTTACAGCATTGATTGCATCAGGACTTGAGACAAAACATTTTTATTTCTATGGTTTCCTGCAAAGAAATAAAAAGGGACGTAAGCTTGAATTAGAAAAACTACGCTATATTCCAACTACAATGATGTTTTATGAGGCGCCACATCGTTTAGATGATACTTTAATCTCTATGCAAGAAGTATTAGGAAATAGGGAAATCGTATTATGTCGTGAGCTAACGAAAAAATTTGAAGAGTTTATTCGTGGAACAATTGAAGAAGCGATTGAGTGGACGAAGCAAAATGAAGTTCGTGGTGAGTTTTGTATTTTAGTAGCAGGTTCAACAGAAGAACCTACTCCAGAAGAACAATGGTGGGAAGCTATTTCAGTATATAATCATATTGAACATTATATAAATGAAAAAGGTATGAATTCAAAAGAAGCGATAAAAATAGTCGCTAAAGACCGAGATTTGTCGAAACGCGACGTATATCAAATCTATCATGTGGATAAAAAATAAGCTTCTCATAGTTGAGAAGCTTATTTTGCTGTTTCGATATAATCTTGAAGTTCGTTTAAGACTTGTTCAGCGCCTTCTTTACTTAAGATAATTTTACCTTCAGCTAAAGATAGGTTACCATCAGATACTTCACCAGTTACTTGGCAAGTCATGTTTGGTTTATATTTCTTTAAGATGATTTTTTCATCATCAACGTAGATTTCAAGAGCATCCTTTTCTGCAATACCTAAAGTACGGCGTAATTCGATTGGAATTACTACACGACCTAATTCATCAACTTTACGAACGATACCAGTAGATTTCATAATTCTTTTCCTCCTAAATAAATAGTTTATAAGTTTCGAGTCTATTTTTTTGATTCGTCATTTTTCGACAAAATACCCTATGGACATATGATACCAATCATTTACATTTCCGTCAATTATTAAATTCTATATTTTTAAAAAAGATTTATAGATTTTTATACTTCTTATATATGATAGAATGTAAGTCATTTCTACAATTGTTTTGTATTATTTTTTGTAATGTTTATACTTTTCGGGAAATATATTGTATATTTTTTTTGAATATGAGTAATAGATGATAAAGATATCGAGCATTAACTCGTTTTTATCCCGCTATTTGCGAGCAGTAAGACTCCCACTTCAAAATTTAGCCGGAGCAAAGAAGTTAAGTGGGAGTCGGGCTGCTCGTAAAAGCCCGATTGGTGTGGGCTAATAATCCATGGGGGATGAACCCTCTCCACGGATTAAAGTTTCACTTTATATATGAGTTTTTGATATACTGTTTATAAATACATATGAGGTTATTCGGGAGGTCCAAAACGATGAAAGAGGAAAATAAGTCCTTTTATATTACTACCCCAATTTATTATCCAAGTGGAAAGTTACACATTGGACATGCTTATACGACAGTAGCAGGAGATGCGATGGCACGATATAAGCGTATGCAAGGATACAATGTTCATTATTTAACAGGAACTGATGAGCATGGACAGAAGATCCAAAAGAAAGCAGAAGAACTAAATGTTACACCACAGGCATATGTGGATAACATTGTATCAGGGATTAAAGAACTTTGGGAGAAGATGGATATCTCTTATGATGATTTTATTCGTACAACTGAAGATCGTCATAAAGATGTTGTTGAGAAAATCTTCAAGCAGCTAGTAGATCAAGGCGATATTTATCTTGATGAATATGAAGGTTGGTATTCTGTACAAGATGAAACATTCTATACAGCGCATCAATTAGTAGATCCAATTATGGAAGGTGACAAAGTAGTTGGTGGAAAAAGCCCAGATAGTGGTCACGCTGTAGAACTTGTTCGCGAAGAGTCTTATTTCTTTAGAATGGGTAAATATGTAGACCGACTATTAAAGTTCTATGAAGATAACCCACATTTCATTCAGCCGGAGTCCCGTAAAAATGAAATGATTAATAACTTCATTAAACCAGGATTAGAAGATTTAGCTGTTTCTCGTACTTCATTTGACTGGGGAGTTCGTGTTCCAGGTAACCCAAAACACGTTATTTACGTATGGGTAGATGCGTTGTCTAATTACATTACTGCATTAGGATATGGAACAGAAAATGAAGAGAAGTATAAAAAATTCTGGCCAGCAGATGTCCATTTAGTTGGGAAAGAAATCGTTCGTTTCCACACAATTTATTGGCCAATTATTTTAATGGCTTTAGATTTACCACTTCCGAAGAAAGTCTTTGCTCATGGCTGGATTTTAATGAAGGATGGAAAAATGAGTAAGTCAAAAGGAAACGTAGTAGATCCAGTTACACTAATTGATCGTTACGGATTAGATGCATTGCGTTACTACTTACTTCGCGAAGTTCCATTTGGATCTGATGGAGTATTCACACCAGAAGGATTTGTTGAACGAATCAACTTTGATTTAGCGAATGATTTAGGTAACTTATTAAATCGTACAGTAGCTATGATTGATAAATACTTTAACGGGGAAATCCCTGCATTTAAAGCAAATGTAACTGAGTTCGATGAAACGTTAGTGACATTTGCCAAAGATACATTGAAAAAAGTAGAAGAGGCAATGGAGAATATGGAATTTTCTGTAGCGCTAAGTTCCATTTGGCAATTAGTTAGCCGTACGAACAAATATATTGATGAAACGCAACCGTGGGTATTAGCGAAGGATGAGAATGATCGCGAAAAACTTGCGTCTGTAATGGCCCACTTAGCTGAGGTACTTCGTCAAACAGGTATTATGCTTATGCCATTCCTAACAGTAGCACCAAGTAAGATGTTTGCTCAACTTGGACTTACTGAAGAGGCGCATAAATCTTGGGAAAGCCTATCTACAATTGGATGTATTCCAGCTGGAACAAAAGTAGAAAAAGGAAACCCAATCTTCCCTCGTTTGGAAATGGAAGTAGAAGTGGGGTATATTAAAGAACAAATGCAAGGTTCTGCTCCTAAAGTAGAAGAGAAAAAAGCAGAAGAACCAAAGGCAGAAGAAATTACAATTGATGATTTCTTTAAAGTAGAATTACGAGTAGCTGAAGTAATATCCGCTGAACCTGTGAAAAAAGCAGATAAGTTGTTAAAAATTCAGCTTGATTTAGGTACAGAGAAGCGCCAAGTGGTTTCTGGGATTGCTAAATTCTATTCCCCAGAAGAACTAAAAGGTAAAAAGGTTATTTGTGTAACGAATTTAAAACCTGTAAAATTACGTGGTGAATTATCACAAGGTATGATTTTAGCAGGTGAAGAGAATGGCGTATTGTCATTAGCATCAATTGACCAGAATTTACCAAATGGTACAAAAATCAAGTAATTGAGACAAGAAAAGAGATGTTTCACGTGTAACATTGGTGAAGCGTCTTTTTTCTTTTTACATTCCGTTTTTTGCATTAAAATTGAAGTATTGTTATCGTTAAGTTAGAAAGAGTGTAGTTTTTCTATGAGAGAATTGATTTCAATATAAAAGGAGTTATTTATTATGTTGTTTGATACACATTCACATTTAAATGCAGAGCAATTTGAAGAAGATTTACAAGAAGTTATCGCGAGAATGAAAGAAGCGGGAGTTACATATACAGTTGTTGTTGGATTTGATGAAGTAACGATAAAGAAAGCAATTGAATTAGCAGAGGCTTATGATTTTATTTACGCTGCAGTTGGATGGCATCCTGTTGATGCAATCGATATGAAAGAAGAACATTTAGCTTGGTTAGAAGAATTAGCGGCTCATCCTAAAGTAGTTGCAATTGGGGAAATGGGATTAGATTATCACTGGGATAAGTCTCCAAAAGAAATACAGAAGGAAGTATTCCGTAAACAAATTGCATTAGCGAAAAAGGTGAAATTACCGATTATTATACATAACCGCGATGCAACTCAAGATATTGTTGATATCCTAGAGGAAGAGAATGCAGCTGAAGTAGGGGGCATTATGCATTGCTTTAGCGGTAGTGTAGAAGTAGCACAGCGATGTGTCGATATGAACTTTTTAATTTCATTAGGTGGGCCAGTAACATTTAAAAATGCCAAGAAACCGAAAGAAGTTGCTATGGAGATTCCGTTAGAAAAATTATTGATAGAGACAGATTGCCCGTATTTAACACCACACCCATTTCGAGGGAAACGAAATGAACCTAGTTATGTAAAACTGGTAGCAGAAGAAATTGCGAATTTAAAAGGAATTTCTTATGACGAAGTAGCACAAGTAACAACAAAGAATGCCAAATCCTTATTTGGTGTTGAATAAAAAAGAATGGGGAGTCCCATTCTTTTTTTGTTTTTTGAGAAGAGAGATAGTAGAAGTGATAAGAACCCGCTATTTACTCATAACATAAGTGTAGAAATATTGCGGATAAATTAAGATGGAGATAGAAGTGTTACAATAAGGATAGTGAACAAAGATTTTTCTCTTCTACTTTTTAAAATGTACGATTGGGAAAATAATAATGGAAAAGTCGTCATTTTTTTGTTTTACTAAGTAGAGATGAAAAGAGTGTGGAGGCAAGCATGAAAATTAAAGAGATTATCGTTGTAGAAGGTAAAGATGATACAGTTGCGATTAAACGTGCTGTTGATGCGGATACAATCGAAACGAACGGTTCAGCAATCGGTGATCACGTTATTGAGCAAGTTAAATTAGCGCAGCAAAAACGAGGCGTTATTATTTTCACAGATCCGGATTATCCTGGAGAGCGTATTCGAAAAATTATTTCTGACAAGGTTCCTGGATGTAAGCATGCTTTTTTAACGAAGGAAGAAGCACTTGCTAAAAGGAAAAAAGGTGTTGGAATCGAACATGCTTCTAATGAGTCGATTCGCCGTGCTTTAGAGAATATACATGAAGAAATGGAAGCTTACACAAGTGAAATTAGTTGGAGTGATCTAGTCGATGCGGGCTTAGTGGGCGGAGAAATGGCAAAGAGTCGCAGAGAAAGAGTGGGTAAGCTATTAAAGATTGGTTATACAAACGCAAAACAGTTACA
Source organism: Bacillus sp. FSL R9-9492 (assembly GCF_038007365.1). Classification (NCBI taxonomy): domain Bacteria; kingdom Bacillati; phylum Bacillota; class Bacilli; order Caryophanales; family Bacillaceae; genus Bacillus; species Bacillus sp. FSL R9-9492. Next base: position 44,950 of record NZ_JBBOXC010000001.1, read on the forward strand.
TAAACGTTTACAAATGTTTCAGGTTTCAAAGGAATCATTTGCAGAAGCTTATAAGCAAGTAATACAGGAGGAAAAAAAATGAAGGATATCGCAACACCAAATCGTACGAAAGACATTGTTGAAAAGTATGGATTTTCATTCAAAAAAAGTTTAGGACAAAATTTTTTAATTGATACGAATGTATTAAATCGTATCGTTGATCACGCAGAAATCGGTTCAGAAAGTGGCGCAATTGAAATTGGACCAGGTATTGGTGCGTTAACAGAGCAATTGGCGAAGCGTGCTAAAAAAGTAGTGGCTTTTGAAATTGATCAGAGATTATTACCAATTTTAGACGAGACGTTAGCTCCATATAGCAACGTTACAGTTATAAATAAAGATGTACTAAAAGCAGATGTACATGAAGTGTTTAGTGAGCAATTTGAAGAAGGACAAGATGTAATGGTAGTAGCTAACTTACCATACTATATTACAACGCCAATTTTATTTAAATTGCTTGAAGAAAAATTACCGGTTCGTGGATTTGTTGTTATGATGCAAAAAGAAGTTGGGGATCGTTTAGCTGCTAAACCAGGAACGAAAGAGTATGGTTCTTTATCAATTGCCATTCAGTATTATACAGAGGTAGAAACAGTTATGACTGTACCGCGTACAGTGTTTGTGCCACAACCAAATGTTGATTCTGCGATTATCCGTCTTCTAAAGCGTCCTAAACCAGTTGTAGAAGTGACAGATGAAACTTTCTTCTTTGAAGTAGTACGAGCGAGTTTCGCACAGCGTCGTAAAACTTTAATGAATAATTTATCAAATAATTTAAATGGTTTCCCGAAAGATAAAGAGCTGTTGGATCGAATTTTGACAGAAGTAGGAATTGATCCGAAGCGAAGAGGCGAAACGCTATCTATCGAAGAGTTTGCAACATTAAGTAATGCATTAATTCTTCATAAATTGTCATAAGAATATGAAAGGGACAGTTCAACTTGAGCTGTCCCTTTTGTCACCTTTCCTTTCCTAAATTCATACTTTAAAAACAGGTAAGATGGCCTAACGAGTTTGGAGTTTGGAGGTAGGAGAATGGATTTACATGTTGGAGAATTAGTTGAACGATATTCTCATAATAGGGATATTCTTTTTCGTATTATAGAAATAAAAGGCGATATGGCAATATTATTTGGAGAGGAAATTAGACTTGTGGCGGATGCACCACTTGCAGATTTAGTTAGTATAGATCAACGAGAACATAAAAATAGAGTGAAGCGTGAAAAAGAAACGATGGAGCGTACTTACCGGTTGTTTCAGCAAGATTACGTGTTGATGAAACAAAGACATGAACATAATTCAACTGGTGGATATACAAGTGAAGTGAATTATTTTCAAATGCCAGGACGTGTATTGCATATAGATGGAGATCCTTTATATTTGCGCAAGTGCTTAGATTTATATAATAAAATAGGCGTTCCTGTTCAAGGTATTCATTGTAAGGAAACGGAGATGCATGAAAAGGTAGTAGACTTAATAGATCATTTTCGCCCAGACATTTTAGTTATTACAGGACATGATGCATATACAAAGTCAAAAGGAGTTATGGGAGATTTAGCAGCATATAGACATTCTAGACATTTTGTACAGGCCGTTCGAGAAGTGCGGAAAAAGTATCCATCGTTAGATCAACTCGTTATTTTTGCTGGGGCTTGTCAATCACACTTTGAGGCGTTGATTCGGGCAGGTGCTAATTTTGCTAGTTCACCGTCTAGAATTAATATTCATGCTCTAGATCCTGTATATGTAGTTGGCAAAATTAGTTTCACTTCATTTATGGAAAGAGTAAATGTATGGGACGTTGTGCGTAATACAATTACTGGCGAAAAGGGACTAGGCGGAATTGAAACAAGAGGGATTTTACGAACAGGATTGCCCTTTCAACATTATGACGAATGAGCAAGGTACATACGTATCTTGCTTTTTTATGTGGAAATGATTTAAATGAGTCTGGATAAAAAGCGGCAAGAACGTGCAGACTATACAATGATACTTTTAGAATATAGTATTTCTTCTATCTATTTGAACGCATGATGCTTTTATAATGATATTGTCTGTGAATTGCGGTTAATAATTGGGATAGATATATCGTGTTTTAAGTGTTCAATCTAAATTACAGCGAGGTGTAGCAAAGTATATGTCAAAACGTTTAGATGAAATTAAAAGCGAATTAGATCACCATCTTGGACAGCGACTTATGTTAAAGGCAAATAGTGGGAGAAGAAAAACTGTGGAGCAATCAGGTGTACTTGCAGAAACGTATCGTTCTGTGTTTGTTGTACAATTAGACCAGCAAGAAGATGCATTGCAACGTGTATCTTATAGTTATGCAGATGTTTTAACAGAGACAGTAGAGCTAACATTTTACGATGAATCTCAAAATGAAGTATTTTATAATTAATGTATTTTTTGTTACATATATTTCCATAAATGAAAAGCTATATTATTTTGCATACTAATTATACCGTAGCAAAATAAGGAGGGACTCTGCATTGAGTAGACGAAGAGGAGTCATGTCAAATCAATTTAAAGAAGAGCTTGCAAAAGAGCTTGGCTTTTATGATGTTGTTCAGAAAGAAGGATGGGGCGGAATTCGTGCGAAAGATGCTGGTAATATGGTGAAACGTGCTATAGAAATTGCAGAACAGCAATTAATGAAACGAAACCAGTAGTTGTAAGATACTTTCTATGCTACGGTAGCCGAGGAGAGATTCCTCGGCTTTTTGCACGCTAAAAGGTGCCATCATTTGACATAAGTAGTTTCATTCTGAATGCTTTTCGATATAATTAGGGAAGTGTCATCGTCTTACTATAAATTTATGGTAAAATAAACGATAAAAGATTGAGTACATAGAGTGGGTGAATAGATTGAAGCTACTAGTGAAAGCACCAGCAAAGATTAATCTGTCGTTAGATGTACTGGGAAAAAGACAAGATGGATATCATGAAGTGAAAATGATTATGACAACAATCGACTTGGCAGATCGTTTAGAGCTAACGGAATTAGCAGAAGACCGTATTGAAATTTTGTCCCATAATCGGTATGTCCCGGACGACCAACGCAATTTAGCTTATCAAGCAGCGAAATTATTAAAAGTGAAGTTTAATGTAAAAAAAGGTGTGTCTATTACTATTGAAAAAACGATTCCAGTAGCCGCTGGATTAGCAGGTGGAAGTAGTGATGCAGCAGCGACATTACGTGGCCTTAATAAGTTATGGAATTTAGGGCTAACAATCGATGAATTAGCAAAGCTTGGCGCAGAGATTGGGTCAGATGTATCGTTCTGTGTATATGGTGGAACTGCTATTGCCACTGGAAGAGGAGAAGAAATTGAACATATAAAGACTCCGCCTTCTTGTTGGGTTGTTTTAGCAAAGCCCCACATTGGTGTATCTACTGCTGACGTGTACGGAAATTTAAAATTAAATCGTGTTACTCATCCAAATGTAGATAAAATGGTTGAAGTCATTAACCATGGCGATTATAAAGGAATTTGTGATACTGTTGGTAACGTTTTAGAAGATGTGACGTTTGCGATGCATCCCGAGGTTGCACGTATTAAATCACAGATGAAACGCTTTGGGGCAGATGCCGTATTAATGAGTGGAAGTGGCCCAACTGTATTTGGTCTTGTACACCATGATTCGCGAATGCACCGCATATATAACGGGTTAAAAGGATTTTGCGAGCAAGTATATGCAGTGCGTTTATTAGGAGAGCGAGAAACGCTTGAATAAAGACGTATAATACGTTATGATTTGTTTAGAATATTCGTGATTTGAGGTGAGAGTATGAAAATTAGACGAAGTACAAGATTGGTCGATCTGACGTATTACTTGTTACAAAATCCTCGTCAGCTAGTTTCTCTCACTTTTTTTGCTGAAAGGTATCAATCGGCTAAATCTTCCATTAGTGAAGATTTAGTTATTATTAAGCAAACGTTTGAACAACAAGGTGTCGGCACATTGCAAACGGTACCAGGAGCAGCAGGAGGAGTGAAATATATTCCTTATATAAGTGAAGAAGAGGCAAATCTGATTATTAACGAGCTTTGTAGCTTATTTGAAAACCCAGACCGTATTTTGCCTGGCGGTTACTTATATATGACGGATCTTTTAAGTAATCCTCGCCAGATTAATGGCGCAGGTCGTTTATTTGCTTCTGTTTTTGCTAGGCAACCAATTGATGCGGTTATGACGGTAGCGACAAAAGGAATTCCGCTTGCTTATGCAGTAGCGAACTACTTAGATGTACCGGTAGTAATTGCGAGAAAAGATAATAAGGTAACAGAAGGACCCACTGTTAGTATTAACTATGTATCAGGTTCCTCTAAGCGAATCCAAACGATGACTTTAGCAAAGCGTAGCCTTCCAGAAGGGTCCAATGTTTTAATTATTGATGACTTTATGAAAGCGGGCGGAACCATTCAAGGTATGATGAGCATGCTAGAAGAGTTTAAAGCTAATGTTGTTGGGATTGGCGTATTAGTAGAGTCTACGGATATTGAAGAAAGACTTATTAATAACTTTGTATCATTAATTCGTCTGTCAGAAGTTGATGTGAAAGAAAAAGCGATTCAAGTGGAAAAGGGGAATTATGCACTTGCACCATTTGATAAAGGGCTTGTAGAGGCTGAGTAAAAAGGTAAAGCAGATAGCTTTACCTTTTTTTATTCCTATTTATAAATTACAAAATAGATGGACAAACTGCCTTTGGTACACTATTTTTAAAGAGTAAAAATAAATAATAAAAGGGTGAAAAGTATGAAAGTTGTTCAAACAAGCAAAGCACCACAGGCAATCGGACCATATTCACAAGGGATTATTGTAAATAATATGTTCTATAGTTCAGGACAAATTCCGTTAACGGCAAGTGGAGAACTTGTAACAGGAGATGTAACAGTACAAACAGAGCAAGTATTTGAAAATTTACAAGCGGTATTAGCAGAAGCAGGTGCTTCATTTGATACAGTGGTAAAAACAACAGTATTCTTGAAGGATATGGATGATTTTAATGCTGTTAATGAAGTATACGGTTCTTATTTCTCTACTCATAAACCAGCGCGTTCTTGTGTACAAGTAGCAAAATTACCGAAAGATGTTTCTGTTGAAATCGAAGTAATTGCCCTAGTTAAGTAACTCTTTGTAAGCGATAACCTCTACTAATCCTTATATTCAACTACAATAAAAATTTTTATCTTAAAAATTTTTAAAAAATTAAAGGAAAAATAGAAATTTTGTGGAATTTATACAAATATATCGCTTATTTAGAAAAGGGTGGTGAACACAAGATGGAAGTGACTGACGTAAGATTACGCCGCGTAAACACAGAAGGCCGCATGAGAGCAATTGCCTCTATTACTCTAGACCATGAATTTGTTGTTCATGATATTCGTGTAATTGATGGTAATAATGGATTATTTGTAGCAATGCCAAGTAAACGTACTCCAGATGGAGAATTCCGTGACATTGCACATCCAATTAATTCTAATACACGCTCTAAAATTCAAGATGCGGTTTTAACAGAGTATCATCGTTTAGGCGAGTTAGAAGAGGTTGAGTTTGAAGAAGCAGGCGCTTCGTAAAATTCGAATGAAAAGGGCTTTTGAAAGAAAGTCTTATAATTTTGTAGCAAACTCCTGTAAGCATTTACAGGAGTTTGTTTTTTTTTTGAATAATACACGTTTCTAATTATAAAAATTCATATTTTGAAAAAATAAAGATGAAAAACTTCTAATTTTTTCAAAATCATTTAAAATAGTATAGCTTATTCCTTAAAAAAGATACTAAAGAGTAAAACATCTTATAAGAATTATGGTAAAATTTAATAGTTATAATGTGTTTCTTGAAATATATGATGATTTAGGATAATATCGTTAATGGATAAATAGGTTGCGATGGAGGGTCTATATGTCAAACAGATTTGCAGTGATTCTAGCTGCAGGTAAAGGCACACGTATGAAGTCCAAGCTATACAAAGTGCTGCATCCTGTATGTGGAAAACCAATGGTACAACATGTAGTCAATGAAGTATCTCAATTAGGATTGCAGAAACTTGTAACAGTCGTTGGACATGGTGCTGAAAAGGTACAAGAACAGCTAGGAAACGTAAGTGAGTTTGCATTACAAGCAGAACAACTTGGTACAGCTCATGCTGTTGATCAAGCTGCAAGTGTACTTGCAAATGAAGAGGGAACAACTTTAGTTATTTGTGGTGATACACCTCTAATAACTGCTGAAACGATGGAAGCATTGCTTCAGCAACACGAAGAAGCGGGAGCAATGGCGACGGTACTAACAGCGTACATAGAAGAGCCTGCTGGATATGGCCGTATCGTTCGTAATGAGAATGGTCATGTTGAAAAGATTGTTGAGCATAAGGATGCAAATGAAAAAGAATTAGCTATTAAAGAAATCAATACAGGTACGTATTGTTTTGATAATAAAGCTTTATTTGCTTCACTTTCTAAAGTTTCAAATGATAATGTACAGGGCGAATATTACCTTCCGGACGTTATTGAAATTTTAAAAAATGAAGGTCATATTGTATCAGCTTATCAAACAGAGCACTTCGATGAAACGTTAGGTGTTAACGACAGAGTCGCTCTATCGCAAGCGGAAATTATTATGAAAAATCGTATCAACAGAAAGAACATGGTAAATGGTGTTACAATTATTGATCCAAGTAACACATACATTTCTGCGGATGCAGTTATTGGTAGTGATACAGTTCTTCACCCAGGAACGGTTATTGAGGGGAACACTGTAATTGGTTCTGATTGTGAAATTGGACCGCATACAGTAATTCGCGATAGTGAAATTGGAGATCGTACGGTAATTCGTCAATCTACTGTACATGACAGCAAACTTGGTACAGAAGTATCAGTTGGTCCATTTGCACATATTCGCCCAGATTCAGTTATTGGAGATGAAGTGCGCGTTGGAAACTTCGTAGAAATCAAAAAAACTGTTTTTGGTAATAGAAGTAAAGCTTCACACTTAAGTTATATCGGGGATGCACAAGTTGGAGAAGACGTGAATCTTGGTTGTGGTTCAATTACGGTGAACTACGACGGCAAGAATAAATTTAAAACTGTAATTGGTAACGGGGTATTTATTGGATGTAATTCAAACCTTGTTGCGCCTGTAACAGTTGAAGATGGTGCTTATGTGGCAGCAGGCTCTACAATAACAGAGAATGTTCCATCAAAAGCATTATCAGTAGCACGTGCACGTCAAGTTAACAAAGAAGACTATGTTGATCAATTGCTGAATAAGAAAAAATCATAATGTGGAGGGTTAATCTAGATGTCGACTCAATATCTAAATTCTAATTTGAAAGTATTCTCTTTAAACTCTAATAAGGAACTTGCTGAGCAAATCGCAAAGCATATTGGAGTAGGACTAGGAAAATGTTCTGTTGATCGTTTTAGTGATGGAGAAGTTCAAATTAACATTGAAGAAAGTATCCGTGGTTGCGATGTATTCATTATTCAATCTACAAGCTTCCCAGTAAACGAACATATCATGGAATTACTTATTATGATTGATGCATTAAAACGTGCATCTGCAAAAACAATTAATATTGTTATTCCTTACTATGGTTATGCGCGTCAAGACCGTAAAGCGCGTTCTCGTGAACCAATTACATCGAAACTTGTAGCAAACTTGCTTGAAACAGCAGGTGCAACTCGTGTAATCACTCTAGATTTACATGCTCCGCAAATTCAAGGATTCTTTGATATCCCGATCGACCACTTAATGGGTGTACCGATTCTTTCAGACTACTTTGAAGCAAAAGGCCTTAAAGATATCGTAATCGTATCTCCTGATCACGGTGGTGTAACTCGTGCTAGAAAAATGGCAGATCGCCTAAAAGCGCCAATTGCTATTATTGATAAGCGTCGTCCTCGTCCGAATGTATCTGAGGTAATGAACATTATCGGTAACATCGAAGGCAAAACAGCAATTTTAATTGATGACATCATTGATACAGCTGGTACAATTACATTAGCGGCAAACGCTCTTGTTGAGAACGGTGCTTCTGAAGTATATGCTTGCTGTACACACCCAGTATTATCTGGTCCAGCAATTGAGCGTATTCAAAATTCGAATATTAAAGAGTTAGTTGTAACGAACTCTATCGTATTACCAGAAGAGAAGAAAATTGATAAAGTACATGAACTTTCAGTTGCTCCATTAATCGGAGAAGCAATCATTCGTGTATACGAAGAAGAATCTGTAAGTGTATTATTCAATTAATTGGATAGAATGAGACGTAACCAAGCTTGGTTACGTCTTTTCGTATCGAAAAAAGAAAGTAGTGGTACAAGAATGAAATTAATAGTAGGACTTGGGAACCCAGGTAGAGAATATGAATTAACAAGGCATAATATTGGATTTATGGCAATCGATGAACTTGCAAAACGTTGGAGTATTTCTTTGAATGAACAAAAGTTTAAAGGGGTATTTGGCGCAGGTTTTGTTAATGGGGAAAAAGTAATCTTACTAAAGCCACTTACATATATGAATTTATCTGGGGAAAGTATCCGTCCACTCATGGATTATTATAAAATTGATGTCGAGGACTTCATTGTTATGTACGATGATTTAGATATTCCTGTAGGTAAATTACGCCTTCGCATGAAAGGTAGTGCGGGTGGACATAATGGTGTGAAATCAACAATTTCACATTTAGGAACACAAGAATTTCAACGTATCCGCATGGGAATCGATCGTCCGAAAAATGGGATGAAAGTAGTGGATTACGTATTAGGACGTTTTACATCTGAAGAAATATCTGGCGTTAATCAATCCATTGAAAATGCAGCAGATGCATGTGAGGAATGGTTAAATAAACCTTTTCTCCAAATCATGAATACTTTTAATAGTTAAGCGCACAATCTGGAATATTTTATTTTGTTTTATCCCATACTAGTAGCAATTGGATATTTAGGAGGCTAGTATGGAAGGTTATTATTACTGTAGACATTGTGGAAGTAATGTGGGCTCCATTATCGCAGAAAAAGTATATAGCGACGTTTTGTTTCAACTAACAGAGCAAGAAGTAGTGGATATGATTCATTTTCATGAGAATGGAAATATATATATAAAAACGATTTGTGAATCGTGTCAAGAAACGCTCGCATCTTATCCTGAGTATTATGAATATGAAAAATTTCTGCAATAAAATGTTGTCGCTTTGGCATGTCCAAAGCATTTTTCTGTTTTCTTTTTCCAAAATATTTGCATAAAATATAGTAACTTGCTCTTTATGTTGAGAGGAGTTTTGAAAATGATAGGTTTATTAGAGCAATTTTATAAAAATGAAGAAATACAATCGGTTATTAATGGGCTAGAAGATGGGTTGAAAGAACAACTTGTATCGGGTATGGCAACATCCTCTCGTTCATTATTAATGGCAGCTTTATATAAAAAGACAAAGCAATCACAACTTATCGTGACGCACAATTTATACCAAGCACAAAAAGTACATGAAGATTTAGTGGCGTTACTTGGTGAAAAAGATGTTTGGCTATATCCGGTAAATGAATTGATAGCATCGGAGGTTGGTGTTGCAAGTCCAGAATTGAAGGCACAGCGTATTGAAGTGTTAAATCGCTTAGCTGCAGGAGAGAATGGGATTATTGTAGCGCCAGTTGCAGGGCTGCGTAGGTTTTTACCAATAAAAGAATTATGGAAGCAAAGGCAAATTGAAATCAATCTAGGGCAAGAGATTGATTTAGATGCACTCTTGCATACTTTACATCATATTGGCTACGAGCGTAAATCAATGGTAGAAGCTCCAGGAGAGTTCAGTTTACGCGGGGGAATATTAGATATTTACCCATTAACGGAAGAATTACCGTTTCGTATTGAATTCTTCGATACAGAAGTCGATTCTATTCGATTGTTTGATGTGGATGAACAGCGTTCTCAAGATAAAAAGGAAAGTGTTAAGTTCGGTCCAGCAACAGAGTTTTTATTTTCACAGGAAGAATTGAAATCGGGAATTAAGCATCTTGAAGAAGGTTTGACTAAGACGATGCAAAAGCTTTCCGATGATAAATTAAAGACTACTGTGCTTGAGACGGTTAGTCATGAAATTGAAATGTTGAAAAACGGGCAGAGTATAGAACAAATGTTTAAATATTTATCTATTTTCTATAAAGAACCTGCTAGTCTGATAGATTATTTACCAGAAAATGGTGTTGTGATTTTAGATGAGATTTCCCGTATTCAAGAAACAGCATCACATCTTGAAACAGAAGAAGCGGAATGGTATATCTCACTTCTTGGCGAAGGAACAATTATTCAGGATTTATCTTTCTCCCACTCGTTTGAGGAGTTTCTTCATAATAAAAAAAGAAGTTTTGTATATTTAACGTTATTCTTACGCCATATAGCACACACACATCCTCAAAATATTGTGAATGTGACATGTAAAACGATGCAAGATTTCCACGGACAGATGCATTTGTTAAAAACTGAAATTGATAGATGGAATGAAGGTAATTTTACGACCGTTGTGCTTGGAACAGATGATGAACGTGTAAAAAAACTACAACATATTTTAAGTGATTATGATATTGATGCAGACATTGTAGAGGCGACAGATATCTTATTGCCTGGAAGGTTACAAATTGCTGTAGGTGATTTACATGCAGGCTTTGAAATGCCGATGCAAAAGTTTGTTGTCATTACTGAAAAGGAGCTTTTTCATAAGAAGGTTAAAAAATCACAACGTAAGCAAAAGTTATCTAACGCTGAACGTATTAAAAGTTATTCGGAATTAAAAGTTGGAGACCATGTAGTTCATGTAAATCATGGTATAGGTAAATTTTTAGGTATTGAGACATTAGAGATTAATGGTGTTCATAAAGATTATTTAAATATTAAATATCAAGGTAATGATAAGTTATACGTTCCAATTGAACAAATTGATCAAGTGCAAAAATACGTAGGGTCTGAAGGCAAGGAACCAAAAGTTTATAAATTAGGCGGAAATGATTGGAAGAAGGTCAAAACGAAAGTTGAAAAATCTGTACAAGACATTGCAGATGACCTAATTAAATTATATGCCGAGCGTGAAGCTTCGAAAGGTTATGCATATACACCAGATACGGCAGAGCAACAAGAGTTTGAATCTTTATTCCCATATCAAGAGACAGAGGATCAATTACGTTCTATTGAAGAGATTAAGAAAGATATGGAACGCGGACGTCCGATGGATAGGCTTCTTTGTGGTGACGTAGGATATGGAAAGACTGAAGTAGCTATTCGTGCGGCATTTAAAGCAATTATGGATGAAAAACAAGTTGCGATTTTAGTACCAACAACAATCCTTGCACAACAACACTATGAAACAATTCGAGAGCGTTTTCAAGATTATCCGATTAATATAGGGTTACTAAGTAGATTCCGTACACGAAAACAACAAAATGAAACGATTAAAGGTTTAAAAGATGGAACGGTGGATATTGTAATCGGAACGCATCGTATTTTATCTAAAGATGTTACTTATAAAGATTTAGGACTTCTTATTATTGATGAAGAACAAAGATTCGGCGTTACACATAAAGAAAAAATTAAACAATTGAAAGCAAATGTTGACGTGTTAACATTAACGGCAACTCCGATTCCACGTACACTTCATATGTCTATGCTTGGTGTGCGCGATTTATCTGTTATTGAGACACCACCAGAGAATCGTTTCCCAGTACAAACATATGTAGTAGAGTATAATCCAGCGTTAATGCGAGAAGCGATAGAGCGAGAGTTAGCAAGAGGCGGTCAAATTTACTTCCTATATAACCGTGTGGAGGATATTGAAAGAAAAGCAGATGAAATTTCGATGTTAGTTCCAGATGCTCGTGTAACATACGCACATGGGAAAATGAATGAAGGTGAATTAGAGTCTGTTATGCTATCGTTTTTAGAAGGGCAGCATGATGTTCTTGTAAGTACAACAATTATTGAGACGGGTGTAGATATTCCGAATGTAAATACATTAATTGTATTTGATGCAGATCGTATGGGATTATCGCAGTTGTATCAGCTTCGTGGTCGTGTTGGGCGTTCTAATCGCGTCGCGTATGCATACTTTGCATACAAACGTGATAAAGTGTTATCGGAAGTTGCAGAGAGGCGTCTGCAAGCAATTAAAGAGTTTACAGAGCTTGGATCTGGTTTCAAAATTGCGATGAGAGACTTATCAATTCGTGGTGCGGGTAATTTGTTAGGGGCAGAACAACATGGATTTATTGATTCTGTCGGATTTGATCTATATTCTCAAATGTTAAAAGATGCAATTGAGCAACGTAGAGGAACAGACGGAGTTGAAAATACCGTTAATGTTGAAATTGATTTAGAAGTAGATGCATATTTACCGGATGCGTACATTTCAGATAGTAAACAAAAAATTATGATGTATAAACAATTTAGAGGTATTTCTGCAATTGAAGATATTGAAGAATTGCAGGAAGAGATGATCGACAGATTTGGTGATTATCCACAAGAAGTTGGTTATTTATTACAAATTGCAAACATTAAAGTGTTGGCAATGAAAGAACAAATTGAGTTAATTAAGCAAAATAAATTTGAAGTAACATTCCTGTTTTCTGAACAAGCGAGCCAAAATATAGATGGTGGAAAATTATTCATGCTAGGAAGTAGTTTTGGCCGTATGATCGGTCTTGGTATGGAGGGGTCACAATTGAAAATTGTGATGAAAACGAATGGATTAGAGACGTCGAAATGGTTAACAATTGCTGAAAATTTATTAAAAGGCTTGCCAGATGTAAAAAAAGAAGTAATAAATGCCTAATATAAGATAAAAAATACAATTCGACGTGCATAGAAGAACTAATGTGTAAAATACTATGTTTAATAGTTGGTGATTTTTACATGAACAGGTAAATTCACCACTTTGATCATCAGTAGAAAGTGAGGCAGCATTAGAATGAAAGCAACTGGAATCGTACGTCGAATTGATGATTTAGGCAGGGTAGTAATTCCGAAGGAAATTCGTAGAACTTTACGTATTCGTGAGGGAGATCCACTAGAAATATTTGTTGATCGCGATGGAGAAGTGATTTTGAAAAAATATTCTCCAATTAGTGAACTAGGTAATTTTGCAAAGGAATATACGGAAGCTTTATACGATAGCTTAGGACATAATGTGCTTGTATGCGATCGTGATTCTATTATCGCAGTAGCAGGCGCATCTAAAAAAGAATACTTAAATAAAAGTGTTGGCGATTTAATTGAGAAGACAATGGAAGAGCGTAAGTCTGTAATTATGACAGATGAAAGCGAAATTTCAATTATTGATGGAGTAACAGAAAAAGTGAGCTCTTATACAATTGGCTCGATTATTGCAAATGGAGATCCAATCGGAGCTGTCGTTATCTTCTCTAAAGAGGCTATTATAAGTGAAGTAGAGCATAAATCAGTAAATACAGCTGCAAGCTTTTTAGCGAAACAAATGGAGCAGTAGCGAAGTGTAATTTCTATAAGTAGCAATCTTTCCTAATTATGATATTTCTATTTGAGAAATTAACTATTTGGAGATATAAGTATATTGAACGAAGGTAGCGCTTTGCTACCTTTTTTCATTGAATATTTTTGCTGTTGAAAGAAGTCAGTGAATGTAAGGAATATGAAGGAGAGCCAGTTTTTCTTTGTGATATAATACGAGGGGTGAGAATAGAAAAAGGAGTTTTCTTGTATGGAAGCGAAGAAGTACCAAGCCTTTTGGCGTGGGGCTATTATATTAACAATCGCAAGTTTTGTTACGAAGGTATTAAGCGCTTTTTACCGTATTCCATATCAAAATATAGCGGGTGATGTTGGTTTTTATATTTACCAACAAATTTATCCGTTTTATGGATTTTGTTTGATTTTAGCTACTTATGGGTTTCCCATTATTATTTCAAAAATGGTCGCAGAAAGATTAGAACGAGGAAAACAAAAAGAAGCAGAAGAAATTATTTGTGTATCTTTTTGGTTTTTATTAGGAATTGGATTTATAGGATTTTTCACATTATTCTTTGGGGCCAAAACAATTGCATCGGCTATGGGCGATATACATTTAGATAAATTATTACGTGTTATTTCGTTTTCATTCCTACTAATGCCATTTTTATCTGTAGCAAGAGGATATTTTCAAGGTTTCAATAATATGATGCCGACGGCTGTTTCGCAAGTAATTGAACAAACGATTCGTGTTTCTATTATTGTATTTTTATCACTATTCCTTATTGCTCATGGATTTGATTTATATACAGTTGGTGCGGGTGCTATGCTAGGTTCAATTGCAGGCGGGCTTATTGGGATTATCGTACTTTTACTTTATATGCGTCATGATTTCCATGCTATTTTCTTTAGAAGCTGGAAGAGAATTGGAAATAAAAAAAGGATTGTTCGAATCCTTTTTTGGCAGGGATTAGCGATTTGTGTTAGTAATTTAGTCCTTATTTTTATACAAATGGCGGATTCTATTTCCTTGTATACTTTGCTTATTCGTGCGGGAGAGCAAGTTGAAAATGCAAAGGTACTAAAAGGTGTTTATGATAGAAGTATCCCGCTTATGCAATTAGGTACTGTTGTGACAACTTCTTTCTCATTGTCACTTATTCCTATTATTACAGCGGCGAAAGAAAGAGGAGATCTTTCATTTATTCAAGAAAAGGTAAAGTTAGCAATGAAAATAACATTTGTTATTGGATCTGCAGCTGCTATTGGATTAACTTGTATTATTCAACCTACAAATATTATGTTGTTTGAAAATAGTGATGGATCAGATGTGTTATCGATTTTATCTTTATCTATTTTATTTAGTTCATTGTCAATTACAACTGCTTCCATTTTGCAAGGAGTGGGACAAACATTAAAACCAGCAATATTCGTTGTATTTGGGGGTTGTTTGAAGTTAGTTTTAAACTATATATTAATGCCGTATTTTGGTGTAAAGGGAGCTGCAATTGCAACTTTAGTTGCGCTTATTGTAATTGCCTTGCTAAATAGTGTGTTACTTATGCGAGCTGTATCGGAGCCGCTTATTGATAGGCGGAATATGTTAGGTGTAGCTATTAGTGGTATCGGTATGGGGTTTGTATTAATAATCTTTATGCGTATGTTGCGAATGTCCGGATTAGTAATTGATACAGGACATAGAGGAATTGCGACGCTTGAAGCGCTGTTAGGTGTAGCTATCGGTGGATTAGCATATATGTTTTTAATTTTAAAATTTCGTGTATTTACAAAAGAAGAATTAGGAACCGTTATGAAACAAGAGAAAAAAGAAGGTTCATTGAAGAAGAGTGGATAGAGGTGACTGGTTGTGAGTGGAATCATTACTATTTTAGGATTAGGTGCTGGTGAGTTAGATCAGTTAACGATGGGTGTATATCGAAAGATAAAAGAAGCAGACCATATGTTTGTTAGAACGAAGGAACACCCAGTTATAGAAGAATTGGAGAAAGAAGCTATAAAGTATACGGCCTTTGATAATGTATATGAGGCACATGATACATTTGAAATCGTATATGAAACAATTGCGAATACATTGCTAGAACAAGCTAAAGGCGCAGAAATTATTTATGCTGTTCCAGGTCATCCGCTTGTAGCAGAAAGAACAGTTCAGCTACTTTTGGAAAAAGGAGAAGCAGCAAATATTGAAGTGCGAATTGAAGGTGGACAAAGTTTCCTTGATCCGATGTTTGCAAGTCTAAAAATTGATCCGATTGAAGGGTTCCAATTAATTGATGCTACATCATTTGAAAGAGGACAATTAGAATTACGTCAACATTTAATCTTTTGCCAAGTGTATGATGCATTCGTTGCTTCAGATGTGAAGCTAACATTAATGGAGATTTTGCCAGATGATTACGAAGTGTATATCGTAACAGCTGCAGGGACTTCATTCGAGCAAGTGAAAAAGGTATCGTTATACATGTTAGATCACGAAACAGAATTAAATAATTTAACGAGTGTGTATGTACCGCCGGTTAAGGAACGTGCGTCCTTATATCAGCAGTTTGATGTGCTTAGAGCAATTATTGCTGATCTTCGTGGACCGAATGGTTGCCCATGGGATAAAAAGCAAACTCATCAATCTTTAAAGAAATACTTAATTGAAGAAGCGTATGAAGTGCTAGAAGCAATTGATGAAGAGGATGATGATCATTTAGTAGAAGAACTAGGTGATATATTATTACAAGTTATGCTTCATGCCCAAATTGGAGAGGATGAAGGTTGGTTCTCTATAGATGATATTATTCGGACTTTAGCTGAGAAAATGGTTCGTCGTCATCCGCATGTGTTTGGGGATACTGATGTAAATAATGCTGATGAAGTGATTGCAAATTGGGAAGAAATTAAAAAACAAGAAAAGGGATTCGTGAAAGAATCTGTTTTAGCGGGTATTCCAAAAAGCTTGCCACAACTAATGCGTGCTTATGAAATTCAGAAGAAAGCTGGAAAGGTTGGATTTGATTGGGTTGATGTGCAGCCGATGATAGAGAAGGCCTTAGAAGAATGGCAAGAATTCCAACAAGAAGTTGTAAACATGGATGAGAAAAAGATGCTAGGTGAATTTGGTGATTTACTATTTGCATTTGTGAATATAGCTCGTCATTATAAATTAGATCCAGAAGAAGCGTTACGTTCAACTAATGAGAAATTTATGGATCGCTTTTTATACATGGAAGCAAAAGTAGCTGAAATGAATAAGGAAATGCAAGATTTATCATTAGAACAGTTAGATATTTTATGGGAAGAGGCAAAACAAACAGAGCGTTAATAGGGGGATTTGATATGCGTCTAGATAAATTTTTGAAAGTATCACGTTTAATTAAAAGAAGAACATTAGCAAAAGAAGTGTCTGACCAAGGAAGAATTTCGATTAATGGCCAAGTGGCAAAAGCGAGTTCAGATGTGAAGGTAGAGGATGAATTAACAATTCGTTTCGGGCAAAAAATAGTAACTGTGAAAGTAAATGAATTGAAAGAAACAACTAAAAAAGAAGATGCAGCAAACATGTATAGTCTCGTTCGTGAGGAAAAAGTGAAAGCGGAAGAAGGCTTGTTCTAAAATAGGTTAGCCCTTCATACATTACTATTAGCTAGTATAAAGCTATGGGGGGATTTTCGTGAATAATGGTTACTCACCTATGTCTTCTAATCAACAAAATGTTTCTGTAGAGCATGATATTATCATGCGTGGCAGGCGTGTAATCGATATTACTGGTGTAAAGCAAGTAGAGAGTTTTGATAGCGAAGAGTTTTTACTCGAGACTGTAATGGGTTTTTTAACAATTCGTGGTCAAAATTTGCAAATGAAGAATTTAGATGTAGAAAAGGGTGTTGTATCAATTAAAGGGAAAGTTCATGAAATGCTGTATATTGATGAGAACCAAGGGGAGAAAACTAAAGGCTTCTTTAGTAAGCTGTTTAAATGAGCCTAACAATTCAGTTGTATACAATGCTTTCGATGATTGGAATGGGTGCTTGGATTGGAGCTTCTTTAGATACATACCAACGGTTTTTAAAACGCCAAGAGCGTAAACGTTGGCTTGTATTTATACATGATATACTATTTTGGATTGTCCAAGCATTATTCGTTTTTTATGTATTACTGCGTGTAAATGAAGCTGAACTACGTATATATGTATTTTTGGCGTTACTATGTGGTTTTGCAGCATATCAAAGCTTATTGAAAGCACTATACATGAAGATGTTAAATTTTCTCATCTATATTTTTGTACAAACAACACAATTTTTTGTTCGAATTATACAGCTACTCATGATAAAACCTGTTATTATTATAGCACAGCTATTTATTGCATTTATATTATTCTTATTTCGTATACTGCTTTCAATTGGACATGTGTTATGGAAAATGGTGATTTGGATATTACTTTTCATATGGAAAGTTTTTTTCTCGCCTGTTCGGTTTATTGCTTCGCTCATATGGAAACTTCTCCCTAATCGTGTTAAACTTTTTATAATGAAGCATGTAGGGTTCCTGCAATATGTAGCAAAATTGAAGGGACATATCTTCCAATTATGGGTGCGTATAAAAAAGAAGTTAGGGGGACCTCGGAAATGAGGGAACTGAGACAAAGAACAATCGACAAACAGAGTCCAAATCCTGTTAAAGAACATATAATACAAACGGATGAGAACAGGAAGCGACTTTATCGCCGTTTAGCGGTTTTTCTTGTCTTTGCTTTTACAATTATTGCTAGTATTAGTGTGACGTTTTATCAACAAAACAGTTCCATTAAAGCAAAAGAAGCAAAAGTTAAGGACATGAAAAAAGAACTGGATTCATTAACGAAAAAAGAAAAGAATCTAAAAGATGAAGTTCAAAAGTTGAATGATGAAGAGTACGTTTTAAAGATTGCTAGAAGGGATTATTTCTTCTCCGGAAAAGGGGAGATAATTTTTCCTGTTTCTAAGTAGAGTATGTCTTATTGACACTGTATTTTAGGATTATATATAATAAAGTAAAATTTGACTTTTTAACCACTAAGGAGGAGCATTTTTTTTATGTCAATCGAGGTAGGCAGCAAGTTACAGGGTAAAGTAACAGGTATTACAAATTTTGGGGCTTTTGTGGAGCTGCCAGAAGGCTTAACAGGTCTTGTTCATATTAGTGAAGTTGCTGATAATTATGTGAAAGATATTAACGATCACTTAAAAGTAGGCGACCAAGTAGAAGTAAAAGTTATCAATGTTGAAAAAGATGGCAAAATTGGCCTATCTATTAAGAAAGCGAAAGAACGTGAAAAAACAGAAGGAGATCGTCCACGCGGTGAATACCAACGTGGTGGTGATCAACAACGTTCTGGACGTCCACAACGTAATAATCGTTCTTCCAACAGAGATAACCGCGGTGGCGGTAACGAACGAGCTCCAAAAGAAACATTTGAGCAAAAGATGGCACGCTTTTTAAAAGATAGTGAAGATCGTTTAACTTCTTTAAAGCGTAACACAGAATCTAAACGTGGTGGCCGTGGCGCACGTCGCGGATAATAAGTCCGTTTAATTCTTAACATATAGAGAGGTACCCAGAGTAATTACTCGGGTACTTTTTTATGTGAGAGAATATATTTTTAAAAAAGTTTTTGAGACGTATTGACTTTAAAATATATCTGATGTAATATACTAATTGTCCGTTAAATACGACGACATGGCGGTGTAGCTCAGCTGGCTAGAGCGTACGGTTCATACCCGTGAGGTCGGGGGTTCGATCCCCTCCGCCGCTATATTTAATTTAACGGCCCGTTGGTCAAGTGGTTAAGACACCGCCCTTTCACGGCGGTAACACGGGTTCGAATCCCGTACGGGTCATCTAAAAAGATCATGCAAATTTGCATGGTCTTTTTTTGTTAAATATAAATTAAGACGTACAATACTTCTACAAAATCACCCTATATTTTCTGAACATTCTTTCAACTCTCTTTAAATAAATTAAATACTATGTATATATGTAGATTTATTTCGAATAAAAAGT
This sequence comes from Bacillus sp. FSL R9-9492, assembly GCF_038007365.1. Lineage (NCBI taxonomy): Bacteria > Bacillati > Bacillota > Bacilli > Caryophanales > Bacillaceae > Bacillus > Bacillus sp. FSL R9-9492. The sequence continues at coordinate 64,510 of NZ_JBBOXC010000001.1, forward strand.
CGAACGATTATAAAAGTCAAAACTGTTGTTTTGACAAAAAAACCAATAATCATCTTTTATAATAACAGTAATTAAACTATGCAGGTGGTGTTAAAAATATGCCTAAAGCAGGAAGGAATACTATGAATACAAGTGCATTGGCGATGAATGAAAGTCAGCTTGGAACAATAAAGTGGACGAGTAAGTTGCGAATGAAGTTTGAAAAAGTTTTCTTTAGATGGGGATTCATTATTGCTGTTATTGGTTTTCTTTTGGGACGAGCATATATATTAACAAACATTTTACCGTTTGCATTGCCGTTTTTTGCTGCTGTTTATGTTATGAAGCGAGATAAAATGCCGCTCGCGTTCTTAGCCCTAATGGGGGGAGCACTTTCAGTTTCAATAGATAATTTATTTTTTACTTTTGCATCTATCTTTACCTTCTTTATTTATAATATCTTCTTTAGTCGGTTTACACGTAAAACTGTTGGACTTGTACCATTCCAAGTATTTATCTCCGCATTAACCGCACATTTAGTTGTTGTATATTTTGCACAGCAAACCGTCACCATGTATGATCTGCTCGTCAGTACGATCGAAGCGGGGCTTAGCTTCGTATTAACGATGATATTTTTACAAAGTGTTCCGCTTTTAGTGGAAAGGAAAGGGAAGCAACAAGCGTTAGAAACAGAAGAAATTGTTTGTTTAATTATATTACTAGCATCTGTTTTAACGGGCACAACGGATTGGTTTGTTTATGATGCTTCTATTCAACATATTTTCACTAGATATTTAGTATTAGTATTTGCCTTTATTGCAGGGGCAGCTACAGGGTCCACGGTAGGAGTTGTCACTGGGTTAATATTAAGTTTAGCAAATGTGGCGAGCTTGTCTCAACTTAGTCTCCTTGCCTTTTCAGGATTGCTTGGGGGATTGTTAAAAGAAGGGAAGCGTATAGGAGTTAGTTTAGGTTTATTAATTGGTACAAGCTTAATTACATTATATGTAGACAAGCAAACAAGTATTGTAACAACTTTAATTGAATCTGGTGTAGCGATTGTTTTCTTCTTATTAACACCGAAGCTTGTTATGGATCGTATTGCTAAATTTATGCCGGGTACACAGGAACATTCACAGGATCAACAACAATATTTAAGAAGAGTGCGCGATGTTACAGCAAACAAAATCAATCAATTTGCGAATGTATTTGCTGCTTTGTCTAATAGCTTTTCTGTATACGGGTATGTGGAGGAGGAAGATAAAGAAACAGAAGCTGATTTATTTTTAAGTACAATTACTGCAAAAACATGTCAAACATGCTTTAAGAAGGATCAATGTTGGGTAGTTAATTTTGATAAAACATACGATTATATGAAACAAATAATGAGTGAAACAGAAGAAGGAACGCTGCAGCATAATCGGAAGTTAGTTCGTGAATGGGACAAGCATTGTGTGAGAGGGAAGAAAGTAACGGATTTAGTAGCGGGTGAATTAGATCACTTCTATGAGGGGCAGAAATTAAGAAAACAAATGAAGGAAAATCGTAGAATTGTAGCGGAGCAATTACTAGGTGTATCAAAAGTGATGGAGGATTTCGCTAAGGAGATACAACGAGAAAGAGAGAACCATCAAGCGCAGGAGGAGCAAATTTTACAAGCGTTTCGTGATTTTGGTGTCGAAGTGGAGCATGTTGATATTTATTGTTTAGATAGAGGAAGTATTGATATTGAAATGCTGATTCCGGCTGCATCTAATGAACATGGGGAATGTGAGAAGTTGGTTGCTCCAATGCTTTCAGATATTTTAAAAGAGAATATCGTCGTTAAGCATGAAGAGAAATCCTCATATCCAAATGGGCACAGTTTAATATCATTTGGTTCAGCGAAGACATATTCTCTTGATACAGGATTGGCCACAGCTGCAAAAGGTGGTGGGTTTATTTCAGGTGATTCCTACGCGATGATGGATTTGAGCGTTGGTAAATATGCACTTGCGATTAGTGATGGTATGGGAAATGGACAAAGGGCTCATATGGAGAGTAGGGAAACGGTAAAATTATTACAAAAGATACTTCAATCAGGTATTGATGAAGAAATAGCGATTAAGTCCATCAATTCGATTCTTTCTTTAAGGACGACAGAGGAGATGTATACAACGCTTGACTTGGCTATGGTAGATTTGCGGGATGCGAGTGCGAAGTTTTTAAAGATTGGATCGACGCCGAGTTTTGTTAAACGCGGAAATAATATTTTGAAAATTGAGGCAAGTAATTTGCCGATGGGAATCATTGAAGATGTTGAAGTTGATGTGGTTGGTGAGCAATTAAAAACGGGCGATCTTCTTATCATGATGAGTGACGGCATCTTTGAGGGAGCACAACATGTGGAGAATCACGAATTATGGATAAAACGTAAAATTAAAGAACTACAAACAGAGGACCCACAGGAAATCGCTGATATCATTATGGAAGAAGTAATTCGCTCTGGTGATGGTTATATAAATGATGATATGACTATTGTGGTGGCGAAAGTAAAGAAAAATATGCCGAAGTGGGCTACGATTCCAATAGTAGGAATGCAGGCGCAATAAAATAATCAAAAAACCTAGGTAGATGCCTAGGTTTTTTTGATTAAAAAGGTAATGTGATTACTTTGTTAAATATACAGGAGGGATGTAAGATAAAAATATGGATTTTGTACATCTTTTTTTTGCACAATGTTTGTAAAAGTTGTACCATTATATACAAGGTAACTAATGTTGTTGTTCTTGTTTAATGAAAGGTGATTGCGAAGTTGAAAGATGCATTTGTTGAAAAAGTAGATGACTTTGTAAAGCAACATGATGTATTAAAGAAACATTCAACAATTGTTGTAGGGGTTTCTGGTGGTCCTGACTCTTTGGCTCTTTTATATTATTTGTTAGAAAAAAGGGCAGAAAAACAGCTAGAAATTGTAGTAGCACATGTGGACCATATGTTTAGAGGTAATGAATCTTATGAGGATTTACAGTTTGTACAGGGTCTTTGCAAAGAGCTAGGAGTTATTTGTGAAACGCTAAGGATTAATGTGTCGCAATATCAACAGCAATATGGAATGAATGCACAAGTTGCAGCTAGAGAATGCAGATATGCATTTTTGGAAAGAATAATGAAGAAATATGATGCGAGATATGTAGCTCTTGGTCACCATGGAGATGATCAAGTAGAGACGATTTTAATGCGCCTTGTACGAGGGAGTACTCCGAAAGGATACGCAGGAATTGCAGTGAAGCGATCTTTTCATAATGGATATTTAATTAGGCCGTTACTTGGGGTAACTAAGGAAGAAATTGTTGATTACTGTAATAAATTAAAAGTTATTCCGCGTATAGATCCGAGTAATAAAAAAGAAGTATATACAAGGAATCGATTACGTAAATATGTCCTTCCTTATTTGAAAGAAGAAAATCCACAAATGCATGAGAAATTTCAAAAATTTAGCGTGCAGATGCAAGAGGATGAGGCTTATTTGCAGGAATTAGCTTTTGAGAAAATGAATAAAGTAATTACAAAAAAAAGCGATAAACAAATTAGCTTATCAATTCCTGCCTTTGAATCCATGTCTATGCCTTTACAAAGAAGAGGGATTCAACTAATATTAAACTATCTTTATGAATATAAGATTCCATCTTCGCTTTCTTCTATACATATTGACAAGGTGATTGAATTTTTTAAGCGGGCACAACCTTCAGGTTCACTAGATTTTCCAGGTGGTTTGAAAATTGTTCGCACATACGAAGAATGTGGTTTTGGATTTAAACAAGAAATTGTTTCTCCTTTTTCGCAAGATTTATCAGTACCTGGGACAATTATATTGCCGAATGGGGATAAACTTGTAACAGAGGTGAGCGAAGATATACCGAGTAACATGAATGAAACAGTATTTGTTGCTAAGTATAATGATATATCGTATCCACTTCGTATTCGGTCTAGGGAAAATGGAGATCGCATGTCAATGCAAGGTATGGATGGTACAAAAAAGATAAAAGCTGTTTTTATCGAAGCAAAAGTACCAAAAGAAAAAAGAGAAGAATGGCCGATCGTTTGTGACGCAAGTGGAAATATTATTTGGGTACCCTTGTTGAAACGATCTGCGTTTGCTACTTCGAAAGAGCTAGCAAAGAAGGGTAAATACATGATTATTCACTACAAAAGCAAGGAGTCTTCCGGGAGGATAATGAAATGATGAATCAAGATATCGAAAAAGTATTAATTTCTGAAGAACAAATACAAGAAAAGGTGCACGAACTAGGTGCAGTTATTGCAGAGGATTACAAAAATACAGTACCTCTTGCGATTGGTGTACTAAAGGGTGCAATGCCATTTATGGCAGATTTATTAAAGAGAACAGATACATATCTTGAAATGGATTTTATGGCTGTATCTAGCTACGGTCACTCTACAGTTTCGACAGGCGAAGTAAAAATCTTAAAAGATCTTGATACTTCGGTAGAAGGTCGCGATATTTTAATCGTTGAAGATATTATTGATAGCGGTCTTACACTAAGCTATTTAGTGGATCTGTTTAAATATCGTAAAGCGAAATCTGTAAAAATCGTTACTTTATTAGATAAGCCAACAGGCCGTAAGGTTGATCTGAAAGCAGATTATGTTGGATTTACTGTTCCTCATGAATTTGTTGTAGGATATGGATTAGATTATAAAGAGCAGTACCGTAATCTTCCTTATGTAGGAGTATTAAAACCAAGTGTTTACTCAAATTAATTAAATATAGGCGTTACAATTGTATAGGAAATTTTTTTTATGTTACGATTTACTATAGTGTTTATGCCGTGAGAGGAGGTTAGGAATGAATCGTATCTTCCGTAATACCATCTTTTATTTACTGATATTCTTAGTAGTAATTGGAATCGTGAGCTATTTTAATGGTTCGACGCAAAAAACGACATCAGTTAGCTACGATAAATTCATTACTCAACTTGAAAAAGGTGAAGTGCGTAATGTGCAGCTTCAACCGAAAAATGGTGTGTTTGAGGTAAAGGGACAATTCAAGACTTCTAGCCAAGGAGAACAATTTGTTACTTATGCACCAAATACTGAGGAATTACAAAAGAAAATTAATGATAAAGCGCAAGGGGCTGAAGTTAAGTATCAACCAGCAGAAGAAACAAGTGCTTGGGTAACATTCTTTACTTCTATCATTCCGTTTGTCATTATCTTCATTTTATTCTTCTTCTTATTAAACCAAGCTCAGGGCGGCGGTAGCCGTGTTATGAACTTCGGGAAAAGTAAGGCGAAGCTATACAATGATGAAAAGAAAAAAATTCGTTTCAGAGATGTTGCTGGAGCGGATGAAGAGAAACAAGAACTTGTTGAGGTAGTTGAATTCTTGAAAGACCCTCGTAAGTTCGCTGAAGTTGGTGCCCGTATTCCGAAGGGTGTTCTATTAGTGGGACCTCCAGGTACAGGTAAAACTTTACTAGCACGTGCTGTTGCAGGTGAAGCAGGCGTTCCGTTCTTCTCTATTAGTGGTTCTGACTTCGTAGAGATGTTCGTCGGTGTCGGTGCATCCCGTGTACGTGATTTATTTGAAAATGCAAAGAAAAATGCTCCTTGTATCATTTTCATTGATGAAATTGATGCAGTAGGACGTCAACGTGGCGCGGGTCTTGGCGGTGGTCATGATGAGCGTGAACAAACGTTGAACCAATTGCTTGTTGAAATGGATGGATTCGGTGCAAATGAAGGTATTATTATCATCGCTGCGACAAACCGTCCTGATATTCTTGATCCAGCGTTATTACGTCCAGGTCGTTTTGACCGTCAAATTACAGTAGATCGTCCAGATGTAAATGGTCGTGAAGCTGTACTTAAGGTACACGCTCGTAATAAACCGCTTGATGAGAATGTCAACTTAAGAGCAATTGCAACTCGTACACCAGGATTCTCTGGTGCCGATCTTGAAAACTTATTAAACGAAGCTGCTTTAGTAGCTGCGCGTCAAGATAAGAAGAAAATTGATATGAGTGACATCGATGAAGCGACGGATCGTGTTATTGCAGGTCCAGCTAAGAAAAGTCGCGTTATCTCTGAAAAAGAACGTAATATCGTTGCATTCCATGAGGCTGGCCATACTGTAATTGGTGTTGTCCTTGATGAAGCAGATATCGTTCATAAAGTAACAATTGTCCCTCGTGGTCAAGCTGGTGGATATGCGGTAATGCTTCCGAAGGAAGATCGTTACTTCATGACAAAACCAGAGTTACTTGATAAAATCACTGGTTTACTTGGTGGCCGAGTAGCTGAGGAGATTGTATTTGGTGAAGCAAGTACAGGTGCTCACAACGACTTCCAACGTGCGACTGGTATTGCAAGACGTATGGTTACAGAATTCGGGATGAGTGATAAGCTTGGACCGATGCAATTTGGTAGCTCACAAGGTGGTCAGGTATTCTTAGGAAGAGACTTCCATTCAGAACAAAACTACAGTGATGCAATCGCGCATGAAATTGATGTGGAAATGCAAATAATTATTAAAGACTGTTATGCTCGTGCGAAACAAATTCTTACTGAAAAACGAGATAAGCTTGATATTATCGCGAAAACGTTACTTGAAGTAGAAACATTAGATGCAGAGCAAATTAATCATTTATATGATTATGGCAGATTACCTGAGCGTCCAATATCTTCAGATGATGTGAAAGTAAACATCAATACGAAGAAAGACGATGAAGGTACAGAAGATAAGTAAGAAAAAAGGAGTGACAATTGTCGCTCCTTTTTTTTGTGAAATGAATTTAAGTGGCAAAAAAATTTAAATGAAACTATTATTAAAAATTGAAATAGAGAGTAATCTTTTTGTACAATGATGAGTATAGAAAAACTGATTATATAAGTATGTGTGATATGATGTTTTTATAAGTTTTATACATACTGCACAAATATAGATTAAATAAGATAAGTGGTGAGAATATGATTTTTGTATTGGATGTAGGGAACACAAATGCGGTACTAGGTGTGTTTGAAGAGGGGAAACTTTGTCAGCATTGGCGCATGGAAACAGATCGTCATAAAACAGAAGATGAGTATGGGATGCTTGTAAAGCAGTTACTTGAGCATGAAGGTCTTTCTTTTGAAGATGTGAAAGGTATTATTGTGTCTTCAGTCGTACCACCAATTATGTTCGCTTTAGAGCGTATGTGTGAAAAGTATTTTAAAATTAAACCGCTTGTAGTAGGGCCTGGGATAAAAACTGGCTTGAATATTAAATATGAAAATCCACGTGAAGTAGGCGCGGACCGAATTGTAAATGCAGTAGCAGGAATCCACTTATATGGAAGTCCGCTTATTATTGTTGATTTTGGTACGGCTACTACATATTGTTATATTAACGAAGAGAAGCATTATATGGGTGGCGTCATTACGCCAGGAATTATGATTTCGGCAGAGGCTTTATATAGCAGAGCAGCAAAGCTTCCTCGTATTGAAATTACAAAACCGAGTAGTGTTATTGGGAAGAATACAGTAAGTGCAATGCAATCAGGTATTCTTTATGGATACGTTGGACAAGTGGAAGGTATTGTTAAGCGTATGAAAGAAGAAGCTAAGCAAGAGCCGAGAGTTATTGCAACAGGTGGATTAGCAAAATTAATTTCAGAAGAATCAAATGTAATTGATATTGTAGATCCGTTTTTAACGTTAAAAGGTTTGTATATGTTATATGAACGTAATGCAAATTTACAACATGAGAAGGGTGAATAAATAAGTATGAAAGATTATTTAGTAAAAGCGTTAGCGTTTAATGGAGAGGTTCGTGCTTATAGTGTACGTACAACAAATACAGTAAGTGAGGCGCAAAAACGTCATGATACATGGAGAACAGCTTCAGCAGCACTTGGTCGTTCTTTAACTGCGGGTACAATGATGGGCGCTATGTTAAAAGGCGAGCAGAAGCTAACGATTAAAGTAGAGGGTAATGGCCCGATTGGTCCTATCTTAGTCGATGCTCATGCAAATGGGGATGTACGTGGTTATGTAACGAATCCACATGTTGATTTTGAGGGAACAGAACAAGGAAAATTACGTGTATATCAAGCGGTAGGTACAGAAGGATTTGTAACGGTAATTAAAGATATCGGTATGCGTGAACCGTTTATCGGTCAATCTCCAATTGTTTCAGGAGAACTAGGAGAAGATTTCACATATTATTTCGCGGTTTCTGAGCAGACACCTTCTTCTGTAGGTGTTGGTGTTCTTGTAAATGGAGATGATAGCGTATTAGCGGCGGGTGGATTCATTCTTCAAATTATGCCAGGTGCGCAGGAAGAAACAATTTCATTTATTGAAGAGCGTCTGCAACAAATCCCGCCGGTATCACAATTAATCGAACAAGGTCTTTCTCCAGAAGAATTACTGTATGAAGTGCTCGGAGAAGATAAAGTGAAAGTGCTAGAAACAATGGATGTTCAATTTAATTGTACATGTTCACGTGAGCGTATTGAAAGTGTGCTAATTAGTTTAGGGAAAGCGGAGTTAGAACAAATTCGTGCAGAAGAAGAAGAGACAGAAGTTCACTGTCACTTCTGTAATGAACGATATAAATTCGCTAAAGAAGATATTACAAGTCTAATTGAGAACCTGTAATAAAGAAGTTTAGCTGGAGAATCAGCCGCCCAAATAGATTGACAAACAGGGAATTTTCTGACAAAATCTAAATATAGATAAAACCAATAAAAATACTCGGTGTTAGGAGTGACAGGAATGCGAGTGGCACAATCAGTTTCAGAATTAATCGGGAAAACGCCGATCGTTAAGTTGAACCGCATCGTAGAATCAGACAGCGCAGATGTATACTTAAAATTAGAATTTATGAATCCGGGGAGCAGTGTTAAAGATCGTATCGCGTTAGCTATGATTGAAGATGCTGAAAATAAAGGATTATTAAAAGAGGGCGATACAATCATTGAGCCGACAAGCGGTAACACAGGTATTGGCTTAGCGATGGTAGCAGCTGCTAAAGGATATAAGGCAATTTTAGTAATGCCAGAAACAATGAGTATTGAGCGTCGTAATTTATTACGCGCTTACGGTGCTGAATTAGTATTGACTCCAGGACCTGAAGGAATGGGCGGAGCAATTCGAAAGGCAACTGAATTAGCGGGAGAACATGGGTACTTTATACCACAACAGTTTCAAAACCAAGCGAATCCAGAAATCCATCGTATAACAACAGGTCCAGAAATTGTTGAACAGATGGGGGATCAACTAGATGCGTTTATCGCAGGTATTGGTACAGGTGGAACAATTACAGGTGCCGGTGAAGTGCTGAAAGAAGCTTATAAAGATATTAAAATTTATGCGGTAGAACCTGCGGATTCACCAGTATTATCTGGTGGGAAGCCAGGACCACATAAGATCCAAGGAATTGGGGCGGGGTTTGTTCCGGAGACACTGGATGTAGAGGTATATGATGAAATTATTCAAGTGAAAACGGAGCAAGCGTTCGAATATGCAAGAAGAGTGGCTAGAGAAGAAGGTATTTTAGTTGGTATCTCTTCGGGAGCAGTCGTTTATGCAGCGACAGAAGTTGCGAAGAAATTAGGTAAAGGGAAAAAGGTACTTGTTATTATCCCAAGTAACGGTGAACGTTATTTAAGTACACCACTTTATCAATTTGAGTCATAATTGAATGTGATTTGAAAAGCATCCTTAAAAAAGGATGCTTTTTCTTTTTTGATTGGAAAAAGGAAAAGAGTGAATGACTAGAAAACTTCATGTAAAATAAGAAGTAGTATAATTAATTTATTTTCACTAGCCCTCAAGTATAATCATTCTCTATATAAATAATTTTATGTAGTTTGAGTTGATTAGCTTAAGAGGGTGGGATAACAGAAGACGGGGTGTTGATATGCAACGAAGAAAATCTTTAGCGCTTTCTATTCCATATCAGTTAGATTTCTTTAAGCAATATAAATTTCTTTCTCAGGATAAGCCGCAACATATTTTGTTAGAAAGTGGACGTGGTGGTCGTTATAACATTGTTGGGCTGGATCCAGTAGCGGTAATTCAGGGTAAGAATGAGACGTTACATATAAGTGAAAGTGGTAAGGAAACAATAGAACGAGGGAATCCATTAGATTTAATGCAAGTGTACATGGAGAAATGGAAAACGGATTATAATCCGGAGTACCCACCTTTTCAAGGTGGGGCAATTGGATACTTTAGTTATGATTGTATCCGTTATATTGAAAAACTTTCTTCTCTTGCGAAGGATGATATTAATATACCTGACATATTCTTTTTGTTATTTGATGACGTGTTTGTGTATGATCAACAGGAGAGAGTATTATGGATTATTACGCATTATGTAGATAAGCGTGAAGAGGCAGAAGAACGATTAAATGAATGGAAGGGTCTTTGGATGAAAGAAGTCCCCGAAGTGACTATACCGTTTGAATCTCCTGAAAAGAAAAATGAAGCAGTCGCTTTTACGGAAGAGGGCTTTATGAAGGCCGTTGAACGTATTCAAGAATATATTGGAGCGGGTGATGTGTTTCAAGTAAACTTGTCGACAAGACAAGAAAGAACATTACAAACACATCCACTAGAAATATATACAAGTCTTCGTGAAATTAATCCATCTCCATATATGGGTTACTTGGAGTTTGGAGATTTTCAAATTGTTAGTGCTTCGCCTGAATTGCTAATTAAAAAGCAAGGACAGGAAGTGAGTACAAGGCCGATTGCCGGTACGCGCTCTCGAGGAGCAAGTGAGCAAGAGGATGAGGAATTAGCGAAAGAATTAATTGAAAACGAAAAGGAAAGAGCAGAGCATGTAATGCTTGTGGATTTAGAACGAAATGACTTGGGCCGGGTTTGTAAATATGGCACTGTTGAAGTAGATGAATTTATGGTAATTGAAAAATACTCACACGTTATGCATATTGTTTCTAATGTGCGTGGTGAGGTGGAAGCAGATAAAGATGCTTTCGATTTGGTGAAGGCTGTATTTCCTGGTGGGACAATTACCGGTGCCCCGAAAATACGTACGATGGAAATTATTGAAGAATTAGAACCTGTTCGCCGAGGGATTTATACGGGTTCAATTGGTTGGATCGGTTATTCTGGAGATACGGAGTTGAATATTGTAATCCGAACACTACTTGCTAAAGAAGGGCAAGCGCATGTGCAAGCTGGAGCGGGTATTGTAATTGATTCAAATCCAAAAAATGAATATAAAGAGTCGTTAAAAAAAGCAATCGCTTTATGGCGTGCAAAAGAAAGTAGCGAAGAAACGGTTAGGTGAGAGAAATGATATTAATGATTGATAATTATGATTCTTTTACATTTAATTTAGTGCAGTTTCTTGGAGAACTTGGACAAGAGCTTGTTGTTAAGCGTAATGATGAAGTGACTATTTCAGATATTGAGAATATGAAACCTGATTTTTTAATGATTTCGCCAGGTCCATGTAGTCCTAATGAGGCAGGAATCAGTATGGATGTTATTAAATATTTTGCAGGTAAACTCCCGATTTTTGGGGTCTGTCTTGGACATCAATCAATTGCGCAAGTATTTGGAGGGGACGTTGTTAGGGCAGAGCGTTTGATGCATGGAAAAACATCTTTAATGCATCATGATGGGCAGACGATTTTTTCTGATATTCCAAATCCATTTACCGCGACACGTTATCACTCTCTTATCGTTAAAAAAGAGACGTTACCGAATTGTTTAGAGATAACATCTTGGACTGAAGAAGGTGAAATTATGGCGCTTCGTCATAAAACGTTGCCGATTGAAGGGGTACAATTTCATCCGGAATCTATTATGACTTCTCACGGGAAAGAGTTGCTACAGAATTTCATTCGCAAATATAGCCCAAGTGTGACATCGTGTTAATTTACTTAAATGGCGCGTATGTAGAAGCAAGTGAAGCGAAAATTTCTCCGTATGACCACGGTTACCTATATGGGCTTGGGGTTTTTGAGACATTTCGTATTTATAATGGTCATCCCTTTTTATTGGATGATCATTATGAACGCTTAATGGATGCGCTCGATATATTGCAAATCAAATGGACAATGACAAAAGATGAAGTGATGCTTATTTTAAAGAATCTACTCGTTAAGAATGGGTTAAAGCATGCATATGTACGCTTAAATGTATCGGCGGGTATAGATGAAATAGGATTACAAACGGAAGCATATGAAGAACCGTCTGTTATTGTTTTTATAAAACCTTTAGCAGCTCCAGGGAATGTAGTGGAAAAAGAAGGAGTTATTTTAAAGCAAGTGAGAAATACACCAGAGGGTGCATTTCGCTTGAAGTCCCATCATTATTTAAATAATATTTTAGGGAAACGCGAAATTGGAAATGTTGTGAATAAGGAAGGTATTTTTCTTACCGAAACAGGTTATGTTGCAGAGGGTATTGTTTCGAATCTCTTTTTTGTTAAAGGAGATATTTTATATACTCCTTCATTAGAAACAGGGATTTTAAACGGAATCACTCGTGCGTTTATTATAAAGGCTGCTGAAGAGTTAGGTATAGAAGTAAAGGAAGGTTTCTTTACAAAAGATGCATTGCTTTTAGCAGATGAAGTGTTCGTAACGAACTCTATTCAAGAGATTGTCCCCCTTTATCGTATAGAGGAGAAAGATTTCCCGGGTAAAGTGGGAGTGGTTACAAAAAGACTTATGGATGTTTATGGAGTGCAGAGAGAAAAATTGTGGAGCAGAAATGAATTGCGAAGAGGAGATGTGTAGTTTGAAGTGGGATTATGATTTGCGCTGCGGCGAATATACATTGAATTTAAATGAAAAGACATTAATTATGGGGATTTTAAATGTAACGCCAGATTCATTTTCTGATGGTGGGAGTTACAACGAAGTAGATGCTGCGGTGCGACATGCGAAAGAAATGAAAAATGAAGGTGCTCATATTATTGATATTGGCGGCGAATCTACCCGCCCGGGTTTCGCTAAAGTTTCAGTAGAAGAAGAAATAAAACGAGTTGTTCCAATGATTCAGGCAGTGTCAAAAGAAGTAAAGCTACCTATTTCTATTGATACGTATAAAGCCGAAGTTGCGAAACGAGCGATTGAAGCTGGTGCTCATATTATTAATGATATTTGGGGAGCGAAGGCGGAACCAGAGATTGCTGAAGTTGCAGCCTATTATGATGTGCCCATTATCTTAATGCATAACCGAGATAATATGAACTACCGCAACTTAATGGCTGATATGATTGCTGATTTGTATGAAAGTATTAAAATTGCTAAAGATGCTGGTGTGCGAGATGAGAATATTATTTTAGATCCAGGTATCGGTTTTGCGAAAACGCCTGAACAAAATTTAGAAGCGATGCGTAATTTAGAACAGTTGAATGTACTGGGATACCCAGTTCTCTTAGGTACTTCAAGAAAGTCCTTTATTGGCCATGTATTAGATTTACCAGTGGAGGAACGTCTTGAAGGAACGGGCGCTACCGTTTGTCTTGGTATTGAAAAGGGCTGTGAGTTTATACGTGTTCATGATGTGAAAGAAATGGCGCGTATGGCTAAGATGATGGACGCGATGATTGGTAAGGGGGTAAAGTAATTGGATAAAATTTATATCCATGATATGGAGTTTTACGGTTATCATGGTGTATTCCCAGAAGAAAATAAATTGGGTCAGAGATTTAAAGTGGATTTAACGGTGGAGTTGGATTTAAAACGTGCAGGAGAAAGTGACGACTTAGAGCATTCTGTCAATTACGGGGAGCTTTTCGAACTATGTAGAAAAGTTGTTGAAGATAGAACGTATAAGCTTGTAGAGAGTATCGCTGAAAATATCGCTACAGATATATTGAAACAATATGAGAGTATTTCGCAGTGTACAATTAAGGTAATTAAACCGGATCCACCGATACCGGGGCATTATCGTGCTGTAGCGGTAGAAATTACGAGAGAACGTCCATGAATAATATAGCGTACATTGCATTAGGTTCCAATATTGGGGAGCGTTATATTTATTTAACTGAAGCAATTCAGTTTTTAAATAAAAACCAGCATATCCAAGTTGATGATGTTTCGTCTGTATATGAAACTGATCCGGTAGGCTATACTGACCAAAATTGCTTTTTAAATTTAGTTATAAAAATTTCTACCAATTTATCACCGCAAGAATTATTGAAAGTAACACAAAAGGTAGAGAATGACCTAGGAAGAAAAAGGGAAATTAGATGGGGTCCGAGGACCATCGACCTTGACATTTTACTATATAATCAAGAAAATATTGAAGCAGAGAATCTTATTGTTCCGCATCCGCGGATGTTCGAAAGAGCTTTTGTTATCGTTCCGTTGTTAGAGATTAATCAAGATATAAAACAAAACATTTCACGTTCACAAGTAGAAGAAATGAAAAGGCGAGAGGGAGTAACGGTATGGAAGCAGAAAAATGGGGAAGACGCATTCGTGCTTTTCGAAAGCTAAAAGGCTATACGCAAGAAGGTTTTGCGAAAGAATTAGGGGTATCTGTATCGGTTTTAGGTGAAGTTGAGAGGGGCAATAGATCACCTTCCCAAGATTTTGTAGTAGAAGTTGCTAAAACATTAAACGTTTCAATAGACGAATTGATGCCGAAGTGACCGTAAAGGAAGGAGTAAGTCGGTTGTTAAAGATTGCAAATATTGAGATGAAAAATCCAGTTGTACTAGCACCGATGGCGGGAGTGTGTAACTCTGCATTCCGTTTGACAGTAAAAGAATTTGGTGCAGGTTTAGTTTGTGCTGAAATGGTAAGTGATAAGGCAATATTACTTAATAACAAAAGAACATTAGATATGTTATATATCGATGAGAGAGAAAAGCCATTAAGTTTACAAATTTTTGGTGGAGAGAAAGAAACTCTTGTGGATGCTGCGAAATACGTAGATAAATATACGACAGCAGACATTATTGATATTAATATGGGTTGCCCAGTACCGAAAATCATTAAGTGTGATGCGGGAGCAAAGTGGCTTTTAGATCCAAATAAAATATATGAGATGGTAGCGGCAGTTGTAGACGCTGTTGAAAAGCCAGTTACAGTTAAAATGCGTATTGGTTGGGATGAAGATCATATTTTCGCAATAGAAAACGCCAGAGCTGTTGAGCGTGCTGGTGGACAAGCGGTAGCGGTTCATGGGCGTACACGAGTGCAAATGTATGAAGGTAAAGCAGATTGGGATATTATTAAACAAGTAAAGCAAGCTGTGAATATTCCAGTTATCGGAAATGGTGATGTCGAAACACCACAAGATGCAAAGCGTATGCTTGATGAGATTGGTGTAGATGGTGTTATGATTGGCCGTGCTGCCCTTGGGGATCCATGGATGATTTATCGTACGGTAAAGTATTTAGAGACAGGTGAATTAATGCCGGAACCAACAGTGCGTGAGAAAATTGATGTATGTATGTTGCATCTAGATCGCCTTATCGATTTAAAGAACGAAAATGTTGCCGTAAGAGAGATGAGAAAGCATGCAGCTTG
>NZ_JBBOXC010000001.1:85000-87500 GCF_038007365.1 Bacillus sp. FSL R9-9492
GATGTTGGCTCAGAAGCAGCCACCATTTAAAGAGTGCGTAATAGCTCACTAGTCGAGTGACTCTGCGCCGAAAATGTACCGGGGCTAAATACACCACCGAAGCTGCGAATTGATACCAATGGTATCAGTGGTAGGGGAGCGTTCTAAGTGCAGTGAAGTCAGACCGGAAGGACTGGTGGAGCGCTTAGAAGTGAGAATGCCGGTATGAGTAGCGAAAGACGGGTGAGAATCCCGTCCACCGAATGCCTAAGGTTTCCTGAGGAAGGCTCGTCCGCTCAGGGTTAGTCAGGACCTAAGCCGAGGCCGACAGGCGTAGGCGATGGACAACAGGTTGATATTCCTGTACCACCTCTTTATCGTTTGAGCAATGGAGGGACGCAGAAGGATAGAAGAAGCGTGCGATTGGTTGTGCACGTCCAAGCAGTTAGGCTGATAAGTAGGCAAATCCGCTTATCGTGAAGGCTGAGCTGTGATGGGGAAGCTCCTTATGGAGCGAAGTCTTTGATTCCCCGCTGCCAAGAAAAGCTTCTAGCGAGATAAAAGGTGCCTGTACCGCAAACCGACACAGGTAGGCGAGGAGAGAATCCTAAGGTGTGCGAGAGAACTCTGGTTAAGGAACTCGGCAAAATGACCCCGTAACTTCGGGAGAAGGGGTGCTTTCTTAACGGAAAGCCGCAGTGAATAGGCCCAAGCGACTGTTTAGCAAAAACACAGGTCTCTGCGAAGCCGTAAGGCGAAGTATAGGGGCTGACACCTGCCCGGTGCTGGAAGGTTAAGGAGAGGGGTTAGCGTAAGCGAAGCTCTGAACTGAAGCCCCAGTAAACGGCGGCCGTAACTATAACGGTCCTAAGGTAGCGAAATTCCTTGTCGGGTAAGTTCCGACCCGCACGAAAGGTGTAACGATTTGGGCACTGTCTCAACCAGAGACTCGGTGAAATTATAGTACCTGTGAAGATGCAGGTTACCCGCGACAGGACGGAAAGACCCCGTGGAGCTTTACTGTAGCCTGATATTGAATTTTGGTACAGTTTGTACAGGATAGGCGGGAGCCATTGAAACCGGAGCGCTAGCTTCGGTGGAGGCGCTGGTGGGATACCGCCCTGACTGTATTGAAATTCTAACCTACGGGTCTTATCGACCCGGGAGACAGTGTCAGGTGGGCAGTTTGACTGGGGCGGTCGCCTCCTAAAGTGTAACGGAGGCGCCCAAAGGTTCCCTCAGAATGGTTGGAAATCATTCGTAGAGTGCAAAGGCATAAGGGAGCTTGACTGCGAGACCTACAAGTCGAGCAGGGACGAAAGTCGGGCTTAGTGATCCGGTGGTTCCGCATGGAAGGGCCATCGCTCAACGGATAAAAGCTACCCCGGGGATAACAGGCTTATCTCCCCCAAGAGTCCACATCGACGGGGAGGTTTGGCACCTCGATGTCGGCTCATCGCATCCTGGGGCTGTAGTCGGTCCCAAGGGTTGGGCTGTTCGCCCATTAAAGCGGTACGCGAGCTGGGTTCAGAACGTCGTGAGACAGTTCGGTCCCTATCCGTCGTGGGCGCAGGAAATTTGAGAGGAGCTGTCCTTAGTACGAGAGGACCGGGATGGACGCACCGCTGGTGTACCAGTTGTTCTGCCAAGGGCATAGCTGGGTAGCTATGTGCGGAAGGGATAAGTGCTGAAAGCATCTAAGCATGAAGCCCCCCTCAAGATGAGATTTCCCATAGCGTAAGCTAGTAAGATCCCTGAAAGATGATCAGGTTGATAGGTTCGAGGTGGAAGCATGGTGACATGTGGAGCTGACGAATACTAATAGATCGAGGACTTAACCATATAATATGAAGCACTGTTATCTAGTTTTGAAAGAATATAAAAAACTTATTGACTTTCAAAAGTAAATAAGTTATAATGATTCTTGTCTTAAATGAATACAGTCTGGTAATGATGGCAGAGAGGCCACACCCGTTCCCATACCGAACACGGAAGTTAAGCTCTCTAGCGCCGATGGTAGTTGGGACCTTGTCCCTGTGAGAGTAGGACGTTGCCAGGCAATTCGGAGGATTAGCTCAGCTGGGAGAGCACCTGCCTTACAAGCAGGGGGTCGGCGGTTCGATCCCGTCATCCTCCACCATTTAGCCGACTTAGCTCAATTGGTAGAGCAACTGACTTGTAATCAGTAGGTTGGGGGTTCAAGTCCTCTAGTCGGCACCAGTTTTTTATTGCAAGAGCCATTAGCTCAGTTGGTAGAGCATCTGACTTTTAATCAGAGGGTCGAAGGTTCGAATCCTTCATGGCTCACCATTTTAATGAAATATGCGGGTGTGGCGGAATTGGCAGACGCACTAGACTTAGGATCTAGCGCCTTTGGCGTGGGGGTTCGACTCCCTTCACCCGCACTTTTAATAAAATAACTCAAACATGTCTTGCGGAAGTAGTTCAGTGGTAGAATACAACCTTGCCAAGGTTGGGGTCGCGGGTTCGAATCCCGTCTTCCGCTCCAATTTTCAGTATG
>NZ_JBBOXC010000001.1:90000-295000 GCF_038007365.1 Bacillus sp. FSL R9-9492
AAACTTCGTTCTCTCTTGAATGTATCCTGAGTACGGCGGAACACGTGAAATTCCGTCGGAATCTGGGAGGACCATCTCCCAAGGCTAAATACTCCCTAGTGATCGATAGTGAACCAGTACCGTGAGGGAAAGGTGAAAAGCACCCCGGAAGGGGAGTGAAAGAGATCCTGAAACCGTGTGCCTACAAATAGTCAGAGCCCGTTAATGGGTGATGGCGTGCCTTTTGTAGAATGAACCGGCGAGTTACGATCCCGTGCGAGGTTAAGCTGAAGAGGCGGAGCCGCAGCGAAAGCGAGTCTGAATAGGGCGTTTAGTACGTGGTCGTAGACCCGAAACCAGGTGATCTACCCATGTCCAGGGTGAAGTTCAGGTAACACTGAATGGAGGCCCGAACCCACGCACGTTGAAAAGTGCGGGGATGAGGTGTGGGTAGCGGAGAAATTCCAATCGAACCTGGAGATAGCTGGTTCTCCCCGAAATAGCTTTAGGGCTAGCCTTAAGTGTAAGAGTCTTGGAGGTAGAGCACTGATTGAACTAGGGGTCCTCATCGGATTACCGAATTCAGTCAAACTCCGAATGCCAATGACTTATCCTTAGGAGTCAGACTGCGAGTGATAAGATCCGTAGTCAAGAGGGAAACAGCCCAGATCGCCAGCTAAGGTCCCAAAGTGTGTATTAAGTGGAAAAGGATGTGGAGTTGCTTAGACAACTAGGATGTTGGCTCAGAAGCAGCCACCATTTAAAGAGTGCGTAATAGCTCACTAGTCGAGTGACTCTGCGCCGAAAATGTACCGGGGCTAAATACACCACCGAAGCTGCGAATTGATACCAATGGTATCAGTGGTAGGGGAGCGTTCTAAGTGCAGTGAAGTCAGACCGGAAGGACTGGTGGAGCGCTTAGAAGTGAGAATGCCGGTATGAGTAGCGAAAGACGGGTGAGAATCCCGTCCACCGAATGCCTAAGGTTTCCTGAGGAAGGCTCGTCCGCTCAGGGTTAGTCAGGACCTAAGCCGAGGCCGACAGGCGTAGGCGATGGACAACAGGTTGATATTCCTGTACCACCTCTTTATCGTTTGAGCAATGGAGGGACGCAGAAGGATAGAAGAAGCGTGCGATTGGTTGTGCACGTCCAAGCAGTTAGGCTGATAAGTAGGCAAATCCGCTTATCGTGAAGGCTGAGCTGTGATGGGGAAGCTCCTTATGGAGCGAAGTCTTTGATTCCCCGCTGCCAAGAAAAGCTTCTAGCGAGATAAAAGGTGCCTGTACCGCAAACCGACACAGGTAGGCGAGGAGAGAATCCTAAGGTGTGCGAGAGAACTCTGGTTAAGGAACTCGGCAAAATGACCCCGTAACTTCGGGAGAAGGGGTGCTTTCTTAACGGAAAGCCGCAGTGAATAGGCCCAAGCGACTGTTTAGCAAAAACACAGGTCTCTGCGAAGCCGTAAGGCGAAGTATAGGGGCTGACACCTGCCCGGTGCTGGAAGGTTAAGGAGAGGGGTTAGCGTAAGCGAAGCTCTGAACTGAAGCCCCAGTAAACGGCGGCCGTAACTATAACGGTCCTAAGGTAGCGAAATTCCTTGTCGGGTAAGTTCCGACCCGCACGAAAGGTGTAACGATTTGGGCACTGTCTCAACCAGAGACTCGGTGAAATTATAGTACCTGTGAAGATGCAGGTTACCCGCGACAGGACGGAAAGACCCCGTGGAGCTTTACTGTAGCCTGATATTGAATTTTGGTACAGTTTGTACAGGATAGGCGGGAGCCATTGAAACCGGAGCGCTAGCTTCGGTGGAGGCGCTGGTGGGATACCGCCCTGACTGTATTGAAATTCTAACCTACGGGTCTTATCGACCCGGGAGACAGTGTCAGGTGGGCAGTTTGACTGGGGCGGTCGCCTCCTAAAGTGTAACGGAGGCGCCCAAAGGTTCCCTCAGAATGGTTGGAAATCATTCGTAGAGTGCAAAGGCATAAGGGAGCTTGACTGCGAGACCTACAAGTCGAGCAGGGACGAAAGTCGGGCTTAGTGATCCGGTGGTTCCGCATGGAAGGGCCATCGCTCAACGGATAAAAGCTACCCCGGGGATAACAGGCTTATCTCCCCCAAGAGTCCACATCGACGGGGAGGTTTGGCACCTCGATGTCGGCTCATCGCATCCTGGGGCTGTAGTCGGT
Organism: Bacillus sp. FSL R9-9492; assembly: GCF_038007365.1. Classification (NCBI taxonomy): domain Bacteria; kingdom Bacillati; phylum Bacillota; class Bacilli; order Caryophanales; family Bacillaceae; genus Bacillus; species Bacillus sp. FSL R9-9492. Next base: position 92,173 of record NZ_JBBOXC010000001.1, read on the forward strand.
CCCAAGGGTTGGGCTGTTCGCCCATTAAAGCGGTACGCGAGCTGGGTTCAGAACGTCGTGAGACAGTTCGGTCCCTATCCGTCGTGGGCGCAGGAAATTTGAGAGGAGCTGTCCTTAGTACGAGAGGACCGGGATGGACGCACCGCTGGTGTACCAGTTGTTCTGCCAAGGGCATAGCTGGGTAGCTATGTGCGGAAGGGATAAGTGCTGAAAGCATCTAAGCATGAAGCCCCCCTCAAGATGAGATTTCCCATAGCGTAAGCTAGTAAGATCCCTGAAAGATGATCAGGTTGATAGGTTCGAGGTGGAAGCATGGTGACATGTGGAGCTGACGAATACTAATAGATCGAGGACTTAACCATATAATATGAAGCTAATGTTATCTAGTTTTGAAGGAATATACCTTCATCAGTTTGGTGATGATGGCAGAGAGGTCACACCCGTTCCCATACCGAACACGGAAGTTAAGCTCTCTAGCGCCGATGGTAGTTGGGACCTTGTCCCTGTGAGAGTAGGACGTCGCCAAGCAAAATAAAAACACAAGTCTTTTGACTTGTGTTTTTTCGTGTTTCTTTTTACAATTCATAGTAATTTAAAAAATCTTTACTTAAAGAATCGTCCTTTTGATTAAAGACAGGGAAATGTGGCTAGGATAGTGAATAAGCAAAAGAGTTGCAAATTTTTTTAATACGTATATAATTAAAGTCAAAGATAGTCAAAGTCAATAAAGGTGGCGGATAAATGAGAAATATATCTGATATCATTGAGAAATATCTAAAGCAAGTTATTGACTTAAGCAATAATAATGCGATTGAAATCAAGAGGAATGAGGTCGCTGATCGATTCGATTGTGTGCCGTCTCAAATCAACTATGTAATCAATACCCGTTTTACGTTAGAAAGAGGATTCGTAGTAGAAAGTAAACGAGGTGGAGGAGGTTACATTCGCATTATAAAAGTCAAACTGCATGATGATATAGACATTATTGATCAAATGCTTCATATGATTGATCATAGCGTTGCACAAGGAAATGCAGAAAGCATGATTATACGTTTAATAGAAGAGGGTATTATAACAAATCGTGAAGCTAAACTTATGTTAAGCGTACTAGATCGTTCTGTATTATTAATGGATGTTCCTTCTCGAGATGAACTTAGGGCTCGAATATTATGCGCAATGTTAAGAACACTGAAATATAAATAAATATAACTTTTGTTAAGAATGATAGCTAAGATAATGCAGTTTAATATTGTAGGGATTTTGAAAGATGACATGTGCTTTTACTAAATGGATTAAGGAAAGAGAACAATCTAGTAATGTATGAAAAGTATCATGAGATAGATCGTTCCTGTTGTAAAGGTGGGGGATAGCGATGACTTGTCAAAACTGTAATATAAGACCAGCAACTTTACATTATACAAAAGTAATCAACGGAAAAAAGGCGGAAGTTCATCTTTGCGAGCAATGTGCAGAACAAAGTGGCTATACGTCTTTCTTTCAATCACCGCAGTCTAATTTTTCATTCCATGACCTATTAGCCGGATTATTGCATAGTGAACCGGCAATGTTTGAAGAAGGGCAAGATGCATTTTCAAATACAAATATATCAAGATGTCCGAATTGTAAGATGACATATGAACAATTTACAAAAGTGGGACGCTTTGGATGTGCTTCTTGTTACGATACATTTAAGGGGCACTTAAAACCATTGTTAAAACGTCTTCACGGTGGGCATACGGATCATTGTGGAAAAATTCCTGAACGTATAGAAGGAAATATCTACTTAAAGAAAGAATTAGATGAACTAAAACTCAATCTGAAACAATATGTACAGAAAGAGGAATTTGAGAAAGCGGCTGAAGTACGAGATAAAATTCGAGGTCTTGTAAATCAGCTTAGTGAGCATAGAGAGGGGGAATAGTTCTATGTCACTGGACAGAATCATGAATGAAGCGATTAGTCCATGGATGAAGGGAGATGGCCCTGATTCTGATATTGTTTTAAGTAGTCGAATTCGTTTGGCTCGTAATTTTAAAAAATATCAATTCTCTACTATGCAAAACGAGGAAGAAGCTAAGCAGATTCATGAGTTATTTAAGAAGAAGTTTATAAAAAAACCTGTAGAACCTTTTGGGGAGTTTGAACTATTAAAAATGAATGAATTAAATCCTCTTCAAAGGAGAGTTTTAGTTGAGAAGCATTTAATTAGTCCAAATCTTGCAGGAACAGAATACGGAGCATGCCTACTATCAGAAAGTGAACATATAAGTATCATGCTTAATGAAGAGGATCATGTTAGGATTCAGTGCCTATTTTCAGGTTTACAGTTATCAGAGGCGCTTCAAAGTGCCAATCAAATAGATAATTGGATCGAGGAGCAGGTTGAATATGCTTTTGATGAATCGCTTGGATATATTACGAGTTGCCCCACTAACGTCGGTACAGGATTAAGGGCTTCGGTAATGATTCATTTGCCGGGACTGGTTTTAACGAAAAGAATTAACCGTATTATACAAGTAATTCAAAAATTAGGGTTAGTAGTAAGAGGAATATACGGTGAAGGTAGCGAAGCGTTAGGTAATATATTTCAAGTGTCAAATCAAATGACACTAGGGAAATCAGAAGAAGATATTATTGCAGATTTAAAGAGTGTCATTCAACAAATCATCCATCAAGAAAAAACGGCTAGAGAATTAATTGTACAAAATTCAAGCATTGAGCTTGAAGATAAAGTATATCGTTCTTACGGAATACTAGCTAACAGTCGTTTAATTCAATCTGCAGAAGCAGCCACTTGCTTATCAGATGTACGGCTTGGTATTGACTTAGGATATATACAAGGTATATCGAGAAATATTTTAACTGAGTTAATGGTTCTTACTCAGCCAGGCATTTTGCAACAATATGCAGGAGGACCTTTAGGACCAGAAGAAAGAGATTATCGAAGAGCAACCTTAATCCGTGAGCGATTACGAATTGAACAAAATTAAGCGCAAGTAGGAGGCGATTTCTATGATGTTTGGAAGATTTACAGAACGAGCACAGAAAGTATTAGCTTTATCTCAAGAGGAAGCAATTCGCATTGGGCATAATAATATTGGAACAGAACATATTTTACTTGGGCTTGTACGCGAAGGTGAAGGAATTGCAGCAAAAGCGTTAATTGCTCTTGGATTAAGTCCAGAGAAAGTTCAAAAAGAGGTAGAAGCATTAATTGGACGTGGAACGGAAGCTTCTCAAACAGTACATTACACACCTCGTGCTAAAAAAGTTATTGAGTTGTCTATGGACGAAGCTCGTAAGCTAGGCCATTCCTACGTTGGAACAGAGCATATTTTACTTGGTTTAATCCGTGAAGGTGAAGGTGTAGCAGCACGCGTTTTAAATAATTTAGGTGTAAGCCTAAATAAAGCAAGACAACAAGTGTTACAACTCCTTGGAAGTAATGAAGCTAGTTCAGGTCACCAGGGTGGTTCATCAACAAATGCGAATACACCTACACTTGACAGTCTAGCACGTGATTTAACAGTTGTTGCACGTGAAAATCGTTTAGATCCTGTTATTGGACGTAGTAAAGAAATTCAACGTGTAATTGAAGTGTTAAGCCGTAGAACAAAAAACAATCCAGTATTAATTGGAGAACCTGGTGTAGGTAAGACAGCAATTGCGGAAGGATTAGCACAGCAAATTGTAAATAATGAAGTTCCTGAAACTTTAAGAGATAAGCGTGTTATGACATTAGATATGGGTACAGTTGTTGCTGGAACAAAATATCGTGGTGAATTTGAGGATCGTTTAAAGAAAGTGATGGATGAGATTCGCCAAGCTGGTAACATCATTCTATTTATTGATGAGCTTCATACGTTAATTGGTGCAGGAGGGGCGGAAGGTGCAATTGATGCATCGAATATTTTAAAACCATCTTTAGCACGTGGTGAATTACAATGTATTGGTGCAACAACTTTAGACGAATATCGTAAATATATTGAAAAGGATGCGGCATTAGAAAGACGTTTCCAACCAATTCATGTTGATGAACCAAACTTAGAAGAATCAGTTCAAATTTTAAAAGGTTTACGTGACCGTTATGAGGCGCATCACCGCGTATCTATTACAGATGATGCAATCGATGCGGCTGTAAAACTTTCAGATCGTTACATTACAGACCGTTTTTTACCTGATAAAGCAATCGATTTAATTGATGAGGCTGCATCAAAAGTGCGCTTACGTTCTTATACAACACCGCCAAACTTAAAAGAGCTTGAAGTGAAGCTTGAGGAAATTAGAAAAGAAAAAGATGCAGCTGTACAAAGCCAAGAATTTGAAAAAGCTGCTTCCTTACGTGATATGGAACAACGTTTACGTGAAAAGTTAGAAGATACAAAGCGTCAGTGGAAAGAGAAACAAGGACAAGAAAACTCAGAAGTAACAGTAGAAGATATTGCAAATGTCGTTTCCACATGGACACGTATTCCAGTTTCTAAACTTGCACAAACAGAGACAGATAAATTATTAAACTTGGAATCAATTTTACATGATCGTTTAATTGGGCAGGATGAAGCAGTTGTAGCTGTGGCAAAAGCTGTTCGTCGTGCGAGAGCGGGATTAAAAGATCCGAAACGTCCAATTGGCTCATTTATTTTCCTAGGACCTACTGGTGTAGGTAAAACAGAACTAGCAAGGGCATTAGCAGAATCTATGTTCGGTGATGAGGATGCAATGATCCGCATCGATATGTCTGAGTACATGGAAAAGCATTCTACTTCTCGTTTAGTTGGATCTCCTCCAGGATATGTTGGATATGAAGAAGGTGGACAATTAACAGAGAAAGTTCGTCGTAAGCCATATTCAGTTGTCTTATTAGATGAAGTAGAGAAAGCTCATCCTGATGTGTTTAATATTTTACTACAAGTATTAGAAGATGGCCGTTTAACAGATTCTAAAGGACGTACAGTTGATTTCCGTAATACAATTGTTATTATGACGTCTAATGTTGGTGCAGACGCATTAAAACGTAATAAACATCTTGGATTTAACGTACAAGATGAGAGCCGCGATTATTCAGATATGAAAGGTAAAGTAATGGATGAATTGAAAAAAGCATTTCGTCCAGAATTCTTAAACCGTATTGATGAAATTATCGTGTTCCATATGCTTGAGAAAAAACATATTCAAGAAATTGTAACTCTTATGGTGAATCAGTTAGTGAAACGCTTAAAAGAACAAGAGATTGAATTGCACTTAACAGAAGGAGCAATTTCAGCAATTGCTGATAAAGGATTTGATCGAGAGTACGGTGCTCGTCCGCTTCGTAGAGCAATTCAAAAACATGTAGAAGATAGACTATCAGAAGAACTGTTAAAAGGTGCTATTGAGAAAGGACAAAAAGTTATCTTTGATATAGAAGGAGAATCATTTGTCATTCATAGTGCGGAAAAGGTAAAATAAGTATAGACAAACAAAGAGGGCTACGCGATAGCCCTCTTTCTTGTACGAGAAGGATAAACGTTTGTAGATGAAAGTGAAGTGAACTATAAAAGATATGGCTAAAAAGAAAACAAAATTTACATGTCAAGAATGTGGTTATCAGTCGCCAAAATATATGGGGAAATGTCCTGGATGTGGTCAATGGAATACGCTTGTTGAAGAGATGGAACCAGTTGTATCATCAAGACGCCTTAATTATGCCAATGCAATTCAATCAGAAGTAACAAAACCAAGACGCTTAACAGAGGTAGAAACAAAGTCTGAGGCGCGTATTGAAACGAAATTTCAAGAGTTTAACCGTGTACTTGGTGGCGGGATTGTAGATGGATCTTTAGTACTTATTGGTGGAGACCCTGGGATTGGGAAATCAACATTGTTATTACAAATTTCATCGCAATTAGCAGATTCTTCATATGATGTACTATACATATCAGGTGAGGAGTCAGCAAAGCAGATCAAACTTCGTGCAGATCGTTTGCATGTAAAGGGTAGTAATCTATTTGTTGTAGCAGAGACTGATTTACAGAGAATTGCAGCGCACATTGAAGAGATGAATCCAGCTTTTGTTGTTATTGACTCCATTCAGACGATACATTTACCTGAAGTGACGTCAGCCCCAGGGAGTGTAACGCAAGTACGTGAATGTACAGCGGAATTAATGAAACTTGCAAAGACGAAAGGGATTCCTATTTTTATCGTCGGACATGTGACAAAAGAAGGTGCAATTGCAGGACCACGTATGCTAGAACATATGGTTGATGCAGTTCTTTACTTTGAAGGAGATCGTCACCATACATATCGTATTTTGCGAGCTGTGAAGAACCGTTTTGGTTCCACAAATGAAATGGGTATCTTTGAAATGAAGGAACTAGGTCTTGCAGAAGTACTAAATCCTTCTGAAATTTTCCTTGAGGAACGTCCAGTTGGAGTTGCAGGATCCACAGTGGTTGCTTCAATGGAAGGAACAAGACCGGTTTTAGTAGAAATACAAGCATTAATCTCCCCTACTAGTTTTGGAAATCCTCGAAGAATGGCGACGGGAATTGATCATAACCGCGTTTCACTTATTATGGCAGTGCTAGAAAAAAGAACAGGTTTATTGTTGCAAAATCAAGACGCATATTTAAAAGTTGCGGGTGGCTTGAAATTAGATGAACCAGCAATCGATTTAGCTGTCGCCTTAAGTATTGCTTCAAGCTTCAGAGATAAAGCTACTGCACCAGCCGATGCGGTAATAGGAGAAGTAGGCCTAACTGGAGAAATAAGAAGAGTATCAAGAATTGAACAACGTGTACAAGAAGCAGCGAAATTAGGATTTCAACGTGCTATTATTCCTAGAAAAAATTTGGGAGGATGGACAATTCCAGATGGGATTGAGGTAGTAGGTGTTTCTAATTTAGGAGAAGCGCTTCGTTTGACATTAGGAGGCTAGGCTATGGAGGAAAACAAGCAACGTGTCAAAAGTATGATTAATATTCTACAGCTTGTTGCCCCAGGAACACCACTACGCGAAGGGATAGATAACGTACTTCGTGCGCAAACTGGAGGGCTAATTGTTCTTGGGTATAATGAGCAGATTAAAAGTATTGTTGATGGAGGATTTCACATTAATTGTGCATTCTCACCGGCTAGTTTATATGAATTAGCAAAAATGGATGGGGCACTTATTTTAAATGAAACTGGGAGCAAAATTTTAATTGCAAATGCACAATTAGTTCCAGATCCATCCATTGATTCTATTGAAACAGGTATGCGTCACCGAACGGCAGAGCGTGTAGCAAAGCAGACGGCTAGCCTTGTTGTGGCTATTTCACAAAGACGTAACGTAATTACACTATATCAAGGGAACTTACGTTATACACTAAAAGATATAGGTGTAATTTTAACAAAGGCAAACCAAGCTATTCAAACGTTAGAAAAATATAAAGCTGTATGGAATGATGGGATTACGAATTTGGGCATTCTAGAATTTGAAGAGGTCGTTACAATGTCCGAGGTAGTCCACGTTTTACATAGTGTTGAAATGGTACTGCGTATTAAAAATGAAATAGTGAGCTACATTCATGAGTTAGGAACGGAAGGAAGGTTAATTCGTTTACAACTTACAGAATTACTAGCCGACTTAGAAGCAGAGGCAGCGTTATTAATTAAGGATTATTATCAAGAAAAAACGCAGGATCACCATCAAATTTTGAAAAAGTTACAAGATCTTGCAAATACACAGCTTTTAGAGGATAGCGATTTAGTTAAATTGCTCGGCTATCCAGGGCAAATGAGCTTAGAAGAAAGCGTGACACCGAGGGGATACCGAATCGCAAGCAAAATTTCTCGTGTTCCACCACTTATCATTGAAAATTTAATTAATCGATTTAAAACATTGCAAGGTGTTTGTCGTGCAACTATTAATGAATTGGATGATGTGGAAGGAATTGGGGAAGTTAGGGCGAAGAAAATACGAGAGGGCCTAAAAAGAATTCAAGAGCATCTCTATATGAGTAGACACAATTAAGAATATTACATTGATTCCATAATATAACGACACTAGAACATTTTTGTTATATGATATGGTATATTGGTAAATAAAACTATTTACAAAAAAACACGTCCGCTTTTGCATTCGGCGTTTTGATTAGCAAAACAATGGTTAATAATGAGTAGGAGGTGGTTGGATGTTAAAAAGGATCGTACAGCTCTTCTTTTTAGTGATCGGGGGAGCGTTAGGGATTTTTCTAATCCCAAAAGTTATTAATGTATTGGACGTTGGTGCTGTTCCTTTGCTTGAGGGATCGTACGTTCGTGCAATTATTGGTGCAATTATTTTATTTTTAACAACATTTTGGCTTGTGGATTATATTGTTCAACTGATTAAACATATCGAAGAAGCCCTTGTAAAGGCACCGGTAGCGGATGTTTTATTTGGTACATTAGGGTTGATCTCTGGTCTTATTGTTGCATATTTAATTTTGATACCAATTCGTGAATTCACGATTCCAGTCATTAGTACAGTATTACAAGTGTTCTTTACTCTTTTACTTGGTTATTTAGGATTCCAAGTAGGATTTAAAAAGAGAAATGAATTGCTAGGATTATTTACATTACCCCAGCGTGGAGGTAAGAAGAAAAACAATAGCGAGAACGAAGAGGTAGAGGTAGAAAAATCTACAACTCATTGGAAAATTCTCGATACAAGCGTAATTATTGATGGACGTATTGCGGATATTTGCCAAACGAAGTTTTTAGAAGGAACAATTGTGATTCCACAATTCGTATTAGAAGAGCTTCAGCATATTGCCGATTCTTCTGATGCTTTAAAGCGTAATCGTGGTCGCAGAGGATTAGACATTTTAAATCGTATTCAAAAAGAGCTACCAATTCCGGTGGAAATTTATGAAGGCGATTTTGAGGATATCCAAGAGGTGGATAGCAAGCTTGTAAAGTTAGCTAAAATCACTGGTGGAACTGTTGTAACAAATGATTTCAACTTAAACAAAGTTTCTGAATTACAAGGAGTAACAGTATTAAACATTAACGATTTAGCAAATGCAATTAAACCAGTCGTACTCCCTGGCGAAGAATTAAGTGTTTATGTTGTGAAAGATGGTAAAGAACAAAATCAAGGTGTGGCATATTTAGATGATGGCACGATGATTGTAGTAGAAGACGGTAGAGAATATGTCGGTTCGCAACTTAATGTACTAGTTACAAGTGTGTTGCAAACATCGGCTGGTCGTATGATTTTCGCAAAACGTAAATTATTAGAAAAAGCATTATAAGTAGAGGATTATTAATATGTATACGTTAATTATTCCAGCAGCGGGTCAAGGGAAACGGATGGGTGCTGGCAAAAACAAGTTGTTCTTACTTATAAATGGAGTACCTATCATTGTGCATACATTACGTGCTTTTGAAAAAGATAAAGCATGTAAACGTATTATCATGGCAATTAACGAAGAGGAACGCCCTTATTTTGAGGAGTTAATGCAGAAGTACCCGGTTGAAAAGCAGGTGCAATTTATTCAAGGCGGGGCCGAAAGACAAGATAGTGTGTATAATGCGCTTCAGTACGTGAGTGGTGTTGAATATGTTCTCGTACACGATGGTGCGCGCCCGTTCGTAACGAATAAGATGATGCAAGATGTATTAACTGCAGCAGAGAAATATGGTGCTTCCATTTGTGCGGTGCCAGTGAAGGATACCATTAAGAAAGTAGAACAGGGTGTTGTTGTCGAAACGGTAGAACGTTCTCAGCTTAAAGCGGTTCAAACACCGCAAGGATTTTCTGTTCCTCTTTTATTAGAAGCTCATAGAAGTGCAAAGCAAAGTTGTTTTCTTGGTACAGATGACGCAAGTCTCGTAGAACGTGTAGGGAAGAAAGTAGGCGTAGTAGAGGGGAGTTACTATAATATTAAAGTGACGACTCCAGAGGATTTACTAATTGCTGAAAGTTTCCTTCATGTTCAGAAGAAATAGAAGTGATGGTATTATAGTAAAGAAAAGCTCGGCAGTTGCCGGGCTTTTCTTTATAGAGATAGCAATATAATATAGAATTCATAAAGTAGTTTAGATTGAGGAGGATGTAAAGAATGTTTCGAATTGGACAAGGTTTTGATGTACATGAATTTGCGGAAGGTAGACCGTTAATTATCGGTGGAATTACAATTCCTCATGAAAAAGGATTAATCGGTCACTCGGATGCAGATGTATTGTTACATACGATTGCTGACGCATGTCTAGGAGCAATTGCAGCAGGAGATATTGGAAAACATTTTCCCGATACAGATCCTGCCTTCAAAGATGCGGATTCAGCTGTATTGTTACAAAAGGTTTGGGAATTTGTGCGTGAACAAGGTTATGAGCTAGGGAACCTAGATTGTACAATTATTGCCCAAAAGCCAAAAATGGCACCGCATATTGAAAGCATGCGTAAACGCATTAGTGAACTATTAGAAACGTCTATTGATAATATTAATGTAAAGGCAACAACAACAGAAAAATTAGGATTTACAGGTAGAGAAGAAGGGATTGCTTCTCAAGCGGTTGTTTTATTACAGAAAAAATAGTGGTTTTTAATTCGTAAGATGGATAATCACGTTTTTTTGGTGTACAATTATAGAATGTGTTGACATTAAGATTGGAAGGTGTACCAACTATGGAAAAGCAAGTGAGAGTGCGCTATGCGCCAAGTCCAACAGGACACTTACATATCGGAAATGCGCGTACGGCATTATTTAATTATTTATTTGCTCGTCATCAAGATGGTAAGTTTATTATTCGTATTGAAGATACTGATGTGAAACGTAATGTTGCTGGTGGAGAAGAAAGCCAATTAAAATACTTGAAATGGCTCGGTATGGACTGGGATGAAGGTGTTGATGTTGGTGGTGAATTTGGACCATATCGTCAAACAGAGCGTTTAGATATTTATAAAAAATTATATAAAGATTTATTAGAGCGTGATTTAGCTTACAAATGTTATATGACAGAAGAAGAGCTAGAAGCAGAGCGTGAAGGTCAAATCGCTCGTGGTGAAACACCGCGTTATGCAGGAAACCACCGTGATTTAACTGAGGAGCAAATTAAAGGATTTGAGGCTGAAGGCCGTATTCCAAGTATTCGCTTCCGTGTGCCGGCTGATAGCGACTACACGTTTAAAGATCTCGTAAAAGATAAAGTTGCATTCCATTCAAATGATTTTGGTGATTTCGTTATCGTGAAAAAAGATGGAATTCCAACTTATAACTTTGCGGTAGCGGTAGATGATCACTTAATGGAGATTACACACGTACTTCGTGGTGATGATCATATTTCAAACACGCCAAAACAAATGATGATTTACGAAGCTTTCGGTTGGGATATCCCGAAGTTCGGTCATATGACTTTAATTGTAAACGAAAGCCGTAAAAAGCTAAGTAAGCGTGACGAATCTATTATTCAATTTATTGAGCAATATAAAGAGCTTGGATATCTTCCAGAAGCAATCTTTAACTTTATTGCATTACTAGGTTGGTCACCAGTAGGTGAAGAAGAAGTCTTCTCTCAAGATGAGTTCATCAAAATGTTTGATGCAGCTCGTTTATCAAAATCACCTGCATTATTTGATTCCCAAAAACTAAAATGGATGAACAACCAATATATGAAAAAACAAGATTTAGATACGGTTGTTGAACTAAGCTTACCGCATTTAGTGAAAGCGGGTCGCGTAGGTGAAAACTTAAGCGAACAAGAACAAGCGTGGGTTCGTGATGTAATTGCTTTATATCATGACCAAATGAGCTTTGGAGCTGAAATTGTAGAGCTTTCTGAAATGTTCTTTAAAGATCATGTTGATCATGAAGAAGAGGGACAAGAAGTATTGAAAGGTGAACAAGTACCTGAAGTACTTCGTGCATTTGCCGATCAATTAGAAGCTTTAGAAGCAATGGAGCCAGCGGCAGTTAAGGCGGCTATTAAAGCAGTTCAAAAAGAAACAGGACATAAAGGTAAAAACCTATTTATGCCAATCCGTGTTGCTACTACTGGACAAACACATGGTCCAGAGCTTCCTAACGCTATTGCTCTTCTTGGAAAAGAAAAAGTTTTAAATCGTATTCAAAAAGTAATTGGTTAACATTTTCTAGGTTTAGCAATATAATAAGTATATCTAAAATCTAATAAGGAAAAGCGACGAGAAGGAGAAGTAGAAAATCAGGCTTTTTACAGAGAGAACCACCCTTAGGCTGGAAGTGGTTTATAAGCGGATTTTTGAAATGCCCCTTCGAGTCTTCTGTTGAACAGCGAAGTATTTCGCGGAACGTCTTAGGGCGCAAAGTAAACAGAAGCGGTGTAAACCGTTATCATGGATGAGTTTGAGGCTTCTTTAGCCTAAACAGAGTGGAACCGCGCTTAAAAGGCGTCTCTGTCTATATGACAGAGGCGTCTTTTTTTTATACCATGTAAATGGTGTGAGTATAAGTTTTATCCCCTTGTATAAAGATTTAGGGGGAAGTGGGGAGTTAGTTCACTCGAAAAAAGCAGCCCATAAAGGGGAGGGAACATCGATGTTTAAGAGGCTTCGGGAAGATATTGAAGTCGTTTTTGAACAGGATCCAGCGGCAAGAAGTTATTTCGAAGTCATTTTAACTTACTCTGGATTACATGCAGTTTGGGCCCATCGAATTGCACATGCTTTTTATAAAAGGAATTTTTTCTTTATGGCACGTTGGATTTCGCAAGTTAGTCGTTTTTTTACTGGCATTGAGATTCATCCAGGAGCAACTATTGGTCGTCGTTTTTTCATTGATCATGGAATGGGGGTTGTGATTGGAGAAACGTGTGAAATTGGCGAAAACGTAACAATTTATCAAGGTGTCACATTAGGTGGTACAGGTAAAGAAAAAGGAAAGAGGCACCCTACAATTCAGGATAATGTATTAATTGCAACAGGTGCTAAAGTACTAGGTTCTATTACTATTGGAGAGAATTCTAAAATTGGAGCAGGATCTGTCGTGTTAAAGGAAGTTCCTGCGCATTCTACAGTTGTAGGTATACCTGGCCGAGTCGTTATTCAAAATGGAGTAAAAATTGGTCAAGAATTAAATCATTCTGATCTTCCGGATCCGATTTTTGATAAATTAAAGGTTATGGAAGTAGAACTTGATAAATTGAGAAAGCAACTTGAAGTAAAGGTAGGAAGGAAGGATAAAAATGACTATTCACATTTATAATACGTTAACGCGTCAAAAAGAAGAGTTTATGCCATTAGAAGAAAATAAGGTAAAGATGTATGTGTGCGGACCTACAGTGTATAACTACATTCACATTGGGAATGCAAGACCACCTATGGTGTTTGATACAGTACGCCGTTACTTAGAATATAAAGGATATGATGTGCAGTATGTATCTAACTTTACTGACGTGGATGATAAATTAATTAAGGCGGCAAACGAATTAGGTGAAGATGTGCCAACAATTGCAGATCGTTTTGTTGAAGCTTACTTTGAAGATGTAACGGCACTAGGTTGCAAACATGCAACGGTTCATCCACGTGTAACGGAAAATATGGATATCATTATTGAATTTATTCAAGAACTTGTGAATAAAGGGTATGCATATGAATCAGAAGGTGATGTGTACTTTAAAACGAAAGAATTCGAAGGTTACGGTAAATTATCACATCAACCGATTGCAGACTTACGTCACGGTGCACGTATTGAAGTAGGAGAAAAGAAACAAGACCCTCTTGATTTTGCTTTATGGAAAGCTGCGAAAGAAGGAGAAATCTTCTGGGAAAGCCCTTGGGGGAAAGGACGCCCAGGGTGGCATATTGAATGCTCAGCAATGGCGCGTAAATATTTAGGGGATACAATTGATATTCATGCTGGTGGTCAAGATTTAGCATTTCCTCATCATGAAAATGAAATTGCGCAGTCTGAGGCGTTGACAGGAAAAACATTTGCACGTTATTGGATGCATAACGGATATATTAATATTAATAACGAGAAGATGTCTAAGTCGCTTGGAAACTTCATTTTAGTTCACGATATCATTAAACAATATGATCCACAGTTAATCAGGTTCTTTATGCTATCGGTACATTACCGTCACCCAATTAACTTTAGCGAGGATTTATTGCAAAGTACTAATAATGGACTAGAAAGAATTAAAACAGCTTACGGTAACTTAAAGCATCGTATGGAAAGTAGTACGGATTTAACGGACCATAATGAAAAATGGTTAGCTGAAATGGAAAAGTTCCAGGTTGCATTCGAAGAAGCGATGGATGATGATTTCAATACGGCTAATGCGATTACTGAATTATATAACGTAGCAAATCACGCAAATCAATATTTGTTAGAAGAACATACTTCTAAAGTTGTAATTGAAGCGTATGTAAAACAACTTGAAACATTATTTAGTATTTTAGGATTAGAATTAGCGCAAGAAGAGTTGCTTGATGAAGAAATTGAAGCACTAATCCAAAAGCGTATTGAAGCTCGTCAAAATCGTGACTTCGCATTATCTGATCAAATTCGCGATGATTTAAAAGGACGTAATATTATTTTAGAAGATACCGCTCAAGGTACAAGATGGAAAAGAGGATAAGAATGATTGATGCAAAGCAATTAAACAGCTTAGCTTTAGCATATATGGGTGATGCGGTATATGAGCAATATATCCGCTATCACCTCCTGCAAAAGGGGACAGTTCGCCCTAATCAATTACATCGCTTAGGGACGGGCTTTGTTTCGGCAAAAGCACAGGCGAAAGTTGTTTATCATTTATTAGAAACGGCATTTTTGACAGAAGAGGAAGAGGCGGTATTAAGAAGAGGGCGTAATGCGAATTCGGGTACTGTTCCAAAAAATACAGATGTACAAACATATCGACACAGTACAGCCTTTGAAGCGCTAATCGGTTATCATCACTTGTTGAATAATCGTGAAAGATTGGACGAGATTGTATATAAGGCGATTGACGTTTTGGAAGAAAAGGAAGGGAGCACATCATCATGAGTAGTGAATATATTATCGGACGTAACCCTGTAATTGAAGCTTTAAGAGCGGGGAGAGATATTAATAAAATTTTGGTAGCGGAAGGTGCTGCCAAAGGACAAGTGCAAATTGTACTAGCATTAGCAAAAGAGAATAAGGTTATTTTGCAACACGCACCAAAGAAGAAATTAGATCAATTGGTTGAGGGTAATCATCAAGGTGTAATTGCTCAAGTAGCTGCATATCAATATGCTGAGTTAGAGGATTTGTTTAAATTAGCAGAAAAACGCAATGAAGATCCGTTCTTCTTAATTTTAGATGAAATTGAAGACCCGCATAACTTAGGCTCTATTATGCGTACTGCGGATGCAACAGGGGCTCATGGGGTTATTATTCCAAAAAGAAGAGCTGTGGGGCTTACAGCGTCAGTTGCGAAAGCGTCGACTGGGGCAATTGAATATATTCCTGTTGCACGTGTAACAAATTTATCGCGTACAATTGATGAATTAAAAGAACGTGGACTTTGGATTGCTGGTACAGATGCCAAAGGGAAAACAGATTACCGTAATTTAGATGGTAATATGCCAATCGGACTAGTAATTGGTAGTGAAGGAAAAGGTATGAGTCGTATTATTGGTGAAAAGTGTGATTTCCTAATTACTTTACCGATGGTCGGTAAAGTTACATCCTTAAATGCTTCAGTAGCCGCAAGTTTGTTAATGTATGAGGTATATCGTAAACGTCACGAAATTGGTAAATAAAAAATGAACGATATTTTAATCGTTGACGGTTACAACATTATCGGGGCTTGGGGAGACTTGAAGAAACTGCGGGATGTAGATTTACAGTCATCAAGAGACGCACTTATTGATAAGATGGCGGATTATCAAGGGTATACAGGCACAAAGGTAATGATTGTCTTTGATGCCTATACAGTCTATGGTATTGAAAAAAAGATGAAACAATCACGGGTGGAAGTAATATTCACGAGAAAAAATCAAACTGCAGATGAAAAGATAGAACAACTTGCGATTGAGCTTAGAAATATAAATACACAAATATACGTTGCAACTTCGGATTATACGGAGCAATGGATTATATTTGCGCAAGGTGCACTTCGAAAATCTGCGCGTGAATTAGAGTTAGAAGTGCAAGCGATGGAACAACAAGTAAGAAGGTGTACAAAAGACACGAAAGAAAATCAACCCGCCATGCGAAAGATATTTAGTGAAGATATTACAGAAAAATTAGAAAAATTAAGAAGAGGAGAGCGTTGAAGCATTGACGCTCTTTATCTTTTTACTGTATAATATTGCTAAATATATAGCGGTCGGAGGGATCAGGGTGGAAGCAGGCTTCGTAAGTGTAGGCGACGTTACGTTTCGTGATTTAGAGGATGAGGCAATCGTTGAGTTAGTTCGAAAAGGTAATACTGACGCTCTAGAATATTTAATTCACAAATATAAGAACTTTGTTCGCGCGAAATCAAGATCTTATTTCTTAGTGGGTGCCGATCGAGAAGATATTGTTCAAGAAGGCATGATTGGATTGTTTAAAGCTATTCGTGATTATAAAGGGGACAAGCTGTCTTCGTTCAAAGCATTTGCTGAACTGTGTATCACTCGACAAATTATTACCGCTATTAAAACAGCAACAAGGCAAAAACATATTCCGTTAAATTCGTATGTGTCTTTAGATAAGCCAATTTACGATGAGGAATCTGATCGAACATTATTAGATGTTATTTCGGAATCGAAAGTAACTGATCCAGAAGAGATGATTATAAGTCAGGAAGAATATACAGACATAGAATCTAAAATATCTGAATTATTAAGCGATTTAGAAAGAAAAGTGCTCTCTTTATACTTAGATGGTCGTTCCTATCAAGAAATTTCAGAACAGTTAAACAGGCACGTGAAATCTATTGATAACGCATTGCAGCGTGTAAAAAGGAAATTAGAAAGATATATGGAGATGAGAGAGAGCACGACTTTAAATTCATAGCAAGTGCCGCAGGTGTAAAATAATTCACCTGTTTTCTTTTTGTTAAGAGAGTGAAAGTCATGACATTGACATTGTCTTTTGTTGTATGATACATTTTTAGGGACAATGTTACAAGGTTGGTGTAACTAATGAGGAAAAAAGTTGTACTCTCATGTGAAGAGTGTAAAAATCGAAACTACTCTACGATGAAAGATACGAGCTCAGTAGAGCGACTTGAGATAAAGAAGTTTTGTAAAACATGCAATAAGCATACAGTTCACAAAGAAACAAAATAAATAATTGAAATAATAAACTGGAGGTCCCGTAGATGCGTTTAACGAACTTTTTCGGCGATGTAGGTCGCGAAATGAAAAAAGTAAGTTGGCCTAAAAAAGATGAATTACTCCGATCAACAACGACTGTTATCGCGACAGTTGTGTTCTTTGCGATTTTCTTCGCAGTGGTTGATATGGGCATTTCTTCTTTAATTCGGTTAATTCTTGGTTAATTCTTGAATAAGAAGCACTTATCCATGATATAATGTTATTTATAAGAACTGTGTAAAAGCCCGGTGAACGGGTTTTTTCATTTGCGCAAAAAAATGTACGTCAGGGAGGGAAGGACGCTCGTCCTAAATGAATGGAAAAAAGTTGGTATGTTGTCCATACTTATTCTGGATATGAAAATAAAGTAAAAGCAAACCTAGAGAAACGTGTAGAATCAATGGGTATGCAAGATAAAATTTTCCGTGTTGTTGTCCCGGAAGAAGTAGAAGTAGAAATGAAAAATGGTAAAGAAAAAATAACGAAAAGAAAAGTGTTCCCAGGTTACGTATTAGTAGAACTAATCATGACTGATGATTCTTGGTATGTTGTTCGTAATACGCCAGGTGTAACAGGCTTTGTCGGTTCTTCTGGTTCAGGATCTAAACCATCGCCTCTATTAGAAGAGGAAGTTGTTACCATCATGAAGCATATGGGAATGGACAATGAAGTGGTTGATTTCGAATTTGAACTTCATGAAACAGTGCGTGTAAATGAGGGGCCATTCGCGGATTATACAGGTGCGATTGAAGAAATTGATGTGGAAAAGAAAAAAGTTAGCGTGCTTGTAGACATGTTCGGTCGCGAGACTCCGGTTGAACTTGATTTCCATCAAATTGAAAAATTATAAAATGAAACTTGAAATGAATTGTAAAAAGTGATAATATCTTTTAAGTCAGTACGTCTTCGGTAACGGAGACGTTTTTTGAAAAAGATTTTATCATTATGATAAAATATGAAGTGGGAGGGCAAATCACTGCCCAATTGACCACATCACGGACTTAAGGAGGTGTGTCTCGTGGCTAAAAAGGTAATTAAAATGGTAAAACTTCAGATTCCTGCAGGTAAAGCTAATCCAGCTCCGCCGGTTGGTCCAGCATTAGGACAAGCAGGTGTTAACATCATGGGCTTCTGTAAAGAGTTTAACGCTCGTACAGCTGATCAAGCTGGTCTTATCATCCCTGTTGAAATTACGGTATTTGAGGACCGTTCATTCACTTTCATTACTAAAACTCCTCCTGCTGCTGTTCTTCTTAAGAAAGTAGCTGGTATTGAGTCTGGTTCTGGTGAACCAAACCGTAATAAAGTGGCAACTGTTAAGCGTGATAAAGTACGCGAAATCGCTGAAACTAAAATGCCTGACCTAAACGCTGCTAGCGTAGAAGCTGCAATGCGTATGGTTGAAGGTACTGCGCGCAGTATGGGCATCGTTATCGAAGACTAATTCGATTTGTTTTTTGTAAAAAAGGTTGCGGGTCTGGAATTCCAATTCGCAACCTTTATTATCGTAAATGATCATCATTTTTAAATAAATGGATGGGCGCACATCCTCGGGGGTTCCCGGAATGAAGGCGTAAACGTGGGAGGTTATTCCGCTAAAACCACATTCAAGGAGGAAACAAACATGGCTAAAAGAGGTAAAAAGTACGTTGAAGCTGCGAAGCTTGTTGATCGTGCATCTGCTTACTCTGCAACAGAAGCAGTAGAATTAGTAAAGAAAACAAACACAGCTAAATTTGATGCAACTGTAGAAGCTGCATTCCGTTTAGGTGTTGACCCTAAGAAAGCTGACCAACAAATTCGTGGTGCAGTTGTTCTTCCACACGGTACTGGTAAAGTACAACGTGTATTAGTATTCGCTAAAGGCGAAAAAGCAAAAGAAGCTGAAGCTGCTGGCGCTGAATTCGTAGGCGATGCTGATTACATCGGTAAAATCCAAAAAGGTTGGTTTGATTTCGATGTAGTAGTAGCAACTCCTGATATGATGGGTGAAGTTGGTAAACTTGGTCGTGTATTAGGACCTAAAGGTTTAATGCCAAACCCTAAAACTGGAACAGTTACTTTCGATGTAACTAAAGCTGTTAACGAAATCAAAGCTGGTAAAGTTGAATACCGCGTTGATAAAGCTGGTAACATCCACGTTCCAATCGGTAAAGTATCTTTCGAAGATGCTAAATTAGTAGAAAACTTCAAAACAATTGCTGACACGCTACAAAAAGCTAAGCCAGCTGCTGCAAAAGGTACTTACATGAAGAACGCAACTGTTGCTTCTACAATGGGACCTGGCGTACGCGTAGACGTTTCTACACTTGCGTAAAAATTGGAAGTTGACTTCATAAAGAAGTTTTAATATAATCATTTATGTTGTGAATTTTAATAGTGTACCGTAGACAGTAGGAGTCGATTCGACTTAATTTCCTACCTAGGTGTTAATATACGAAGCGGAATCTTTTTTCTGTGACTATATGCCTCCATGTCTACAAGTTGGGCATGGAGGTTTTTAGTGCACTTTCGGTACATCTTCTATATAATCTACAGGAGGTGTAATAACATGAGCAAAGTAATCGAAACTAAACAACAAGTTGTAACTGAAATCGCTGAAAAACTTCGCGCGAGTAAATCTACAATTGTTGTTGACTACCGTGGTTTAACAGTATCTGAAGCAACAGAATTACGTAAAAACTTACGTGAAGCTGGCGTTGAGTTCAAAGTTTACAAAAACTCTTTAACTCGTCGTGCTGCAGAGTCTGCTGAAATGGCTGAGTTAAACGAATTCTTAACAGGACCAAACGCAATCGCGTTCAGTAACGAGGATGTAGTTGCTCCTGCGAAAGTATTAAACGACTTCGCTAAAAATCATGAAGCTTTAGAAATTAAAGCGGGCGTAATCGAAGGTAAACTTGTAACACTTGATGAGGTTAAAGCTATCGCTACTCTTCCATCACGTGAAGGCTTACTTTCTATGCTTCTTAGCGTTCTTCAAGCTCCAATCCGTAACCTTGCACTTGCTACTAAAGCAGTTGCAGATCAAAAGGAAGAGCAAGGCGCTTAATTTTTTAAAAGATAATTACTTGTTATCTATAAAACAATACAAACCTATTTAAGGGAGGATATTTACAATGACTAAAGAACAAATCATTGAAGCAGTTAAATCTATGACTGTATTAGAACTTAACGACTTAGTAAAAGCTATCGAGGAAGAATTCGGCGTAACTGCTGCTGCTCCTGTAGCTGTAGCTGGTGGCGCTGGTGAAGCTGCTGCTGAGCAAACTGAATTTGACGTAGTACTTGCAAGTGCTGGCGCTCAAAAAATCAAAGTTATCAAAGCTGTACGTGAAATCACTGGTCTTGGCTTAAAAGAAGCTAAAGAATTAGTTGACAACACTCCAAAAGCAATCAAAGAAGGCGTTACTAAAGAGGAAGCTGAAGAAATGAAAGCTAAACTTGAAGAAGTTGGCGCTGCTGTAGAAGTTAAGTAATTAACTTTTGGTGCTTTAAAAAAAGCTCGCTCTTATGCGAGCTTTTTTTTTAACTGTAAAGAAAAGAGGTGGCCATATGGCAGACCATTATTTTTCTAACGACCCTTCTAGTAAAAGTGATCGTAAACGATGGGAAGTTACACTTCGTGAATCTCGATTTACTTTTTTATCTGACCATGGGGTGTTCTCGAAAAACGAAGTGGACTTTGGTTCTCGTCTTTTAATTGAAGCGTTTCAAATGCCAGATGTTAAAGGTAATGTGTTAGACGTAGGATGTGGGTACGGTCCAATCGGTTTGTCGTTAGCGAAAGAGTTTCAAAATCGTGAAATTCACATGGTGGATGTGAATGAAAGGGCCTTGGGACTTGCAAAAGAAAATGCCGCTAATAACAGAATTGAAAATATACGTATTTTGCAAAGTAGTGTCTATGAAAATGTAGATGGCAAGTATGCTGTTATTCTATCTAATCCTCCAATTCGTGCTGGTAAAGATATCGTGCATGAGATTTTAGAAAAGGCTGTGGAGTATTTAGTTTCAGGTGGAGAATTGTGGATTGTTATTCAAAAGAAACAAGGTGCGCCATCTGCGATGAAAAAACTAGAAGAAGTATTTTCTGAAGTTGAAGTTGTAGAAAAGAAAAAAGGATATTATATCATAAAATCAAAAAAGCGTTGACGGTTATTTTTGGCTATGTTAACATTATACAATGCCAATATATGATTTTCTGCGTTGAGAAAGATGTATATTTTTGCTTCTCTTGGAAAAGATAGTAAAATCAGCAGATTATGAAACAGAATGATGGTTTTCTTATAGAAGCCATTTTTCTTTTTTGAGCAGGTAGAAAGACTCAACGTATCTATCTTTAAGAGAAAAAAACTACGCTAATAGCAGTAGTTGTATTTATTTGTGATTTTGCACAAATTTTTTTGTGCATTTATAATACTCATGATTTGAGGGGTGAAGCAGTTGACAGGTCAACTAGTTCAATACGGACGCCACCGCCAACGAAGAAGTTATGCCCGTATTAGTGAAGTATTAGAGTTACCAAATCTTATCGAAATTCAAACCTCTTCTTATCAGTGGTTTCTTGATGAGGGTTTGCGAGAAATGTTCCAAGACATTTCTCCGATCGAAGACTTTACGGGAAATCTATCGCTTGAATTTATCGACTACAGCTTGGGTGAACCTAAATACTCTGTAGAAGAATGCAAAGAGCGTGATGTGACGTATGCAGCACCACTTCGTGTAAAAGTGCGTCTAATCAACAAGGAAACTGGTGAAGTAAAAGAACAAGATGTGTTCATGGGAGATTTCCCACTCATGACAGAGACTGGAACATTCGTAATTAACGGTGCAGAACGTGTTATCGTTTCCCAGTTAGTTCGCTCTCCAAGCGTATACTATAGTGGCAAAGTGGATAAAAACGGAAAACGTGGTTTTACTGCTACTGTAATTCCAAACCGCGGAGCTTGGTTAGAGTATGAAACAGATGCTAAGGATGTTGTATATGTGCGTATTGACCGTACGCGTAAACTTCCTGTAACTGTTTTGTTACGCGCATTAGGGTTTGGCTCTGATCAAGAAATCACCGAGCTTTTAGGTGATAACGAATACTTAAGCAATACGTTAGAAAAAGACAACACAGATAGCACAGAGAAAGCATTGCTTGAAATTTATGAGCGTCTACGCCCTGGTGAACCACCAACAGTAGAAAATGCAAAGAGCTTACTTGTGTCTCGTTTCTTTGATCCGAAGCGCTACGATTTAGCAAATGTAGGTCGCTATAAGATCAACAAAAAGCTACACATTAAAAACAGATTGTTTAACCAACGTTTAGCTGAAACACTGGTGGATCCAGAAACTGGTGAAATTTTAGCGGCAGAAGGAACAGTCTTAGATCGTCGTACACTGGATCGCGTTCTACCTTACTTAGAGAAAAACATTGGATTCAAAACAGCGAAACCAATGGGTGGAGTGGTAGCAGGCGATGTTGAGCTGCAATCTATTAAGATTTATGCTCCAGAATCAGAAGGCGAACGATCTATAAACGTAATTGGGAATGCAAATATTACTCGTGATATAAAACACATCACACCAGGTGATATTCTTGCTTCTATTAGCTACTTCTTTAACTTGCTATATAAAGTAGGGGATACAGATGATATTGACCACTTAGGAAATCGTCGTCTGCGTTCTGTAGGAGAGTTACTACAAAACCAATTCCGTATCGGTCTTTCTCGTATGGAACGTGTTGTTCGTGAGAGAATGTCGATTCAAGATACAAATGCAATTACACCACAAGCGTTAATTAACATTCGCCCGGTTATTGCATCTATTAAAGAGTTCTTCGGAAGTTCTCAGTTATCTCAGTTCATGGATCAAACAAACCCATTAGCAGAGTTAACTCACAAACGAAGACTATCTGCATTAGGACCCGGTGGTTTAACGCGTGAGCGCGCAGGCTTTGAAGTACGTGACGTTCACTACTCTCACTATGGTCGTATGTGTCCAATTGAAACGCCAGAGGGACCAAACATCGGTTTGATTAACTCATTATCTTCGTTTGCGAAAGTAAATGAGTTTGGTTTCATTGAAACGCCATACCGTCGTGTTGACCCAGAAACTGGTCTTGTAACAGGGCAGGTTGATTATTTAACAGCAGATGAAGAAGATAACTATGTTGTAGCCCAAGCGAATATGAAATTATCTGAAGTAGGGGAATTCCTTGATGAAGATATCGTAGCTCGTTTCCGTGGTGAAAACATTGTCACAAATAAAGAACGCATCGACTACATGGATGTATCTCCAAAACAAGTAGTGTCGGCAGCGACAGCTTGTATTCCGTTCTTAGAAAACGATGACTCTAACCGCGCACTTATGGGAGCGAACATGCAACGTCAGGCGGTTCCGTTAATAAATCCGGAATCTCCGATTGTAGGTACAGGTATGGAGTACGTATCAGCAAAAGACTCAGGTGCTGCAGTAATCTGTAAACAGCCTGGTGTTGTTGAACGCGTAGAAGCACGTGAAGTTTGGGTACGTCGCTATGTAGACGTTGACGGTCAAACAGTAAAAGGCGACTTAGATCGCTACAAAATGCAAAAATTCATTCGTTCTAACCAAGGAACTTGCTACAACCAACGTCCAATCGTAAGTGTTGGAGACCAAGTTGTAAAAGGTGAAATCCTTGCGGATGGTCCTTCTATGGAACTAGGTGAACTGGCGCTTGGACGTAACGTGCTTGTTGGCTTTATGACATGGGACGGTTATAACTATGAGGATGCGATCATCATGAGTGAGCGCCTTGTAAAAGATGATGTGTACACTTCTATCCATATTGAAGAATATGAATCAGAAGCTCGTGATACGAAGCTTGGACCAGAAGAAATTACACGTGATATCCCGAATGTTGGAGAAGATGCACTTCGTAACCTTGACGAGCGCGGTATTATTCGCGTCGGTGCTGAAGTAAAAGATGGAGATCTACTTGTTGGTAAAGTAACGCCAAAAGGTGTAACAGAATTAACGGCAGAAGAACGTCTATTACATGCAATCTTCGGTGAAAAAGCACGTGAAGTACGCGATACATCACTACGTGTACCACACGGTGGTGGCGGTATTATCTTAGACGTAAAAGTGTTTAACCGTGAAGATGGCGATGAATTGCCACCAGGCGTGAATCAACTTGTACGTGCATATATCGTTCAAAAGCGTAAAATTTCTGAAGGTGACAAAATGGCCGGTCGTCATGGTAACAAAGGTGTTATCTCCCGTATTTTACCGGAAGAAGATATGCCTTACTTACCAGATGGTACGCCAATCGATATCATGTTAAACCCATTAGGGGTACCATCTCGTATGAATATCGGTCAGGTATTAGAGCTTCATCTTGGTATGGCAGCAAGATACCTTGGTATTCACATTGCAACACCGGTATTCGATGGTGCTCGTGAGGAAGATGTATGGGGCACAATTGAAGAAGCTGGTATGGCAAATGACGCGAAAACAATCCTGTATGACGGACGTACTGGTGAGCCATTCGATAACCGTGTATCTGTTGGTGTCATGTATATGATCAAACTTGCGCACATGGTTGACGATAAACTTCATGCTCGTTCTACTGGACCATACTCACTTGTAACGCAGCAACCTCTTGGAGGTAAAGCTCAGTTCGGTGGACAGCGTTTCGGTGAGATGGAGGTTTGGGCACTTGAAGCTTATGGTGCTGCTTATACTCTTCAAGAAATCTTAACAGTGAAGTCTGATGATGTTATTGGACGTGTTAAGACGTATGAAGCAATTGTTAAAGGTGAAAATGTTCCAGAACCAGGCGTTCCTGAATCATTCAAAGTATTGATTAAAGAACTGCAAAGTTTAGGTATGGACGTTAAAATGATGTCTATCAACGATACAGAAATTGAAATGCGTGATACGGAAGATGACGATGATCATCAATCAGCAGATAAATTGAATGTTGAAGTTGAGACAACTAAGGAATAATTGGGATAACCTGTAGACTAAAAGGGAGGTAGGCCCCTTGATAGATGTAAATAACTTTGAATATATGAAGATTGGACTTGCTTCACCTGACAAGATTCGTTCTTGGTCATACGGTGAAGTTAAGAAACCAGAAACAATTAACTATCGTACGTTAAAGCCTGAAAAAGATGGCTTGTTCTGTGAGCGTATTTTCGGACCACAAAAGGACTGGGAATGTCATTGCGGGAAATATAAACGTGTACGTTATAAAGGTGTAGTTTGTGATCGATGTGGCGTTGAAGTAACGCGTGCAAAAGTTCGTCGTGAACGTATGGGTCATATCGAATTAGCTGCTCCTGTATCTCATATTTGGTATTTCAAAGGTATCCCGAGCCGCATGGGACTTGTCTTAGACATGTCCCCTCGCGCGCTTGAAGAAGTAATTTATTTCGCTTCTTATGTTGTAACAGAAAGTGGAGATACACCACTTGATAAGAAGCAATTACTTTCTGAAAAAGAATACCGTGCATATCGTGATCGATATGGCAGTACATTCCATGCTGCTATGGGTGCAGAAGCGATTAAAAAATTACTGCAAGACATCGATTTAGATAAAGAAGTAGACTTCTTAAAAGAAGAATTAAAAACAGCACAAGGACAACGCCGTACTCGTGCTATTAAACGTCTAGAAGTATTAGAAGCATTCCGTAACTCTGGAAATCACCCATCTTGGATGATCTTAGAGGTTCTTCCAGTTATCCCACCAGAACTACGCCCAATGGTACAGTTAGATGGTGGACGTTTTGCTACTTCTGACTTAAACGACTTATATCGTCGTGTAATTAACCGTAACAACCGTTTAAAACGTCTATTGGACTTAGGTGCACCAAGCATTATCGTTCAAAACGAAAAACGTATGTTACAAGAAGCTGTAGACGCATTAATCGATAATGGTCGCCGTGGCCGTCCAGTTACTGGACCAGGTAACCGTCCATTAAAATCACTATCTCACATGCTTAAAGGTAAACAAGGACGTTTCCGTCAAAACTTATTAGGTAAACGTGTTGACTACTCTGGCCGTTCTGTAATCGTTGTAGGACCGAACTTAAAGATGTACCAATGTGGATTGCCGAAAGAAATGGCACTTGAATTGTTTAAACCTTTCGTTATGAAAGAGTTAGTTGGAAAAGGATTAGCACACAACATTAAGAGTGCTAAACGTAAAATCGAGCGTGTACACCCTGAAGTTTGGGACGTTTTAGAATCTGTGATCAAAGAGCATCCAGTACTTCTAAACCGCGCACCAACACTTCACCGTCTTGGTATCCAGGCGTTTGAACCTACACTAGTAGAAGGTCGTGCAATCCGTCTTCACCCACTTGTATGTACTGCATACAACGCGGACTTTGACGGTGACCAAATGGCGGTTCACGTTCCGTTATCATCAGAGGCACAAGCAGAAGCTCGTATCCTTATGTTAGCGGCACAAAACATCTTGAATCCAAAAGACGGAAAACCAGTTGTTACTCCATCTCAGGATATGGTATTAGGTAACTATTACTTAACACTTGAGCGCGAGGGTGCAATCGGTGAAGGTATGGTCTTCAAAGATGCAAACGAAGCAATACTTGCATACCAAAATGGATATGTACATCTGCACACACGTGTTGCAGTTGCTGCGAGTTCGGTAAATAATGTAACGTTTACTGAAGAGCAAAAGAGTAAGCTTCTATTAACAACAGTTGGTAAATTAATATTTAACGAAATCTTACCAGAGTCGTTCCCTTATATTAATGAACCAACAAACTCAAACCTTGAAAAAGAAACACCAGCGGAATATTTCGTTGAAAAAGGTGCGAACATTAAAGAAATTATTGCTAGTCGCGAAGAAGTGGCACCATTTAGCAAGAAAATCCTTGGTAATATTATTGCGGAAGTATTCAAACGTTTCCAAATTACAGAAACGTCTCGCATGCTTGACCGTATGAAAAACTTAGGATTTAAATACTCTACAAAAGCTGGTATTACAGTTGGGGTATCAGATATTCTTGTATTAGGTGAAAAAGATGAAATTCTCCATGAAGCACAAGCAAAAGTAGATAATGTAATTAAACAATTCCGTCGCGGTTTAATCACGGAAGAAGAACGTTACGATCGCGTTATCTCTATTTGGAGTAATGCAAAAGATGTTATCCAAGGAAAGCTGATGAAATCCTTGAATAAACGCAACCCAATCTTCATGATGAGTGATTCCGGTGCCCGTGGTAACGCATCGAACTTTACTCAGCTTGCTGGTATGCGTGGTCTGATGGCCAATCCATCTGGTCGTATCATTGAGCTTCCGATCAAATCGAGTTTCCGTGAAGGTTTAACAGTACTTGAGTACTTCATCTCTACGCATGGTGCGCGTAAAGGTCTTGCCGATACAGCACTTAAAACTGCCGATTCTGGTTACTTAACACGTCGTCTTGTAGACGTTGCACAAGATGTAATTGTACGTCAAGATGATTGTGGAACAGATCGCGGTTTACTAATTGGTGCGATTAAAGAGGGTAATGAAGTTATTGAGTCACTATATGATCGTCTTGTTGGACGTTTTGCAAG
The DNA here is from genome assembly GCF_038007365.1 of Bacillus sp. FSL R9-9492. Classification (NCBI taxonomy): domain Bacteria; kingdom Bacillati; phylum Bacillota; class Bacilli; order Caryophanales; family Bacillaceae; genus Bacillus; species Bacillus sp. FSL R9-9492. The sequence goes on from NZ_JBBOXC010000001.1 coordinate 119,999, forward strand.
AAAAACTGTAAAACATCCTGAAACAGGTGAAGTATTAGTTGTTGAAAATCAATTAATTACTGAAGATATTGCTCATATCGTTGAAAAGTCGGGTGTTGAAACTGTAAACATTCGTTCAGCGTTTACGTGTAATACTCGCCATGGTGTATGTAAGAAGTGTTACGGTCGTAACTTAGCAACTGGTACAGACGTAGAAGTAGGAGAAGCGGTAGGTATTATCGCAGCTCAATCTATCGGTGAGCCAGGTACACAGTTAACGATGCGTACGTTCCATACAGGTGGGGTTGCCGGGGATGATATCACACAAGGTTTACCTCGTATCCAAGAGATCTTCGAAGCTCGTAATCCGAAGGGTCAGGCAGTTATCAGTGAAATTGACGGTGTTATCGCAGCGATCAACGATGTTAAAGATCGCCAAGAAGTAGTTGTACAGGGTGAAGTTGAAGCTCGTACGTATGCTATTCCTTACGGTGCTCGTCTGAAAGTAACTCTAGGACAGCCAATTAGCCACGGTAAAGAGTTAACAGAAGGTTCTATTGATCCGAAGGAATTACTAAAAGTAACGGACATTACAGCAGTTCAAGAATACTTATTACGTGAAGTTCAAAAAGTATACCGTATGCAAGGGGTAGAAATTGGTGACAAACACGTAGAAGTAATGGTACGTCAAATGCTACGTAAAGTTCGTGTAAGTGATGCGGGTGAAACAGATGTATTACCAGGAACATTACTAGATATCCATCAGTTTACTGATGCGAATGCGAAGGTGTTACTGAAAGGTAAACAACCAGCAACGGCTAGACCGGTTCTACTTGGTATTACAAAAGCTTCACTTGAGACAGATTCGTTCTTATCTGCGGCGTCATTCCAAGAAACAACTCGTGTTCTAACAGATGCAGCAATTAAGGGTAAACGCGATGAGCTTCTAGGATTGAAAGAGAATGTTATTATCGGTAAGCTTGTTCCTGCTGGAACAGGTATGAATCGTTATCGCAAAGTGGATCTTGTAAAAACAACACAAGATAACACGAATGTAGAAAACGATGAAGTTTATGTGGAACAGTAAAATTTTCCGTCGTAAATTTTGTATAAAAACAGCTGATCCTAGTTGACATTGTATGAGACAAAATGTTACTATAATCAAGGTTGCTCCTGAATGATGCTTTGGAGGATATTTAAATGTCTTATCAAAAAGTGTCAAATGCTGAAAATGTAGTCGTTGGTCATAAACGAACATTGGAAGCAATCAAAAATGGTATAGTTAAAGAAGTTGTTATTGCGGAAGATGCTGATGTGCGGTTAACCCATGTTATCATTCGTACTGCCTTGCAACATAACATACCCATAACCAAAGTTGAATCAGTTCGTAAGCTTGGAAAAGTTTCGGGGATTCAAGTGGGAGCTTCAGCAATAGGAATAATAAGTTAAAACTGTTTTTGTGAGGAGAGAGCATTTGCTCTTCCTTGCAAAAACTTTGTTTTCAACTAATAATGAACCACCTGGATATGTGGTCATACAAACATGCGAAGGGAGGATAATCAAATGCCTACTATTAACCAATTAGTGAGAAATGGTCGTACTGATAAAGTATGGAAGTCTAAATCACCTGCGTTAAACAAAGGTTTTAATTCTTTAAAGAAAAAATCAACTGATATCTCTGCACCTCAAAAACGTGGTGTGTGTACTCGTGTTGGTACAATGACTCCGAAGAAACCGAACTCAGCGTTACGTAAATACGCTCGTGTACGTTTAACAAACGGTATTGAAGTTACAGCTTACATCCCAGGTATCGGTCATAACCTACAAGAGCATAGCGTAGTATTAATTCGCGGTGGTCGAGTAAAGGATTTACCAGGGGTACGTTACCACATCGTTCGTGGTGCGCTTGATACAGCTGGTGTTGACAAACGTATGCAAGGACGTTCTAAATATGGTACTAAGCGACCAAAACCTGCTAAAAAATAATAAACTTATAATGAAAGGAGGAACTCAATATGCCTCGTAAAGGACCTGTTGCGAAACGTGACGTGTTACCAGATCCAATGTACAATTCTAAACTTGTAACACGCCTAATCAACAAAATGATGGTTGACGGTAAAAAAGGTAAATCTCAAACAATTCTTTATAACGCTTTCGATATCGTTCGTGAACGTTCAGATAAAGAACCAATGGAAGTATTCGAGCAAGCTCTTAAGAACATCATGCCTGTTCTTGAAGTACGCGCTCGTCGTGTTGGTGGTGCTAACTACCAAGTTCCAGTTGAGGTTCGTCCAGAACGCCGTACAACTTTAGGTCTTCGCTGGTTAGTAAACTATGCTCGTCTTCGTGGTGAAAAAACTATGGAAGAGCGTCTAGCTTACGAAATCTTAGATGCAGCTAACAACGCTGGTGCATCTGTTAAGAAACGTGAAGACACTCATAAAATGGCAGAAGCTAACAAAGCATTTGCTCATTACCGTTGGTAGGATTCAACGTAAAATAAATGTAAGCATAAACCGCTTTATTTGTCGCTTATGGAAGTGTGGAGAGGGAGAATGCCTCTCCCTTTCGTTGGGCGCTCGTTTTACATAATGAGGGTACTGGACACTGGCATATGTAACAATATAAAGTGGCTTTTTTGCTACTTAAAATAAAATAATCCAATCCATATATGGAAGGAGCAAGACACCAAATGACTAGAGAGTTCTCTTTAGAAAACACTCGTAATATTGGTATCATGGCTCACATCGATGCTGGTAAAACAACAGCAACTGAGCGTATTCTGTATTACACAGGACGTATTCATAAAATCGGTGAAACTCATGAAGGTGCATCTCAGATGGACTGGATGGAGCAAGAGCAAGAACGTGGTATCACAATTACTTCTGCTGCAACTACAGCACAATGGAAAGGTCACCGTGTAAATATCATTGACACTCCAGGACACGTAGATTTCACAGTAGAAGTAGAACGTTCTTTACGCGTACTTGATGGCGCAGTAGCAGTACTTGATGCACAATCTGGTGTAGAACCACAAACAGAAACTGTTTGGCGTCAGGCTACTACTTATGGTGTACCTCGTATCGTATTCGTTAACAAAATGGATAAGATTGGTGCAGATTTCTTATACTCTGTAGGAACAATCCACGATCGTTTACAAGCAAACGCACATCCAATTCAGTTACCAATCGGTGCTGAAGATGAGTTCAATGGTATCATTGACCTTGTTGAAGAGTGTGCTTACATGTACGCTAACGATTTAGGAACAGACATCGAGCGTGTCGAAATTCCTGAAGAGCATAAAGAATTAGCTGAAGAATACCGTGGAAAACTTATTGAAGCGGTAGCTGAGCTTGATGAAGAAATGATGATGAAGTACCTAGAAGGTGAAGAAATCACTGTAGAAGAGCTTAAAGCTGGTATCCGTAAGGCTACAACTTCTGTAGAATTCTTCCCAGTAATCTGTGGTTCTGCATTCAAAAATAAAGGTGTTCAAATTCTGTTAGACGCAGTTATCGACTACCTACCATCTCCATTAGATGTACCTGCTATTAAAGGTACTCTTCCGGATACAGATGAAGCTATCGAGCGTAAGTCTAGCGATGAAGAACCATTCGCAGCTTTAGCATTCAAAATCATGACTGATCCTTATGTTGGTAAGTTAACGTTCTTCCGTGTGTACTCTGGTGTGTTAAACTCTGGATCATACGTGAAAAACTCAACTAAAGGTAAGCGTGAGCGTGTAGGTCGTATCCTACAAATGCACGCTAACAGCCGTGAAGAGATTTCAACAGTTTACGCTGGTGATATCGCTGCTGCTGTAGGTTTAAAAGATACTACTACTGGTGATACTCTTTGTGACGAGAAGAGCCTTGTTATCCTTGAGTCTATGGAATTCCCAGAACCAGTTATCTCTGTAGCTATCGAACCAAAATCTAAAGCTGACCAAGATAAAATGGGTACAGCATTATCTAAGCTTTCTGAAGAAGATCCAACATTCCGTGCTCACACTGACCAAGAAACTGGCCAAACAATCATCGCTGGTATGGGTGAACTTCACCTTGATATCATCGTTGACCGTATGCGCCGTGAATTCAAAGTGGAAGCAAACGTTGGTGCTCCTCAGGTAGCATACCGTGAGACTTTCCGCGCTGCTGCGAAAGTTGAAGGTAAGTTCGCTCGTCAATCTGGTGGTCGTGGACAATTCGGTCACGTTTGGATTGAGTTTGAACCTAATGAAGAAGGTAAAGGTTTTGAATTCCAAAACAAAATCGTCGGCGGTGTAGTTCCACGTGAATACATCCCAGCTGTTGGAGCGGGTCTTGAAGACTCACTTAAAAATGGTGTACTAGCTGGTTACCCACTAGTTGACATCAAAGCTGCGTTAGTTGACGGATCTTACCATGATGTCGATTCATCTGAGATGGCGTTCAAAATCGCTGCATCTATGGCGCTTAAAGCTGCGGTTTCTAAATGTAGCCCAGTAATTCTTGAGCCAATGATGAAAGTTGAAGTTGTAATTCCTGAAGAGTACATGGGTGACATTATGGGCGACGTAACATCTCGTCGTGGACGTGTAGAAGGTATGGAAGCTCGCGGTAACGCTCAAGTTGTTCGCGCTATGGTTCCACTTTCTGAAATGTTCGGTTATGCAACGGCATTACGTTCTAACACTCAAGGACGCGGAACATTCTCAATGACATTTGATCATTATGAAGAAGTACCGAAGTCTGTTTCTGAAGAAATTATTAAAAAAAATAAAGGTGAATAATTGATTTTTATCGATTGTTCAAGTATAACTACTTATGTAAGCTTAGAAAGTGAGACGCAAGTTTCACTTTCTAGTCTAAATATAAAATAACCCATATAAACTAAGGAGGAATTTAGAATGGCTAAAGCTAAATTCGAACGTTCTAAACCCCATGTTAACATCGGTACAATCGGCCACGTTGACCATGGTAAAACTACATTAACTGCTGCGATCACTACAGTTCTTGCAAAAGCTGGTGGTGCTGAAGCACGCGGATACGATCAAATCGACGCTGCTCCAGAAGAAAGAGAGCGCGGAATCACAATCTCAACTGCACACGTTGAGTACGAAACTGAAACTCGTCACTATGCACACGTTGACTGCCCAGGTCATGCTGACTATGTTAAAAACATGATCACTGGTGCTGCTCAAATGGACGGCGGTATCTTAGTAGTATCTGCTGCTGATGGTCCAATGCCTCAAACACGTGAGCACATCCTTCTTTCTCGTCAAGTAGGTGTTCCTTACATCGTTGTATTCTTAAACAAATGCGACATGGTAGATGACGAAGAATTATTAGAATTAGTAGAAATGGAAGTTCGCGACCTATTATCTGAATACGGATTCCCAGGCGACGATATTCCTGTAATTAAAGGTTCTGCTCTTAAAGCTCTTCAAGGAGAAGCTGAGTGGGAAGAAAAAATCATCGAATTAATGACTGAAGTTGATGCTTACATCCCAACTCCAGAACGTGAAACTGACAAACCATTCTTAATGCCTATCGAGGATGTATTCTCTATCACAGGTCGTGGTACAGTTGCAACTGGTCGTGTTGAGCGTGGAATCGTTAAAGTTGGTGACGTAGTAGAAATCATCGGTCTTGCTGAAGAGAATGCTACTACAACTGTAACTGGTGTAGAAATGTTCCGTAAGCTTCTTGACCAAGCTCAAGCTGGAGACAACATCGGTGCTCTACTTCGTGGGGTTGCTCGTGAAGACATCCAACGTGGACAAGTTCTTGCTAAAACTGGCTCTGTAAAAGCACACGCTAAATTCAAAGCTGAGGTTTTCGTATTATCTAAAGAAGAAGGTGGACGTCATACTCCATTCTTCGCTAACTACCGTCCACAGTTCTACTTCCGTACAACTGACGTAACTGGAATCATCCAATTACCAGAAGGTACTGAAATGGTAATGCCTGGTGACAACATCGAAATGACTATCGAACTTATCGCTCCAATCGCTATCGAAGAGGGAACTAAATTCTCTATTCGTGAAGGTGGACGTACAGTAGGTTACGGTGTAGTTGCTACAATCGTTGCTGAGTAGTCTTTAATTAGATTATTAAAAACTCAAGGGATTCTCCCTTGAGTTTTTTTATTGCTTATTACTATAGAAGAAAGAGGTGTATTTTCTATTTTTGGATGAGTTTCTTCTATAGTATATAAAACGAAAATAACACCCAAAAACTGTAAGTTGAATAAGAGTAGATGAAAACTTGATATTCTTTAAAGTGCCATGTATAATAGCAAAAGTAGAGAAAAGCAGATGCGAACAAAAAGATGCTTGCATCTAGACGAATAACATTGTATAATAGACAATGTTGGTCTTTGACTGCGATGAAGTGGAAGGTTGCTGACACACCCGGCCGCTTTGCCATGGCATGGTGTGGGGAAATTTCCATGGAGAAGGTCTATTTTAGAAATAGGCGAACGAAGGAGGGAAAATAATGGCAAAAGAAAAAATTCGTATCCGTTTAAAAGCTTATGATCACCGTATTCTTGATCAATCAGCTGAGAAAATTGTAGAAACAGCTAAGCGTTCTGGGGCAACAGTTTCTGGTCCGATCCCATTACCAACTGAGAAGACTATTTACACAATTCTTCGTGCTGTTCATAAGTACAAAGATTCTCGTGAACAATTCGAAATGCGCACACACAAACGTCTAATCGACATCGTGAGTCCTACTCCGCAAACAGTAGATTCATTAATGCGTTTAGATTTACCATCTGGTGTAGATATCGAAATCAAACTATAATTCATATAACTTAAAAATGTAGGAGGTGTAACTCATGACCAAAGGAATCTTAGGAAGAAAGATCGGTATGACTCAAGTATTTGCTGAGAACGGTGAGTTAATCCCAGTAACGGTAATCGCTGCTAATCCAAACGTTGTTCTTCAAAAGAAAACAACTGAAACTGATGGCTACAACGCAATTCAGTTAGGATTTGAAGATAAACGTGAAAAGTTAACTAACAAACCTGAACAAGGCCACACTGCTAAAGCATCTACAACTCCTAAGCGCTTCATTCGCGAAATCCGCGATGCAGACGTGGACGGATTAGAGGTTGGTCAAGAGGTAAAAGTTGAAGTTTTCGCTGCAGGTGAAATCGTTGACGTAACAGGAATTTCTAAAGGTAAAGGTTTCCAAGGTGTTATTAAACGCCACGGACAATCTCGCGGACCTATGTCTCATGGTTCTCGCTATCACCGTCGTCCAGGTTCAATGGGGCCAGTTGCTCCGAACCGTGTATTCAAAGGCAAAAAACTTGCTGGACGTATGGGTGGAGACCAAGTTACTATCCAAAACTTAGAAATCGTTCAAGTTGACACTGAGCGCAACTTATTACTAGTAAAAGGTAACGTTCCAGGTGCTAAGAAATCTCTTGTAGTTGTTCAAGGCGCTGTGAAGGTTAGCAAATAATTCACAATAGGAAGGAGGAATTCCAATGCCAAAAGTTACTGTATATAACCAAACTGGTTCACAGGTTGGTGAAATCGAATTAGCTGAAGCTATTTTCGGTATCGAACCAAATGAAGCTGTACTATTTGAAGCTGTAATGATGCAACGTGCATCTTTACGTCAAGGTACACACAAAGTAAAAACTCGTTCTGAAGTTCGTGGTGGTGGTCGTAAACCATGGCGTCAAAAAGGAACTGGACGTGCTCGTCAAGGTTCTATCCGCTCTCCTCAATGGCGTGGTGGTGGTACGGTATTCGGACCTACACCAAGAAGCTATGCGTACAAACTTCCTAAGAAAGTTCGTCGTTTAGCAATCAAATCTGCATTAGCTACTAAAGTAGTTGAGAACAACATTGTAGTTCTTGAGGACCTAGTGTTAAATGCACCAAAAACAAAAGACATGGTAGCAGTACTTAAAGGATTAACTGTTGAGAAGAAAGCTCTTATCGTAACTGCTGATGCAAACGAATCTGTAGAGTTATCTGCTCGCAATATCCCTGGAGTAACAGTAATCACTGCTGATGGCGTAAACGTGCTAGATGTGCTTCATCATGATAAGCTAATCATGACAAAAGCGGCAGTGGAAAAAGTAGAGGAGGTGCTTGCATAATGAGAGATCCTCGTGATATCATTAAGCGCCCAGTTATCACTGAACGTTCTATGGAAATGATGGCTGAAAAAAAATACACGTTCGACGTGGACGTTAAATCTAATAAAACAGAGGTTAAAGACGCTATAGAAGCGATCTTTGGTGTTAATGTAGACAAAGTAAATATCATGAACTACAAGCCGAAAGCAAAACGTGTTGGTCGTCACGCTGGTTTTACTAGCCGTCGTCGTAAAGCAATCGTTAAGCTAACTGCTGACAGCAAAGAAATCGAAATCTTCCAAGGCGTTTAATTCTTACTAAAGAAGGAGGGAAATTGAGATGGGAATTAAAAAGTATAATCCAACTACTAACGGTCGTCGTAACATGACTACGAATGATTTCGCTGAAATCACGACCGACAGACCAGAAAAGTCTTTACTTGCTCCTTTAAGCAAAAAGGCTGGTCGTAATAACCAAGGTAAAATTACTGTACGTCATCAAGGTGGCGGACATAAGCGTCAATACCGTATCATCGACTTTAAGCGTAACAAAGATGGAATTCCAGGACGCGTTGCTACGATCGAATACGATCCAAACCGCTCTGCGAATATCGCATTAATTAACTACGTTGACGGTGAAAAACGTTACATTCTTGCTCCTAAAACTTTAGAAGTAGGTATGGAAGTTATGTCTGGCCCTGAAGCTGACATTAAAATCGGTAACGCATTACCATTAATCAACATTCCAGTAGGTACTGTTGTTCATAATATCGAGCTTAAGCCTGGTCGTGGAGGACAATTAGTCCGTTCTGCTGGTACTTCTGCTCAAGTACTTGGTAAAGAAGGAAAATACGTACTTGTACGTTTAACTTCTGGTGAAGTACGTTTAGTATTATCTGCTTGTCGCGCTTCAATCGGTCAAGTTGGTAACGAACAACACGAACTTATCAAAATCGGTAAAGCAGGTCGCTCTCGCTGGTTAGGCAAGCGCCCAACAGTTCGTGGTTCTGTAATGAACCCGGTTGATCACCCACACGGTGGTGGTGAAGGACGCTCTCCAATCGGACGTAAGTCTCCAATGTCTCCATGGGGTAAACCAACTCTTGGATTCAAGACTCGTAAGAAAAACAAAGCGTCTGATAAATTTATCGTTCGTCGTCGTAAAAAATAATGGGATTGTAGTACGGTTCATTTCAAGAACCGTACGCCAATCACGAAGGGAGGCACCAAAATGGCTCGTAGCTTAAAAAAAGGACCATTTGTCGATGATCACTTAATGAACAAAATGGAAAAATTAGTTGCATCTGAGCAAAAACAAGTTGTTAAAACTTGGTCTCGCCGTTCAACAATCTTCCCTCAGTTCATCGGACATACAATTGCTGTATATGATGGTCGTAAACACGTACCTGTGTACATCACTGAGGATATGGTTGGCCATAAGTTAGGTGAATTCGCACCAACTCGTACGTATAAAGGTCACCTTGCTGACGATAAGAAAACTAGAAGATAATGAGAGGAGGCACTTCAATGCAAGCTAAAGCAGTAGTGAGAACAGTTCGTATTGCTCCTCGTAAGGTTCGTTTAGTAGTAGACTTAATCCGAGGTAAGCAAGTGGGTGAAGCGATTGCTATCCTTAACCACACACCAAAAACTGCTTCTCCAGTTGTAGAAAAAGTTTTAAAATCTGCAATCGCAAATGCAGAGCACAATTATGAGATGGATATTAACAACCTAGTTGTTGAAAAAGTCTTCGTTGACGAAGGTCCAACGTTGAAACGTTTCCGTCCACGTGCAATGGGTCGTGCAAGCCAAATTAACAAACGCACAAGCCACATCACAGTTGTGGTATCAGAAAAGAAGGAGGGATAATCGATGGGTCAGAAGGTTAATCCAATTGGTCTTCGTGTCGGTATTATCCGCGACTGGGAATCTCGTTGGTTCGCTGAGAAAGATTATGCTACGTTATTACATGAAGACATCAAAATCCGTGAGTACATTACTGTACGCTTAAAAGATTCTGCTGTTGCTAAAGTAGAAATCGAACGTGCAGCAAATCGTGTAAATGTTACAATTCACACTGCAAAACCTGGTATGGTAATTGGTAAAGGTGGTACTGAAGTTGAAGCACTTCGTAAAGCTCTTAACCAATTAACAGGCAAGCGTGTACACATTAACATTTTAGAAGTTAAGAGAGCTGATCTTAACGCTAAATTAGTGGGCGAAAACATCGCTCGTCAATTAGAAAACCGTGTATCATTCCGTCGTGCACAAAAGCAAGTTATTCAACGTGCTATGCGTGCAGGAGCAAAAGGTATTAAAACACAGGTTTCTGGTCGTCTTGGCGGGGCTGATATCGCTCGTGCAGAATCTTACAGTGAAGGAACTGTTCCACTTCATACACTTCGCGCTGATATTGACTATGCAGCAGTTGAAGCTGATACAACATACGGTAAATTAGGCGTAAAAGTATGGATCTACCGTGGAGAAGTCCTTCCTACAAAAAAGAAAGCTTCTGAGGAAGGAGGAAAATAATATGTTAATGCCAAAACGCGTAAAATATCGTAGAGAGCATCGTGGTAAAATGCGTGGTCGTGCAAAAGGTGGAACTGAAATTGCTTTCGGTGAATTCGGTTTACAAGCACAAGCTGCTTCATGGATTACAAACCGTCAAATCGAAGCTGCTCGTCGTGCAATGACTCGTTACATGAAACGTGGCGGTAAAGTATGGATTAAAATTTTCCCTTCTAAACCTTACACTGCAAAACCTCTAGAAGTACGTATGGGTTCCGGTAAAGGGGCACCAGAAGGCTGGGTAGCAGTAGTAAAACCTGGGAAAATTATGTTTGAAATCGCGGGTGTATCTGAAGAGGTAGCACGCGAAGCATTACGTCTTGCAGCTCACAAACTACCTGTGAAATGTAAGTTCGTAAAACGTGAAGAAAATGGTGGTGAATCTAATGAAAACTAATGATATTCGTGAATTAACCACTGCCGAAATCGAAACAAAAGTTAAAGCTTTAAAGGAAGAATTGTTCAATCTTCGCTTCCAACTTGCTACAGGACAATTAGAGAATCCAACTCGCATCCGTGAAGTGCGTAAAGCGATTGCTCGTATGAAAACTGTAGTTTGTGAAAGAGAGATCGGAATTAATCGATAAATTGAGGGGAGGTTTGCATAGTGAGCGAACGTAACCAACGCAAAGTTTATACTGGTCGTGTTGTGTCTGATAAAATGGACAAAACGATTACAGTTTTAGTTGAAACTTACAAAACTCATTCCTTGTACGGAAAACGTGTTAAGTATTCTAAAAAGTACAAAGCCCATGATGAGCAAAACCAAGCAAAACTTGGCGATATCGTTAAAATCATGGAAACTCGCCCGCTTTCTGCTACTAAGCGTTTCCGTTTAGTTGAAATCGTTGAAGAAGCGGTTGTTATCTAAATAGACGAATCGGAATTTTTAGTCCGAAGGGAGGTTTCATAACATGATCCAACAAGAATCTCGTTTGAAAGTTGCTGACAACTCTGGTGCACGTGAACTTTTAACAATTAAAGTATTAGGCGGCTCTGGTCGTAAATATGCTAATATTGGTGATATTATCGTTGCTACGGTAAAACAAGCAACACCAGGTGGCGTTGTTAAAAAAGGTGACGTTGTTAAGGCAGTAGTGGTACGTACGAAGAGCGGAGCTCGTCGTCCGGACGGTTCTTATATTAAATTTGATGAAAACGCAGCGGTTATCATCAAAGACGATAAGAGCCCACGTGGTACTCGTATCTTCGGACCAGTAGCTCGTGAATTACGTGATAGCAACTTCATGAAGATCGTTTCTTTAGCTCCAGAAGTTCTATAATTTAAGGTATTGCCTTGCTAAGGAGGTGCAGAATTAAGATGCATGTAAAAAAAGGTGATAAAGTTCAGGTAATCACTGGTAAAGACAAAGGAAAACAAGGCGTTATCCTTGTGGCTTTCCCAAAGCAAAACCGTGTTATCGTTGAGGGTGTTAACATCGTTAAAAAACACTCTAAGCCATCTCAATTAAATCCACAAGGTGGAATTATTACGAAAGAAGCACCTATTCACGTTTCTAATGTTATGGTATTAGATCCGAAAACAGGCGAACCTACTCGCGTAGGCTTCAAAGTAGAAGATGGTAAAAAAGTTCGTATTGCAAAAAAATCTGGTGAATTATTAGATAAATAATTTTCTTAAGAAAGGAGGTCACTTCATTGAATCGCCTTAAAGAGAAGTTCCAAAAGGAAATTACTCCTGCTCTAATGAGCAAGTTTAACTATAAATCTGTGATGGAAGTACCGAAAATCGAAAAGATCGTAATCAACACTGGTGTTGGTGACGCGGTATCTAACTCAAAAGCTTTAGACAATGCAGTAGAAGAATTAACGCAAATCGCAGGTCAAAAACCTGTTGTAACTCGCGCTAAAAAATCAATCGCTGGTTTCCGTCTTCGTGAAGGTATGCCAATCGGTGCGAAAGTAACTTTACGCGGACAACAAATGTATGAGTTCTTCGACAAATTAGTATCAGTTTCTTTACCACGTGTACGTGATTTCCGTGGTGTTTCTAAGAAATCATTCGATGGTCGTGGGAACTACACATTAGGTGTTAAAGAGCAACTAATTTTCCCTGAGATTGATTATGATAAAGTAAGTAAAGTCCGCGGTATGGACATCGTAATCGTTACTACAGCGAAAACTGATGAAGAAGCTCGTGAACTTTTAACACAATTCGGTATGCCATTCCAAAAATAATGGAAGCCAACGCTAAGTAGAGGAGGCGAAAACGTGGCTAAAAAATCTATGATCGCGAAACAAAAGCGTACTCCTAAGTTTAAAGTACAAGAGTATACACGTTGCGAACGCTGCGGTCGTCCGCATTCTGTATACCGCAAATTTAAGCTTTGCCGTATTTGTTTCCGTGAACTTGCATATAAAGGTCAAATTCCTGGTGTTAAAAAAGCTAGTTGGTAAAACCCACAAATGGGAAGGAGGTAAAACACATGGTGATGACAGATCCAATTGCAGACATGCTTACTCGCATCCGTAATGCGAACATGGTACGTCATGAGAAATTAGAGGTTCCTGCTTCTAAAATCAAAAAAGAGATCGCTGAACTTTTAAAACGTGAAGGTTTCATTCGTGATGTAGAATACATTGGGGATAACAAACAAGGTATCCTTCGTATTTTCCTGAAATATGGTGCAAACAATGAACGTGTAATCACTGGATTAAAACGTATCAGTAAACCTGGCTTACGCGTTTACGCAAAAGCTGATGAAGTACCACGTGTACTTAACGGATTAGGTATCGCTCTTGTTTCTACATCTAAGGGAGTAATGACAGACAAAGACGCTCGTCAATTACAAACTGGTGGAGAAGTAGTAGCATACGTTTGGTAATATATATTTAAAACGAACGGAGGTGTGACCACATGTCTCGTATTGGTAAAAAGATTCTTGAAATCCCTGCAGGTGTTACTATTACAGTTGCAGAAGACAATACTGTAACAGTAAAAGGCCCTAAAGGTGAATTAACTCGTACTTTCAAAACTGATATGTCTATCAAAATTGAAGAAAATACACTAACAGTTGAGCGTCCATCTGAACAGAAGGAACACCGTGCATTACACGGTACAACTCGTGCTTTAATCGGAAACATGGTTGAAGGTGTAACTACAGGTTTCGTACGCGGACTTGAATTAGTCGGTGTTGGTTACCGTGCTCAAAAACAAGGAGATAAACTTGTTTTAAGCGTAGGTTATTCTCATCCAGTAGAAATGACTCCAGAAGCAGGACTTGAAGTTGAAGTACCTGTACCAACTAAAATCGTAATTAAAGGTATCGACAAGCAACGTGTTGGCGAATTTGCTGCTAACATCCGCGCTGTACGTGCTCCTGAACCATATAAAGGTAAAGGTATTCGTTACGAAGGCGAAGTTGTTCGTCGTAAAGAAGGTAAAACTGCTAAGTAAACCCGTTAGGTGAAAGAAAGGAGTGACAAGAATGATCACTAAAGCTGCTAAAAATGCGACTCGTAAGAAAAGACATGCACGTGTACGTGCTAAACTTACTGGTACTGCAGAACGTCCACGTTTAAACGTGTACCGTTCTAACCAACATATTTACGCTCAAGTTATTGATGATGTAAATGGTGTAACATTAGTAAGTGCATCTACTCTTGATAAAGACCTTGCTCTTAACGGTACTAGCAATACTGAAGCTGCTACGAAAGTTGGAGAATCAGTTGCTAAGCGTGCTGTAGAGAAAGGCGTTAAAGAAGTAGTATTTGATCGCGGTGGTTACTTATACCATGGCCGTGTTAAAGCTCTAGCTGAAGCTGCTCGTGAGGCTGGATTACAATTTTAATGGTCAAAGGAGGGAAAATTGATGCAACGCATTGACCCAAGTAAATTAGAACTTGAAGAACGTGTAGTTACGATAAATCGTGTCGCGAAAGTTGTTAAGGGTGGTCGTCGTTTCCGCTTTGCTGCACTAGTTGTAGTTGGCGATAAAAACGGTCATGTTGGATTCGGTACTGGTAAAGCACAAGAGGTACCAGACGCAATCCGTAAAGCTATCGAAGACGCTAAGAAAAACCTAATCGCTGTACCATTAGTTGGTACAACAATTCCTCATACAATCAACGGTCATTTTGGAGCTGGTGAAGTATTCTTAAAACCTGCTGCTGAGGGTACTGGTGTTATTGCTGGTGGACCTGTTCGTGCGGTACTAGAATTAGCTGGTGTACAAGATATTCTTTCGAAATCTCTTGGTTCTAACACACCAATCAACATGATTCGCGCTACTGTGAACGGATTAAGCGAACTTAAGCGCGCTGAAGATGTTGCAAAATTACGCGGTAAATCTGTAGAAGAGCTACTAGGTTAAGGAGGGAAAACAAATGGCGAAAAAGTTAGAAATTACCCTCACTCGTAGTGTAATTGGTCGTCCACAAGATCAACGTGCGACGGTAGAAGCTTTAGGTCTTAAAAAGTTGAATTCAACTGTAGTTAAGGAAGAAACTCCTGCTATTCTTGGTATGATCAACAAAGTTTCTCACCTTATCTCTGTAAAAGAAGCTTAAGGATAACTCATTAATATAAGGAGGTGCCTGGGAATGAAACTTCATGAATTAAAACCTGCAGAAGGTTCTCGTAAAGTACGTAACCGTGTCGGTCGTGGTATCGGTTCTGGTAACGGTAAAACTGCTGGTAGAGGTCATAAAGGACAAAACGCACGTTCTGGCGGCGGTGTTCGTCTTGGCTTCGAAGGTGGTCAAACTCCACTATTCCGTCGTTTACCAAAACGCGGCTTCACAAACATTAACCGTAAAGAGTTTACTATTGTAAACTTATCAACGTTAAATCGTTTTGAAGATGGTACAGAAGTAACACCTGAATTATTGCTGGAAACTGGCGTTATCAGCAAGTTAAACGACGGTGTTAAAATTCTTGCAAGCGGAGCAGTAGAGAAAAAATTAACTGTTAAAGCGCACAAGTTCTCTTCAAGTGCTAAAGAAGCAATTGAAGCAGCTGGCGGATCAGTTGAGGTGATCTAATGTTTCGTACAATCTCCAACTTTATGCGCGTTGCTGAGATAAGACGTAAAATATTATTCACTTTAGCGATGTTAGTCGTATTCAGGATTGGCACGTTTATCCCAGTGCCATTTACAAATGGAGACGTACTGAAAGCACAAGATCAATTAAATGCCTTAGGTATCCTAAATACATTTGGCGGTGGCGCCTTGAAGAACTTCTCCATCTTCGCGATGGGAATCATGCCGTATATTACAGCATCCATCATCGTGCAATTATTGCAGATGGATGTTGTTCCTAAATTTTCGGAATGGTCGAAGCAAGGCGAAATGGGCCGTCGTAAACTAACGCAATTCACGCGTTACTTTACAATTGTTCTTGCGTTTATTCAGGGGTTTGGTATGTCAATCGGTTTTAACGGTATGGTAGGTGGGCAATTAATTTTGAATCCAGGTTGGAGCACTTATTTATACATTGCTACGGTACTGACTGCTGGTACTGCATTTTTAATGTGGTTAGGTGAACAGATTACAGCTAAAGGTGTAGGTAATGGTATTTCCATTCTTATCTTTGGCGGTATTGCCGCAGCGATCCCAAGTGTTATATCTCAAGTGTATCAACAACAGTTTCAAAATATCGGAGATCAATTGTTCATGAGTATCGTTAAAGTTGCATTGATTTTACTAGCTGTGCTAGCGGTTATTGTTGGTGTTATTTTCATTCAACAGGCTGTTAGAAAGATCCCAATTCAATACGCGAAGCGTGTAACAGGAGGGAATGGGAATCATGCTGGAGCACAAAACACTCATTTACCACTTAAGGTAAATAGTGCGGGTGTTATTCCAGTCATTTTTGCTGTTTCATTCTTAATTACGCCTCCAACTATTGCACAGTTCTTCCCGAAACATGATGTGTCGCAGTGGATTATTGCAAACTTTAACTATTCTCACCCAGTGGGAATGATCATATATGTTGCGCTCATTGTAGCCTTCACATATTTCTATGCATTTGTTCAGGTTAATCCAGAGCAAATGTCAGAGAATCTAAACAAGCAAGGTGGATATGTTCCAGGTATTCGTCCGGGTAAGAATACAGAACAATATCTAACAAAAATCTTGTATCGTTTGACCTTTGTGGGATCAATTTTCCTAGCAGCGATTGCAATCTTACCAGTTATCTTTACGAAATTGGGAAATCTTCCTCCATCTGCACAGATTGGTGGAACGAGTATGCTAATCGTTGTCGGCGTTGCTTTAGAAACAATGAAGCAGCTAGAAAGCCAATTGGTAAAACGCCATTACAAAGGGTTTATCAAGCAGTGAGTAAGTGGGAAGAACTGTCTTCCCTACATGCTCATGTACTGAGGGGGAACAAGGATGAACTTGATTTTAATGGGGCTTCCTGGTGCTGGTAAAGGTACACAAGCCGAACAGATTATTGCCAAGTATAACATCCCTCACATCTCAACAGGAGATATGTTCCGTGCAGCTATGAAGGCTGAAACTGAACTTGGTTTACAAGCAAAATCTTTTATTGATAAAGGTGCGCTTGTTCCAGATGAAGTTACAATTGGAATTGTTCGTGAACGTTTAAGCCAAGAAGACTGTATTAAAGGCTTCTTATTAGATGGTTTCCCACGAACTGTTGCACAAGCATCAGCTCTTGAAGAGATTATGAAAGATCTTGGCAAAAAAATCGACTATGTTTTAAACATTAATGTGGATTCAGGGTTGTTATTAAAACGCCTTACAGGCCGTCGCATTTGTAAAGAATGCGGTGCGACTTACCACTTAGAATTCAATCCGCCAGCAAAAGCTGATGTGTGCGATAAATGTGGTGGCGAATTATATCAACGCTCTGATGACAATGAAGAAACTGTAGCAAATCGTTTAGATGTAAATATTAAGCAAACAAAACCTTTGCTTGATTTCTACGAGGAGCTTGGCTACTTAAAAAGCATTAATGGTGAGCAAGATATCAATAAAGTATTTGCTGATATCGATGTTCTCATCGGAGACTTAGCGTAATGATCATCTGCAAAACTCCTCGCGAGATAGAAATCATGCGAGAAGCTGGCAGGATCGTTGCTTTAACTCATCAAGAGTTGAAACAACATATTACTCCAGGAATTACAACGAAAGAGCTCGATCAAATAGCGGAAAAGACGATTCGAAAATATGGTGCTACGCCATCTTTTAAAGGATACAACGGATTTCCGGGGAGCATTTGTGCTTCTGTAAATGAAGAGCTTGTACACGGGATTCCAGGGAAGCGTAAGCTCGAAGAGGGCGATATCATCAGTATCGATATTGGTGCGAAATACAATGGGTACCATGGTGATTCTGCATGGACGTATCCAGTTGGAAACATTTCTGAATCTGTTCAAAAGCTACTTGATGTCACAGAAAAATCGTTGTATCTTGGTCTAGAACAAGTAAAACCAGGCGAAAGATTATCAAATATCTCGCATGCGGTTCAAACACATGCTGAAGAGAATGGGTTCTCGATCGTTAGGGAGTATGTTGGTCACGGAATCGGGCAAGACTTACATGAGGACCCTCAAATCCCGCACTATGGTCCACCAAATAGAGGCCCTAGATTAAAGCCGGGAATGGTCATCTGTGTTGAGCCGATGGTGAATCAAGGAAGACGATATGTAAAAACACTATCTGATGACTGGACAGTGGTAACGGTAGATGGTAAATGGTGTGCCCATTTTGAGCACACGATTGCTCTTACAGAAGCAGGATACGAAATCCTTACCACTTTATAAGTAGCTGGCTCTCCGGGATTTCAGAGCAGTGTAAAATGTTACTGATTTGAAGAAGGGAGAACTATTGAATGGCTAAAGATGATGTAATTGAAGTCGAAGGTACCGTTCTTGAAACGTTGCCAAATGCTATGTTCAAAGTAGAATTAGAGAATGGGCATGTCGTATTGGCTCACGTTTCTGGTAAAATCCGTATGAACTTCATTCGTATTTTACCAGGAGACAAAGTTACGGTAGAATTATCTCCGTACGATTTAAATCGTGGTCGTATTACGTACCGTTTTAAATAATATAGCACTCCGTAATCTTTAAGGAGGTTCGAGACATGAAAGTAAGACCGTCAGTTAAACCAATCTGCGAAAAATGTAAAGTTATTCGTAGACGTGGAAAAGTAATGGTTATTTGTGAAAACCCTAAACATAAACAAAAACAAGGTTAATCAGAAGGAGGTGCATTCAAAATGGCACGTATCGCAGGTGTAGATATTCCTCGTGACAAGCGCGTTGTTATTTCTTTAACTTACGTATTCGGCATTGGTCGCACAACTGCTGAAAAAATTCTTACAGAAGCTGGTATTTCTTCGGAAACACGAGTTCGTGATTTATCGGAAGATGAATTAGGACGTATCCGTGATATCATCGATCGTATTAAAGTTGAGGGAGACCTTCGTCGTGAAGTATCTCTTAACATTAAACGTCTAATGGAGATCGGTTCTTACCGTGGTCTTCGTCACCGTCGTGGTTTACCAGTTCGTGGTCAAAACTCTAAAAACAATGCTCGTACACGTAAAGGTCCACGTCGTACAGTAGCAAATAAAAAGAAATAATAAGTAAAGGAGGTTGAACTAACAATGGCACGTAAAACAAACACTCGTAAAAAACGTGTGAAAAAGAATATTGAAGCTGGTATAGCTCATATTCGTTCTACTTTCAACAACACAATCGTAACACTTACAGATACTCATGGTAACGCACTTTCTTGGTCTAGTGCTGGTGCACTTGGTTTCCGTGGATCTCGTAAATCTACTCCATTCGCTGCGCAAATGGCTGCTGAAGCTGCTTCTAAAGTTGCAATGGAGCATGGTTTAAAAACTTTAGAGGTTACTGTTAAAGGTCCTGGTGCTGGTCGTGAAGCTGCAATTCGTGCTCTTCAAGCGGCAGGTCTAGAAGTAACAGCAATTAGAGATGTTACTCCAGTTCCTCATAATGGATGTCGTCCACCAAAACGTCGTCGTGTGTAATTTTTCTGTATAGAATTTTCCCTTTTGTCTATAATGGATATGATGCATTATCGAGAAATTTCGTACAGAAACATCGCTTGTTGTGCACAATCGGGAACTGCCTAAGGGGGACTTTCGGTTAAACAGAGGTTCTTCCTTTGTTTAACCGGGGTTTCGACGTTTTGAAGGAGGGTTTAGTTAATGATTGAAATCGAAAAACCGAAAATCGAAACGGTTGAACTTAACGAAGATGCTAAGTATGGCAAATTCGTGATTGAACCGCTTGAGCGTGGATATGGTACTACTTTGGGTAACTCCTTACGTCGTATTCTTTTATCCTCACTCCCTGGTGCCGCTGTAACTGCTATCCAAATCGATGGCGTTTTACACGAATTTTCAACAGTTGAGGGCGTAGTAGAAGACGTTACGACGATGATCTTAAACTTGAAAAAGTTAGCTCTTAAAATCTACTCTGAAGAAGAGAAGACGTTGGAAATCGATGTACAGGGCGAAGGTATTGTCACAGCTGCTGATATTACTCACGATAGTGATGTTGAAATCTTAAATCCAGATTTACACATTGCGACGTTAGCAAAAAATGCGCATTTCCGCATGCGTTTAACTGCAAAGCGTGGCCGTGGGTATACGCCAGCTGATGCAAATAAAAGCGAAGATCAACCAATAGGAGTAATTCCTATTGATTCTATTTATACTCCAGTATCACGTGTGACTTACCAAGTGGAAAAGACACGTGTCGGACAAGTGGCTAATTATGATAAGCTTACGCTTGATGTATGGACGGATGGAAGCATCGGGCCAAAAGAAGCTATCTCTTTAGGTGCCAAAATCTTAACTGAGCATTTAAATATCTTTGTTGGTTTAACTGACGAAGCACAAAATGCTGAGATTATGGTCGAGAAGGAAGAAGATCAAAAAGAAAAAGTTCTTGAGATGACTATCGAAGAACTAGATCTTTCTGTTCGTTCTTATAATTGCCTAAAACGTGCAGGAATTAATACTGTACAAGAGCTTGCGAACAAAACAGAAGAAGATATGATGAAAGTTCGTAACTTAGGACGTAAATCCTTAGAAGAAGTTAAACATAAACTTGAGGAATTAGGTTTAGGTTTACGTAAAGACGACTGAGGATTTAAACCCATCAACAAAGGAGGGAACTACGAATGGCATACAGAAAATTAGGCCGTACAAGTGCGCAACGTAAAGCTATGTTACGTGATTTAGCTACTGATTTAATTATCAACGAGCGCATCCAAACGACAGAAACTCGTGCAAAAGAACTTCGTTCTGTAGTGGAAAAAATGATCACTTTAGGTAAACGCGGAGATCTTCATGCTCGTCGTCAAGCAGCAGCTTTCATCCGTAATGAGGTTGCTAACGCTGAGACTGGTCAAGATGCACTTCAAAAATTATTCGCTGATGTAGCTCCACGCTATGCTGAGCGCCAAGGCGGATACACTCGTATTGCAAAAATTGGTCCACGTCGCGGAGACGCAGCACCAATGGTAATTATCGAGTTAGTATAATGATGATTAAAAGGGCAGGACAGTTCTTTTCAAGTAACTGGTCATGGCCCTTTTTTTTTAAGTATAAAAATAGGCTAACTTGACGAAAGAAAGGGTGCCTTGTATTGAAAAAAGAGAAACTTCGGACAGAAAATATATCATTTCAATATCCTGGGGCAGCCTCTTATGCATTAAAAGATGTTTCGTTTTCCTTATATGAAGGAGAATGGGTATCTGTTATTGGACAAAATGGTTCAGGGAAGTCTACACTTGCAAAATTATTGAATGGCTTATTTTTACCGGAATCAGGGAAAATTACTTTAAATGATACAATGATTTTATCAGAGGAAACAGTATGGGATGTTCGAAAGCAAATTGGCATGGTATTTCAAAATCCAGATAATCAATTTGTTGGAACGACAGTACAAGATGACGTTGTATTCGGCCTAGAGAACATCGGAATGCCAAGGGAGCAGATGATAGAAAGACTAGAACAAGCTCTGCAACTTGTCCGTATGGAAGATTTTTTAAATGAAGAACCCCATTCGTTATCTGGTGGACAAAAGCAGCGAGTCGCAATAGCAGGTGTTCTAGCACTTCAACCATCTATTTTAATACTAGATGAAGCAACTTCAATGTTAGACCCTCAGGGGAGACGTGAAGTAGTAGAAACGGTCAGACAACTTGTTGATCAAAAGGGTATTACGGTATTATCGATTACGCACGATTTAGAAGAAGCGGCACAGTCAGACCGTATTATTATTTTGAACAAGGGAGAAATACTAGAGGAAGGTACTCCAGAGCAAATTTTCAAATCCTCTCATATGCTCCAAGAGATTGGATTAGATGTACCTTTTTCGGTGAAAATAGCAGAATTATTAAAAAGAAATGAAATTCACTTGCAAAATACGCATCTTACAATGGAAAGCTTGGTGAACGAACTTTGGAGATTACATTCCAAAAAGTAGAACATCGTTATCAATATAAAACTCCATTTGAAAGACGCGCACTTTATGATGTAGACGTGTCGTTTCCAAGTGGGGGCTATTATGCCATTATCGGTCATACTGGTTCAGGTAAGTCGACGATGATTCAACATTTAAATGGTTTATTGCAGCCGACAAATGGTACGGTTCAAATTGGTGAACATTTAATTTCAGCAGGGAAGAAAGAGAAAAAGCTTAAGCCGCTACGAAAAAAAGTAGGGGTTGTCTTTCAGTTTCCAGAACATCAACTATTTGAAGAGACAGTTGAAAAGGACATTTGTTTTGGACCGACTAATTTTGGTGTATCTGAAGAAGAGGCAAAACAAAAGGCGAAAGATGCAATCCAGCTTGTTGGATTGGACATAGAGTTATTAGCACGTTCTCCGTTTGAATTAAGCGGTGGGCAAATGAGGCGTGTTGCAATAGCAGGCGTACTTGCGATGGAACCCGAAGTGCTTGTATTAGATGAACCTACAGCAGGGCTTGATCCAAAAGGACAGCACGAGCTCATGGAGATGTTTTACAATTTGCATAAGGAACAGGGGCTTACAGTCATTCTTGTTACCCATAATATGGAGGATGCCGCTAAGTATGCAGATCAAATAGTGGTCATGCATAAAGGAACGGTCTTTTTGCAAGGAAGAGCAGAGGAAGTATTTTCATATGCTGATGAATTAGAACAAATCGGTGTGGATCTTCCAATGTCTTTAAAGTATAAACGTGCAATTGAAGAGAAGTTTGGTATTTCAATTTCGAAGGCTACCTTATCTTTAGAGGATCTTACTCATGAAGTTGTACAGGTGTTACGAAAAGGTGGTCATGAATCATGCAGCAGTTGATTATTGGGAGATATATTCCAGGTCAGTCACTCATTCATCAACTTGATCCTCGTACGAAGCTGTTGATTGTCTTTTTATATGTATTTGTTGTTTTCTTAGCAAATAATGCGATTTCATATGGATTTTTATTTTTATATGCACTCATTGCTTTATTTTTTGCAAAAGTGCCGATTCGTTATGTACTTTCGGGCTTAAAACCAATTCTGTGGATTTTTCTTTTTACATTTTTCCTGCATATTTTTACAAATAAAGAAGGGGAAGTACTATTCCAGCTTGGTTGGTTTTCGATACATGAAAAAGGATTAGAGCAAGGGATATACATTTCTATACGATTCTTCGTTATTATTTTAATGACGACATTATTAACGTTAACGACGACACCTATTGAAATTACAGATGGGTTGGAGACGTTATTAAAGCCGTTCAAGCGTATAAAAGTTCCTGTTCATGAAATCGCATTAATGATGTCAATTTCACTACGTTTTATCCCGACATTAATGGATGAAACGAGTAAAATTATGAAAGCACAAGCGTCACGTGGCATTGATTTCGTCGGGGGACCGATAAAAGATAGGATGAAAGCTATTATCTCACTACTCGTTCCATTATTTATCAGTGCTTTTAAGCGTGCAGAGGACTTAGCGATTGCGATGGAATCTCGTGGATATAAAAGTGGCGAAGGACGTACTAAATTTAGGCAACTACGCTGGAAAATAAGTGATACAGTAACAATTGTAAGCTTACTTTGTTTAGCTTGTATTTTGGCATGGGTGCGGTCGTAATGGAGAATAGAGAAATGGAAAGAATAAAATGTACAGTTGCATATGATGGCATTCATTTTTGTGGTTACCAAATTCAACCACAGCATCGGACTGTTCAACAAGAAATAGAGAAAGCATTGCAGAAGTTGCATAAAGGAGAACTTGTTCGTGTGCAGGCATCAGGCAGAACGGATTCTACCGTTCACGCCAAAGGACAAGTGATACACTTTGATACACCTTTGTCTCTTGAAGAGTGGCAATGGAGTAATGCTTTAAATACAATGTTGCCGGATGATATTATTATCAGGCAGGTAGAGAAGAAAACAGAAGAATTTCATGCACGTTACGGTGTCGAGAAAAAAGAATATCGCTATCGTGTATTATTATCAAAGACTGCGGATGTATTCCGTAGAAATTACGTATATCAATATCCATATCCACTCGAAATAAACTCTATAAGAAAAGCGATTCCTTATTTTATTGGAACGCATGACTTTACTTCTTTTTGTTCGGCAAAAACTGACAAAAAAGATAAAGTACGAACAATTTATGAAATCGAATTAATTGAGCAAGACGATGAATTAATTTTTCGCTTTGTAGGTAATGGATTTTTATATAATATGGTCAGAATTATTGTTGGTACGTTACTTAGCGTAGGTCAAGGAAAGCTTGATCCGGATAGTATTCCAGAGATTTTAGCGAAACAAAATCGCCAGTTTGCTGGAAAGATGGCTCCAGGTCATGGACTTTACTTATGGCAGGTAAACTATAACAACTAATCCTGGTGTAACATTTGCTTGACATTAGAAACTCAAAAGTATATCATAACATATGGTATTGTTTCTAAAACCACGATTAGCCCCGGAAGGAAATCGTGTTTAAGATAAACAATAGATTTTTTCTATGGAAAAGATAACGAGGAGGGAAACACATGCGTACGACTTTTATGGCAAAAGCTAACGAAGTTGAGCGTAAATGGTATGTGGTTGATGCTGAAGGTCAAACTTTAGGTCGCCTATCTACTGAAGTAGCATCCATTTTACGTGGTAAACACAAACCAACATTTACACCACACGTTGACACGGGTGATCATGTAATTATTATTAACGCTGAGAAAATTCATTTAACAGGTAATAAATTAAACGATAAAATTTACTACCGTCACACTAACCACCCAGGTGGACTTAAGCAAAGAACAGCTCTAGAAATGCGTACAAACTACCCTGTACAAATGTTAGAGCTTGCAATTAAAGGCATGCTTCCAAAAGGACGTTTAGGACGTCAAGTGTCTAAGAAATTAAACGTGTATGCTGGAGCAGAGCATCCACACCAAGCACAACAACCAGAAGTTTACGAACTTCGCGGATAATTAATTAAAGGAGGGCTTACTTTGGCACAGGTTCAATACTATGGCACTGGACGTCGTAAGAGTTCAGTAGCGCGCGTACGCCTAGTTCCAGGCGAAGGACGCGTTATTATTAACGGTCGTGATTTTGAAAACTATATCCCATTTGCTGCATTACGTGAAGTAGTGAAACAACCTCTAGTTGCAACAGAAACTTTAGGTAACTACAATGTACTTGTAAACGTAAATGGTGGTGGATACACTGGTCAAGCTGGTGCTATTCGTCACGGTATTTCTCGCGCTTTATTAAAAGCTGATCCAGAATACCGTCTAACATTAAAACGTGCGGGTCTATTAACTCGTGACGCACGTATGAAAGAGCGTAAAAAATACGGTCTTAAAGGCGCACGTCGTGCACCTCAGTTCTCAAAACGTTAATTTTTGCGAACTACAAACCCCAACCATTTTGGTTGGGGTTTTTTTATGTTTAATTCCTCTATTGTAATTTTTTTAGCTTGGAATATTTTAGTGCTACCGTCCTACGTATGCTTCTTCTTTAGAAGTTTAGACTAATACGTATTAGGGAGGTTTATAAGTACTATGAATGTCATTGTCAGCTTACAAGAAAAACAAAAAGAAAAGCAGTTAAAATACGAGCGGAAGATGCTGCGAGAATTATCATTAAAAACATTGCGTTTAAATATTCGTGATGCCTTTCAAATGCAAGAACTTCATCGTCAGTATGAAGATTATTGCATTGAACTAGGGATAGAATCTTATTTATTAGGAGCGAGATACAGTAAATTTGGTTATCATGGCGAATCATTCTTTGATGTGAAATATAGGGCTTTAGAAGAAGAACAACAATTAACTGAAACGTTATTTCAATTTTTAACGAGTATGACTATACGTGAAATTAAGTTGCAAGACGAGGAATTGCTTTTTGAATCTTGCCAGCAGTTTATCGGCTTGTGGTGGCAGGAAGGCTATGAAAAAGGCGAAAGAAGATATCGATTAAAGCTACACTAAGACAAGCATAAACTTTCCTCTTGTCCCATATAAGTAATTAGAGGGACTAGCTGGAGGAGGAAAGGTATGAAGAGAATTCGAATTATCTCTTTTGCGCTCGCTGCGGTTGTTTTGTTTTTTTTA
The DNA here is from genome assembly GCF_038007365.1 of Bacillus sp. FSL R9-9492. Lineage (NCBI taxonomy): Bacteria > Bacillati > Bacillota > Bacilli > Caryophanales > Bacillaceae > Bacillus > Bacillus sp. FSL R9-9492. The sequence goes on from NZ_JBBOXC010000001.1 coordinate 146,209, forward strand.
GTTAAACAAGAATTTCAAATTACAAAATCGTGGCGAGCTTGGAATTTACCCTTATCAGGGAAAGTGATTGTACTAGATGCTGGGCATGGTGGGCCAGACGGAGGGGCTGTTGGTGGAAAGGATATTGTAGAAAAAGATATTACACTTGAGATTACAAAAAAGGTACAAGATTATTTACAAGAACAAGGTGCTTTAGTTATTTTAACGCGTGAAGGAGATTATGATTTAGCTAATAAAGATACAAAGTCATATAGTAGACGTAAAGCAGAGGATTTAAAAAAGCGTGTTGAGATCATTAATAAGCCTGATGTAGACTTTTTTGCGAGTATTCATTTAAATGCCCTAACTAGTAGTGGATCTAAGGGCGCACAAACGTTCTACTATCGTTCTTCGATTGAAAATGAACGGGCTGCGAAATTTATACAAGCTGAATTGAGAACAAGCTTAGAAAATACGAATCGTTCTGCTAAAACAATTCCTCACGTGTATTTATTGAAGTATGCCAAAACACCAGGTGTTTTAATTGAGGCTGGCTTTTTATCGAATGTGAATGAAAGATATATGTTAAATTCGGAGAAATACCAACAAAAAGTAGCTGCTGCAATATATCGTGGTATATTACGTTATTTTACGGAAAAAGGAAATCCTCCAGAATAAGGAGGATTTTTCGAGTTTCTCTCGTTAACGAAGTTTTCCGAAAATATGTTATACTGGAAATGTAAACGCATTTATTTCAAAAATAAAGAGAGATAAATTTAATTAACAATACGTTATTTTTCATACAGGGGGCTGGGCTAATTATGGTAACAAAAGAGCAGGTAGTGGAAGCATTGGAAGGGATTGTAGATCCGTTTATACATAAAACGTTAAAAGAAACAAATGCAATTAAAGAGGTGACAGTCAAGCCTGAGAAGGAACATGTAAGTGTTAAAATTGCAATTGTAAAGACGGGTACAGCGGAACAAATGCAGTTGCAGTCTGGAATTGTAAAGTTAGTAAAAGAACTTGGAGCAACAACAGTTGGACTTCGTTTTGCAGAATTTACAGAAGAGGAATTAGCTCAGTTTGCACCACCGCAAGAGGAAGAGAAAAGTGAATCCTTATTATCACCGAACTCAAATACAACATTTTTAGCAGTGGCAAGTGGAAAAGGTGGAGTAGGGAAATCAACTGTTTCTGTTAACCTTGCAATTGCTTTAGCTCGTTTAGGCAAAAAGGTTGGTATCATTGACGCGGATATTTACGGTTTTAGTGTACCGGATATGATGGGTATAGAAAAACGTCCAATCGTAAGAGGTGATAAGATAATACCAGTGGAGCGTCTAGGCGTGAAAGTAATCTCAATGGGATTCTTTGTAGAAGATAACGCACCTGTTATTTGGAGAGGACCGATGCTTGGGAAAATGTTAAATCACTTTTTCACAGAAGTAGAGTGGGGTGATTTAGATTACTTAGTATTGGACCTACCACCAGGTACGGGTGATGTTGCTTTAGATGTACATTCGATGTTGCCGGCTTGTAAAGAGATTATTGTAACAACGCCGCATCCAACAGCGGCATTTGTAGCAGCGCGCGCTGGAGCCATGGCTTTACGTACAGAACATAGTATTCTTGGTGTTGTTGAAAATATGGCGTATTTTGAAAGTAAAGCAACTGGTGAAAAAGAGTATGTGTTTGGAAGAGGTGGAGGAGATAAATTGGCTACGGAACTCCAAACGGATGTACTTGGCCGAATTCCACTTCAACAACCTGATTGGAATAAAGAGGACTTTGCGCCGTCAGTATATGAAGATACACATCCAACGGGTCTCATTTATCGTACGATAGCTGAGACAGTTATTGATAAAACAGCTGTCGCGCAAAAGTAAAGTAGTAATGAGTGGACATTATATACATTGTCCACTCATTGCTATAATTTTTATTGTTGTTCTTTGTTCCCATCTTGAGAACCGCCTTCACCACCTGCGCCTTTCTTATCAGACCCACCTTTTTCGGCTTTTTGTACACCCTTACTAATGATGTCAATCATCTTAGCTTGGAAGAGAGGGCTTTCGGCAGTTTCAGTTAGTACTTGCTGTAAATATTGACGATATTCTTTACTCTTCATTGTTTGTAACATAATTTTCTCTACTTCAGGATTTTTCATAATCTCTATAACACCTGATTGGTATTCAGGATCTTTTAGTAAAGTTTTCATTAAGTTTGTTTGTTCTTTTCCCATACTTTTAGCAAATTTCGATGAGAACTCAGGGTCTTTAAAGAGCTTTTCCCAGAATTGTTGCCCTTTTTCAGATACCAGTGCATCTTCAATCGTTTTCTTTACTACTGTTTCATCTAGTATGAGTGCTTGTTTCATTTTTTCATCAGTTAATACATCTTGGATCGCTTTTTTTCCTTGATCGGTTTTTAAAATATCAACAATCATTTTTTTTGTTTGATCATAATCAAGTTCGGATTTTGCTTCTTTTTCTTGTGCACATGCCGCTAGTGCTATAAATAGAAAAGAAGAAATCAAAACGAGCAGCATCCGTTTCATAAGTTGGAGCTCCTTTCAGCAAAGTTCTCTTTTTTTAATATAAATCTCTTTAAGGAATTTATACATTAACATGGCTAGCTTTTTGAAATTGTCATTGTTACAATTTAATTAGAAATATAAGAATAATGGGGGATGTGTTGTGAATAGCCGCAAGTGGGTACGACTATTTTTTACGACGTTGTTTCTTGGTGGGATTAGCACAGTCTTTATTGGTTTTGTTTTAGAGTGGGACAAGTACGCTAAATTTTTTCAAAATTTCGACGGAAAAGAGATTTTAGCAATTTCCTTTTGGTTGATGGGCGTAGGATTTATTTTTAGTGTTATAAGTCAAATGGGGTTCTTTGCGTATTTAACGATCCATCGTTTTGGATTAGGGATGTTTCGGTCATCTTCTTTATGGAATACAGTGCAACTGTTCTTTATTGCGTTCGTATTATTTGATTTCGTTTATTTAAGGTCAGTACTTGTTGCAAATGGGGAAGTTTCATTAGGGAATAACATACTTGTTGCTGGGATGTTATTTGTGTTTGGGGCAATTGTCGCTTATATAAAGAGTAAAGAAACGAATAAAAAAGCATTTGTTCCCGCTCTGTTCTTTATGGTTGTTGTAACAATTCTTGAATGGGTACCAGCGCTCCGGATTAATGATACAGATTGGTTATATTTAATGGTGATACCACTTTTATTATGTAATTCATATCAGTTACTTGTATTGCATCGTTTAATTGGACAAAAGAGTAAGTCAGCTTAATGAGGAGAGTGGGTTTTTAATTATCCAGATTCTTATCGTCTGTAAATGCTAGGATAAAAAAGCTCTGCTATCTTAACAAAAGATAGCAGAGCTTTTTATGTGTGAAGGACCGTGTAGAAAGGAACTACTTAATATCTTCACTTTTTGTACTTGTGTTGGAAATAAGTTGTGATACAGATGTTTGTTCATATCCGTCGCTCTTTAATTTTTGTAAGAGTAATGGTAAAGCCTTATTTGTTTGAAGGGCAGAATCAGAAGCATGTAATAAGACGATATCTCCACCCTTTAAATTGCTAGAGACTGTGGAAATGATTTTATTTACGCCGGGATTTTTCCAGTCATTTGAATTGTTACTCCAATGAACGATGGTGTATCCGAGTGATTCCGCTATTTTAAGAGTTGTTTTGTTAAAATCGCCACTAGGTGGACGTAATAGCTTGACTTGTTTTACGCCAAGTTTCGTAAAAACATCTTGTGCCCGCAAAAGATCTCGTCGTATTTCATTTGCTTCTAGTGAAGTGTAGGATGTGTAATTATAGCCCATACTACCAATCTCATGTCCATCTTTCATGATGCGTTCGACAATATCAGGGTGTCTTTCAGCCCATGCAGCAGAGAGAAAGAAGGTTGTATTCTTAATTTCTCTTTCTTTGAGTGTATTAAGGATTGGAATAGCTTTTTTGTCCCCCCAACTAATGTCAAACGTGAATGCAACTTGTTTTTTTGCAGTGTCCCCTTTGTAAATCACTTTAGGGCCAGTAGCAGTTGAAAAAGCAGATTCATGTGAATATGTTTTTAAAAAGAGTAGCCATGCTGTAAATAAGGAAAGTACGACTATTAAGCTAATGTGTTTAAATGTTCTTTTACTCGTAATAAAAAAGAAAAACATAATATTACGCCCCTTTGTCCAATCCTTTTCAGTTACATATATGCTTTAAATTTAAAAAAGAGAACAAGGGATTAATATCGTAAGTGGTGGATATAATGAGTGATAGAATTTTGTTTTTTGATGATACATTATTGATAATTGAAAATGAGTGGGGCGTTTATCGGTACACGTAAGGAGTTATTGGGGTGATAATTTGCTTGGGATTATGTTGACGAAGGAAGAGAAAAAAGAAATGGAATACATACTGAAGAGAGAGTTAGAGGAACTTTTATTTGATTTTGAAGATGAGCGTATACATAGCGTTGTAAAAAAGGCGATGGAAGAAAGGTATAAAATCATTTTTTGTTTATTTCGGAGAGTTGCTAATAGGGAAGAATGTATTCGTTATGTAAGAAAAAGAATTTTTTATTAAAAAGTATTGACGTTAAGAATAAGTATATGATAAATTAATAAACGTCGCTGATGCAGAAACGCAGAAAACGGCAAAAAAGAAATTTAAAAACTTAGTTGACATCGAAAAATGAAGATGTTAACATAAGGAAGTCGCAAACGAGCGACCAAGTAGTTCTTTGAAAACTGAACGAAACAAACAACGTGAACGTCAATTTTTATTTTTAGATGCTAGACAAACTAACTTTATTGGAGAGTTTGATCCTGGCTCAGGATGAACGCTGGCGGCGTGCCTAATACATGCAAGTCGAGCGAATGGATTAAGAGCTTGCTCTTATGAAGTTAGCGGCGGACGGGTGAGTAACACGTGGGTAACCTACCCATAAGACTGGGATAACTCCGGGAAACCGGGGCTAATACCGGATAATATTTTGAACTGCATAGTTCGAAATTGAAAGGCGGCTTCGGCTGTCACTTATGGATGGACCCGCGTCGCATTAGCTAGTTGGTGAGGTAACGGCTCACCAAGGCGACGATGCGTAGCCGACCTGAGAGGGTGATCGGCCACACTGGGACTGAGACACGGCCCAGACTCCTACGGGAGGCAGCAGTAGGGAATCTTCCGCAATGGACGAAAGTCTGACGGAGCAACGCCGCGTGAGTGATGAAGGCTTTCGGGTCGTAAAACTCTGTTGTTAGGGAAGAACAAGTGCTAGTTGAATAAGCTGGCACCTTGACGGTACCTAACCAGAAAGCCACGGCTAACTACGTGCCAGCAGCCGCGGTAATACGTAGGTGGCAAGCGTTATCCGGAATTATTGGGCGTAAAGCGCGCGCAGGTGGTTTCTTAAGTCTGATGTGAAAGCCCACGGCTCAACCGTGGAGGGTCATTGGAAACTGGGAGACTTGAGTGCAGAAGAGGAAAGTGGAATTCCATGTGTAGCGGTGAAATGCGTAGAGATATGGAGGAACACCAGTGGCGAAGGCGACTTTCTGGTCTGTAACTGACACTGAGGCGCGAAAGCGTGGGGAGCAAACAGGATTAGATACCCTGGTAGTCCACGCCGTAAACGATGAGTGCTAAGTGTTAGAGGGTTTCCGCCCTTTAGTGCTGAAGTTAACGCATTAAGCACTCCGCCTGGGGAGTACGGCCGCAAGGCTGAAACTCAAAGGAATTGACGGGGGCCCGCACAAGCGGTGGAGCATGTGGTTTAATTCGAAGCAACGCGAAGAACCTTACCAGGTCTTGACATCCTCTGAAAACTCTAGAGATAGAGCTTCTCCTTCGGGAGCAGAGTGACAGGTGGTGCATGGTTGTCGTCAGCTCGTGTCGTGAGATGTTGGGTTAAGTCCCGCAACGAGCGCAACCCTTGATCTTAGTTGCCATCATTAAGTTGGGCACTCTAAGGTGACTGCCGGTGACAAACCGGAGGAAGGTGGGGATGACGTCAAATCATCATGCCCCTTATGACCTGGGCTACACACGTGCTACAATGGACGGTACAAAGAGCTGCAAGACCGCGAGGTGGAGCTAATCTCATAAAACCGTTCTCAGTTCGGATTGTAGGCTGCAACTCGCCTACATGAAGCTGGAATCGCTAGTAATCGCGGATCAGCATGCCGCGGTGAATACGTTCCCGGGCCTTGTACACACCGCCCGTCACACCACGAGAGTTTGTAACACCCGAAGTCGGTGGGGTAACCTTTATGGAGCCAGCCGCCTAAGGTGGGACAGATGATTGGGGTGAAGTCGTAACAAGGTAGCCGTATCGGAAGGTGCGGCTGGATCACCTCCTTTCTATGGAGAATTGATGAACGCAGTTCATCAATAAACGTTGACTTGTTTTGTTTCGTTCAGTTTTGAGAGAACTATCTCTCAAGTTTAAATGTATGTTCTTTGAAAACTAGATAACAGTGTAGCTCATATTTTTTTAATTTTAGTTTGGTTAAGTTAGAAAGGGCGCACGGTGGATGCCTTGACACTAGGAGTCGATGAAGGACGGGACTAACGCCGATATGCTTCGGGGAGCTGTAAGTAAGCTTTGATCCGAAGATTTCCGAATGGGGAAACCCACTATACGTAATGGTATGGTATCCTTACCTGAATACATAGGGTATGGAAGACAGACCCAGGGAACTGAAACATCTAAGTACCTGGAGGAAGAGAAAGCAAATGCGATTTCCTGAGTAGCGGCGAGCGAAACGGAATCTAGCCCAAACCAAGAGGCTTGCCTCTTGGGGTTGTAGGACATTCTATACGGAGTTACAAAGGAACGAGGTAGACGAAGCGACCTGGAAAGGTCCGTCACAGAGGGTAATAACCCCGTAGTCGAAACTTCGTTCTCTCTTGAATGTATCCTGAGTACGGCGGAACACGTGAAATTCCGTCGGAATCTGGGAGGACCATCTCCCAAGGCTAAATACTCCCTAGTGATCGATAGTGAACCAGTACCGTGAGGGAAAGGTGAAAAGCACCCCGGAAGGGGAGTGAAAGAGATCCTGAAACCGTGTGCCTACAAATAGTCAGAGCCCGTTAATGGGTGATGGCGTGCCTTTTGTAGAATGAACCGGCGAGTTACGATCCCGTGCGAGGTTAAGCTGAAGAGGCGGAGCCGCAGCGAAAGCGAGTCTGAATAGGGCGTTTAGTACGTGGTCGTAGACCCGAAACCAGGTGATCTACCCATGTCCAGGGTGAAGTTCAGGTAACACTGAATGGAGGCCCGAACCCACGCACGTTGAAAAGTGCGGGGATGAGGTGTGGGTAGCGGAGAAATTCCAATCGAACCTGGAGATAGCTGGTTCTCCCCGAAATAGCTTTAGGGCTAGCCTTAAGTGTAAGAGTCTTGGAGGTAGAGCACTGATTGAACTAGGGGTCCTCATCGGATTACCGAATTCAGTCAAACTCCGAATGCCAATGACTTATCCTTAGGAGTCAGACTGCGAGTGATAAGATCCGTAGTCAAGAGGGAAACAGCCCAGATCGCCAGCTAAGGTCCCAAAGTGTGTATTAAGTGGAAAAGGATGTGGAGTTGCTTAGACAACTAGGATGTTGGCTCAGAAGCAGCCACCATTTAAAGAGTGCGTAATAGCTCACTAGTCGAGTGACTCTGCGCCGAAAATGTACCGGGGCTAAATACACCACCGAAGCTGCGAATTGATACCAATGGTATCAGTGGTAGGGGAGCGTTCTAAGTGCAGTGAAGTCAGACCGGAAGGACTGGTGGAGCGCTTAGAAGTGAGAATGCCGGTATGAGTAGCGAAAGACGGGTGAGAATCCCGTCCACCGAATGCCTAAGGTTTCCTGAGGAAGGCTCGTCCGCTCAGGGTTAGTCAGGACCTAAGCCGAGGCCGACAGGCGTAGGCGATGGACAACAGGTTGATATTCCTGTACCACCTCTTTATCGTTTGAGCAATGGAGGGACGCAGAAGGATAGAAGAAGCGTGCGATTGGTTGTGCACGTCCAAGCAGTTAGGCTGATAAGTAGGCAAATCCGCTTATCGTGAAGGCTGAGCTGTGATGGGGAAGCTCCTTATGGAGCGAAGTCTTTGATTCCCCGCTGCCAAGAAAAGCTTCTAGCGAGATAAAAGGTGCCTGTACCGCAAACCGACACAGGTAGGCGAGGAGAGAATCCTAAGGTGTGCGAGAGAACTCTGGTTAAGGAACTCGGCAAAATGACCCCGTAACTTCGGGAGAAGGGGTGCTTTCTTAACGGAAAGCCGCAGTGAATAGGCCCAAGCGACTGTTTAGCAAAAACACAGGTCTCTGCGAAGCCGTAAGGCGAAGTATAGGGGCTGACACCTGCCCGGTGCTGGAAGGTTAAGGAGAGGGGTTAGCGTAAGCGAAGCTCTGAACTGAAGCCCCAGTAAACGGCGGCCGTAACTATAACGGTCCTAAGGTAGCGAAATTCCTTGTCGGGTAAGTTCCGACCCGCACGAAAGGTGTAACGATTTGGGCACTGTCTCAACCAGAGACTCGGTGAAATTATAGTACCTGTGAAGATGCAGGTTACCCGCGACAGGACGGAAAGACCCCGTGGAGCTTTACTGTAGCCTGATATTGAATTTTGGTACAGTTTGTACAGGATAGGCGGGAGCCATTGAAACCGGAGCGCTAGCTTCGGTGGAGGCGCTGGTGGGATACCGCCCTGACTGTATTGAAATTCTAACCTACGGGTCTTATCGACCCGGGAGACAGTGTCAGGTGGGCAGTTTGACTGGGGCGGTCGCCTCCTAAAGTGTAACGGAGGCGCCCAAAGGTTCCCTCAGAATGGTTGGAAATCATTCGTAGAGTGCAAAGGCATAAGGGAGCTTGACTGCGAGACCTACAAGTCGAGCAGGGACGAAAGTCGGGCTTAGTGATCCGGTGGTTCCGCATGGAAGGGCCATCGCTCAACGGATAAAAGCTACCCCGGGGATAACAGGCTTATCTCCCCCAAGAGTCCACATCGACGGGGAGGTTTGGCACCTCGATGTCGGCTCATCGCATCCTGGGGCTGTAGTCGGTCCCAAGGGTTGGGCTGTTCGCCCATTAAAGCGGTACGCGAGCTGGGTTCAGAACGTCGTGAGACAGTTCGGTCCCTATCCGTCGTGGGCGCAGGAAATTTGAGAGGAGCTGTCCTTAGTACGAGAGGACCGGGATGGACGCACCGCTGGTGTACCAGTTGTTCTGCCAAGGGCATAGCTGGGTAGCTATGTGCGGAAGGGATAAGTGCTGAAAGCATCTAAGCATGAAGCCCCCCTCAAGATGAGATTTCCCATAGCGTAAGCTAGTAAGATCCCTGAAAGATGATCAGGTTGATAGGTTCGAGGTGGAAGCATGGTGACATGTGGAGCTGACGAATACTAATAGATCGAGGACTTAACCATATAATATGAAGCAATGTTATCTAGTTTTGAAAGAATATAAAAAACTTGTTGACTTTAAATGTCGAATAAGTTATGATAATTCTTGTCTTAAATGAATACAGTCTGGTAATGATGGCAGAGAGGTCACACCCGTTCCCATACCGAACACGGAAGTTAAGCTCTCTAGCGCCGATGGTAGTTGGGACCTTGTCCCTGTGAGAGTAGGACGTTGCCAGGCTTATATTATTCCGCAGTAGCTCAGCGGTAGAGCTATCGGCTGTTAACCGATCGGTCGTAGGTTCGATTCCTACCTGCGGAGCCATTATGCTTCCATAGCTCAGCTGGTAGAGTACTTCCATGGTAAGGAAGAGGTCACCGGTTCAAGCCCGGTTGGAAGCTTGGGAAAAGTTTTGTTTTTTTTTTTGGCCCGTTGGTCAAGTGGTTAAGACACCGCCCTTTCACGGCGGTAACACGGGTTCGAATCCCGTACGGGTCACCACTTTTGGAGGATTAGCTCAGCTGGGAGAGCACCTGCCTTACAAGCAGGGGGTCGGCGGTTCGATCCCGTCATCCTCCACCATATATTTTTAAATGTCGGAGGGGTAGCGAAGTGGCTAAACGCGGCGGACTGTAAATCCGCTCCTTTGGGTTCGGCAGTTCGAATCTGCCCCCCTCCACCATTTTCTTTAAAATAACCTGAGAGGGTTTATTTTTTTGAAAAGATAACCATACTAGTAAATATTAATGGGCTATAGCCAAGCGGTAAGGCAACGGACTTTGACTCCGTCATGCGCTGGTTCGAATCCAGCTAGCCCAGCCATTTACGAGCCATTAGCTCAGTTGGTAGAGCATCTGACTTTTAATCAGAGGGTCGAAGGTTCGAATCCTTCATGGCTCACCATTTTCGCGGAAGTAGTTCAGTGGTAGAATACAACCTTGCCAAGGTTGGGGTCGCGGGTTCGAATCCCGTCTTCCGCTTAATTACTAAGGGGCCTTAGCTCAGCTGGGAGAGCGCCTGCCTTGCACGCAGGAGGTCAGCGGTTCGATCCCGCTAGGCTCCATATAAATAGGAAAAGCTTACATCAAATGATGTAAGCTTTTTTTGTGTTTAAATTCCACTCAAAAAGGAAACTTTTCCGTATATCGTTTAAAATGAAAAAAAGGGATTGAATAAGGGGGGATAATTATGAAAGTTGTCATTGCATCGGATTCATATAAAGAAAGCCTGAAAGCTATAGAGGTATGTGAAGCTATTGAAAGGGGCTTTGCAGCAGTTTTTCCTAAAGCAGAGTACGTTAAAGTACCGATTGGAGATGGAGGTGAAGGAACGGTCGAATCTCTTGTTGGTGCTACAATGGGGGAAATTATATCACTTAATGTGACAGGGCCGCTTGGGGAGAGTGTGCGAGCCTATTATGGTATGTCTAAGGATAAGGAGACAGCATTTATTGAAATGGCGGCAGCATCAGGATTACAACACGTTCCAATTGAAAAGAGAAACCCACTTATTACAACGACAAAAGGGACAGGTGAACTGATATTACATGCATTAGATCAAGGAGCTAAACACATTATTTTAGGGCTTGGAGGAAGTGCTACAAATGATGGTGGGGCAGGTATGTTGTCTGCTTTAGGCGTAGAGTTTATTAATAGGAAAGGTGAAGTAATTGAGCCCTCTGGAGGAACATTACATTTGATTACTGCTCTTAACCTTTCTCGTATGGATACACGTTTGAAGGATATAAAGCTAGAAGCAGCATGTGATGTCGACAATCCATTAGTTGGACCAAAGGGAGCGTCTTTTGTATTTGGGAGACAAAAGGGTGCGAATGTAGAGATGATGAAAGAGCTAGACGGGAATTTAAAACATTATGCTAATATACTTAAACAGTGCGTATCTTTTGATGTGTCCCTAATACCTGGTGCAGGGGCAGCTGGAGGAATGGGAGCCGCTGTCGTTGCAGTACTAAAGGGACAGCTAAGAAAAGGGATTGAAATTGTATTAGATTATACAAATTTTGATAAGTGTATAGAGGGTGCCGATCTTATTGTAACTGGTGAGGGAAGGATAGATGAACAAACAGCTTATGGAAAAGCTCCTGTTGGTGTCGCGAAGCGGGCGAAATGCCGTCATATTCCTGTAATTGCTATTGGTGGATCTGTATCTCCGAACTATACAATTGTTTATGAAAAGGGAATTGATGCAGTATTTAGTATTACAGCAAGTCCAATGACATTAGAAGAGGCATATAAAAGGGCAGAAGAGAATATAGAAATGACAGCGAGAAATATTGCAGCAGTGTGGAAACTAGCATCAGAAAAACGCTTCTAAGTGTAGAAGTGTTTTTTAAATTCAGTTATTTGAGGATATTTTGTGTAATTCTAGGTATTGATGGAGAAAGGCACGGATAAAAATATTAGCTGATAGAAAAGTTAGTTGGTTCATTAAGTTAACTTTATACATAGAATAGTTTAAAAATCGGGAGTCCAACGTAAATATAAGTGAATAAAATGTATATCCATGCAGAAAAATGTCGAGTTGAGTCAGACTATATAAAAGATTTAAAATATTTAGTGAAGGCATAAAAGGGGGATACTATCTATGAAAAAAGAAATCTCAGTTATTGGAGTTCCAATGGATTTAGGACAGATGCGTCGCGGGGTTGATATGGGACCAAGCGCGATCCGTTATGCAGGGGTAGTTGAAAGAATTGAACAAATTGGATATGACGTAAAAGATATGGGAGATATATGTATAGAGAGAGAAAAAGAAGTAGATGAAAATACAAAGTTACGAAACCTTACTCAAGTTGCAACTGTATGTAATGAACTAGCGACTAAGGTTGATCATATTATAGAAGAAGGTCGTTTTCCACTTGTATTAGGCGGTGATCATAGTATTGCTATCGGTACGCTAGCTGGTGTGGCGAAACATTATAAAAATTTAGGTGTTATTTGGTATGATGCACACGGTGATTTAAATACAGAAGAAACATCACCATCTGGAAATATTCACGGTATGTCACTTGCTGCAAGTTTAGGTTATGGACATTCTTCACTTGTAGATTTATACGGGGCATACCCGAAAGTAAAAAAAGAGAACGTTGTAATTATAGGTGCACGTGCATTAGATGAAGGGGAAAAAGACTTTATTCGTAATGAAGGCATTAAAGTATTTTCAATGCATGAAATTGATCGTATGGGTATGACGGCTGTTATGGAAGAAACAATTGCTTACTTATCTCATACTGACGGTGTTCATTTATCATTAGATTTAGATGGTCTTGATCCTCATGATGCACCAGGAGTTGGGACGCCTGTAATTGGTGGTTTATCGTATCGTGAAAGCCACCTAGCGATGGAAATGTTAGCAGAAGCTGATATTGTTACATCTGCTGAATTTGTTGAAGTAAATACGATTTTAGATGAGAGAAATAGAACAGCAACAACAGCGGTTGCTTTAATGGGTTCTTTATTCGGTGAAAAACTAAAATAAATGTAAGAAAAGCAACTGAGAAGTTGCTTTTTTTATTTGAAAATAGGCGTATAATAATGACTTATATTATACTGTAGGATAAGAAATTTTGACATCTTACCAATTTAAGCTAAAGGGGGGCGTTTGTAATTGTCGTTTGGTTCATGTATGGTATAATTAACTAGTTGTTGGAAATACATACAGATAGAGCATAAAATAATATTTCAATATATGGATAGAATTGCTCGTAAGTAGGAGGAAGGGTTAGCATGCCTTTTGAAGATACGACCATTTTGAAATATCTTAGTACGGCATTAGATATTGCTGTTGTATGGTTTATTATATATAAGCTAATTCTTATAATTCGGGGCACGAAGGCTGTGCAACTTTTAAAAGGTATTACAGTTATTATTGTCGTCCGGATGATTAGTATTTTACTTGAATTGCATACGCTATATTGGCTAACGGAACAAGTATTAACGTGGGGATTTTTAGCCGTTATTATTATCTTCCAGCCAGAATTGAGAAGAGCACTTGAGCAGCTAGGACGGGGTAGCTTATTTTCGCGTGTGGGAACTCACGAGGACGATGAACCTGAAATTGTTGCAACAGCGATAGCGAAAGCAACGGAATATATGGGAAAACGTAGAATTGGTGCACTAATTACTTTGTCAAAAGAGACTGGGGTGGATGATTATGTAGAAACGGGTATTCCGCTAAATGCAAATGTGTCATCGGAATTACTCATTAATATTTTTATCCCTAATACCCCTCTTCATGATGGAGCAGTAATTATGCAGGGAAGTACAATTAAAGCAGCAGCATGTTACCTTCCGTTATCAGAAAGCCCATTTATTTCTAAGGAGTTAGGAACTAGGCATCGCGCTGCAATGGGAGTTAGTGAAGTCACTGATAGTATTACAGTAGTTGTGTCGGAAGAAACAGGCCAAATTTCTTTAACGAAAAACGGGAAGTTACATCGTGATTTGAAGACAGAACAGCTGAAGGACATGTTGTTAGCAGAATTTAGTGGGAATGAAAAAACGACTTCTTCGTCTTTATGGAATTGGAGGAGAAAGCGTCATGGATAAGTTAATGGAGAATCATTGGTTTTTAAAAGGAATCTCATTACTATTGGCGTGTATGCTTTTCATGTCAGCAACTTTAACTGAAAAAAATACGACATCGAGTATATTACCTTTCGTAAATGAAACGAAAGAAACATTAACTGATTATCCTATTACCCTTAAGTATGATGATGAGAAATATATTGTAAGTGGTATTCCATCAGGTGGAGTCAAGGTGAAGTTGGAAGGTCCAAAATCAGCAGTTGCTACAGCAAAAGCAAAAAAACAATTTGATATACCAGTTGATTTGAGAGATAGCGAAAAAGGAACTTATGAAGTTTCTTTGAAAACGAACGGGCTTCCAGATGATGTGAAAGGAACAGTTCAGCCATCAACAATTAAAATTACTCTACATGAAAAAGCGAGAAAATACGTTCATGTAGACTTAAAATTATCAAATGAGGATCAAATGCCAGCGGGTTCTACTCTCGAAAAATCAAACATTAAACCTGATACTGTTGAGGTAGTTGGGACGAAAGAAGAAATTGAAAGTATTTCATCTGCTAAGGCGTATATTGATTTAAAAGGTGTTAATAAAACTGTTACAAAAACAGCCGAAGTTACATTATACAATAAAGAAGGAAAACGTTTAAATGTAAGAACGAGTCCATCTAAAATTAGTGTAACATTGAATGTGGCGACGCAAGCTACGGCCAATAATACTGAAAAAACTGTTCCTGTGACGTATACGAAAAAGGGGAGTTTGCCAGAAGGATTGACTGTTACAAATATTAGCGTTGAGCCGAGAGAAGTAACGATAGCAGGTCCAAAAGACATTTTGGATAATATACAATCTATAGAGGGGGTCGAGGTAGATTTTAGTCAATTGACGGATTCTACAACATTCGATGCCTCTGTTTTATTGCCAAAAGGTGTAACAAGTGCAAAACCAAATCAAGTGAAGGTTTCCGTAGGGGTACAAAAGGTAAAACAAACGAAAAGTAAAACTATTGATGGTATCCCGATTCAAAAAAGTGGAATTCCGAATGATGTTACTGCGCAGCTACTTTCGCCACAAGATGGAAAGATAAGCGTTGATATTTCAGGAGAAGCAAGTATAGTAGATAAAATAACAGCTGCTCAAATAACAGCGGCGATTAATCTGCAAAATGTATCTCCGGGGACGAAAGATGTTTCTATTCAAGTGAGTGGTCCTGGTAATATTTCGATAGAAGCAAAACAAAAAAGTGCTAAAGTCACAATTGTGAAGAAAGAAAAGCCGGATAAAGAAGTACAGGGTAATATTGAACAACCAGATTCAAAAAACAATCAAGAACATCAAACTGAAAAACCAAAAAATCCTGAACCAGATCCAGAAAAGGATCAGGAAAAAGATAAAGAAAAAGACAAAGAAAAAGAAAAAGAAAATGGCCAAGAACCAAGCCAAGAACCAACAGTAGATAATCAAAAAGAGCACGAAAAAGGAGCGAATAATAATGGGTAAATATTTTGGTACAGACGGAGTACGTGGGGTTGCAAATAAGGAATTAACACCTGAATTAGCTTTTAAAATAGGACGTTTTGGCGGCTATGTATTAACAAAAGATACAGATCGTCCAAAAGTAATTATTGGCCGTGATACACGTGTATCTGGACATATGCTAGAAGGAGCTTTAGTAGCAGGCCTATTATCAACTGGAGCGGAAGTAATGCGCCTTGGTGTTATTTCTACACCAGGTGTGGCTTATTTAACAAAAGCTTTAGGGGCGCAAGCAGGTGTTATGATCTCTGCATCTCATAACCCAGTACAAGATAATGGAATTAAGTTCTTCGGTTCAGATGGATTTAAATTAACAGATGAGCAAGAAGCAGAAATTGAAGCGTTATTAGACAAAGAAGTTGATGAGCTACCACGTCCAACAGGTACTAACCTTGGACAAGTGAGTGATTACTTTGAAGGTGGACAAAAATATTTACAATACATTAAACAAACTGTAGAGGAAGATTTCTCTGGTTTACATATTGCTTTAGATTGTGCACATGGTGCTACATCTTCTTTAGCTCCATATTTATTTGCAGATTTAGAAGCTGATATTTCAACAATGGGAACTTCACCGAACGGTATGAATATTAACGCTGGAGTAGGTTCTACGCATCCAGAAGTGTTAGCTGAATTAGTAAAAGAAAAAGGTGCTGACATTGGTCTTGCTTTTGATGGTGACGGAGACCGTTTAATCGCAGTAGACGAAAAAGGAAACATCGTTGATGGCGATCAAATTATGTTTATTTGCGCGAAGTATATGAAAGAAACTGGTCAATTGAAACATAATACAGTTGTTTCAACAGTTATGAGTAACTTAGGTTTCTACAAAGCGCTTGAAGCAAACGGTATTACAAGTGATAAAACAGCAGTTGGTGATCGCTACGTAATGGAAGAGATGAAACGTGGTGGATATAACCTGGGCGGAGAACAATCAGGTCATATTATCTTACTTGATTACATTACAACTGGTGATGGAATGTTAAGTGCACTTCAACTTGTAAACATCATGAAAATGACGAAAAAGCCATTATCTGAGCTTGCAGGCGAGATGACAAAATTCCCACAATTACTAGTAAACGTTCGTGTAACAGATAAAAAACTAGCATTAGAAAACGAGAAAATTAAAGAAATTATTCGTGTTGTAGAGGAAGAAATGAATGGAGACGGTCGTATTCTTGTTCGTCCATCTGGAACAGAACCACTTATTCGTGTAATGGCAGAAGCACCGACACAAGAAATTTGTGATGGGTATGTACATCGTATTGTAGAAGTTGTGAAAGCGGAAGTTGGAGCTGAATAATTTACCAAATTTGTTTTAAAAGGAGCACAAGAAGTGCTCCTTTTTCATATGTTTTATAGACAATGAAAAAAATTTCATTGACGATTTATATTGTTTGTTATACGATGGTCTTGTTCTTTTTCTCAAAGGAAATATTGTAAATTATAAAAGCGCCAGAACTACAAGTAGTGTAGTTGACGAGGTGGAGTTTATCGAGATTTCGGCGGATGACTCCCGGTTGTTCATCACAACCGCAATCTTTTACTTAAAACATTAAGGTGACTTAGTGGACAAAGGTGAAAGTGTGATGAGAGAAAAGGAACGGATGAATACTAGCTGTATAAGTATATACGGACTTTAACCCAATCGAGAGGAAGGTGAAAGCCGTTACAAGCTTACAGGGCTAGCAATATGTAATCCGTTTTTTTAATATAAATAAATGGTATCGGACTATGTCGTTACATGTTCGCAAAGCAGTGTAAGCATTTGTAACGGCGACTAAACATGTGTGGAATCGTAGGATTTATTGGAGAGCAAGATGCAAAGGAAATTTTATTAAAAGGTTTAGAAAAGCTAGAATATCGCGGATATGATTCAGCAGGTATTGCAGTACAAGCAGAGAACGGTGTTGTTGTATACAAAGAAAAAGGCCGTATTGCAAAACTTCGCGAAGTCGTAGAAGAGAACGTAGCAGCAAGCGTGGGAATCGGTCACACACGCTGGGCTACACACGGTGTTCCAAGCAAACTAAACGCGCATCCGCATCAAAGTACATCAAAACGCTTTACACTAGTTCATAACGGTGTAATTGAAAACTATGAGTTAGTGAAAAAGGAATATTTACAAGATGTAACGTTCGTAAGTGAAACAGATACAGAAATTATCGTGCAACTTATGGAACAACAAGTGAGCACAGGACTAAGTGTAGAAGAAGCGTTCCGTAATACGCTATCTCTTTTACATGGCTCTTATGCAATCGGATTACTTGATGCTGAAAATCCAAACATGATTTATGTTGCTAAAAACAAAAGCCCGCTATTAGTAGGTGTTGGTGACAACTTTAATGTTGTGGCGAGCGACGCTATGGCGATGTTACAAGTTACAGATCAATTTATTGAGTTAATGGATAAAGAAATCGTAATCGTAACGAAAGAAAGTATTACAATTAAAAACTTACAAGGTGAAACGATTGAACGTGCACCGTTTACAGCGGAATTAGACGCAAGTGATATTGAAAAAGGAACATACCCTCATTTCATGCTTAAAGAAATCGATGAGCAACCACTTGTAATCCGTAATATAATTCAAAAGTACCAAGATGAAAATGGCGAGATTGAACTGAATGAAGATATCCGTAACGCAATTTTAGATAGCGATCGTATTTACATCATTGCATGTGGAACAAGTTATCATGCAGGTCTTGTTGGAAAACAATTTATCGAGAAGTTTGCAAAAATGCCAGTTGAAGTGCATGTAGCAAGTGAATTTTCTTATAACATGCCATTATTAACAGAGAGACCATTCTTCATTTACATTTCACAAAGTGGTGAAACAGCTGATAGCCGTGCAGTACTTGTACAAACGAATGAAATGGGTCATAAAGCATTAACGATTACAAACGTACCTGGTTCTACGCTTTCTCGTGAAGCTGATTATACACTTCCGTTATACGCGGGACCAGAAATCGCAGTTGCATCAACGAAAGCTTACACAGCACAGCTTGCGGTACTTTCAATTTTAGCTGCGGACATTGCTAAAGCAAAAGGCGAAGTTCTTGATTTTGATTTAACACACGAATTAGGACTTGTAGCAAATGCAATGATAGAACTTTGTGATCAAAAAGAAGAAATGGACGCATTAGCAAAACAATTTTTAGCAACAACGCGTAACTGCTTCTTCATCGGACGTAGCGTAGACTTCTTCGTAGGTTTAGAAGGTGCGTTAAAACTAAAAGAAATCTCTTACATCCAAGCAGAAGGATTTGCTGGAGGAGAATTAAAACACGGTACAATTGCCTTAATCGAAAACGGTACACCAGTTATCGCACTTGCTACACAAGAGCACGTAAACCTTGGAATTCGTGGTAACGTGAAAGAAGTAGTAGCACGCGGAGCTAACCCATGTATCATCTCAATGAAAGGCTTAGAAATGGAAGGTGACAGCTTCGTATTACCAGCTGTACACGAAGCACTAGCACCGCTAGTAGCAGTTATTCCATTCCAACTTATCTCATACTACGCAGCGCTTCACCGCGAATGTGACGTTGATAAGCCACGTAACTTAGCTAAGTCTGTTACTGTTGAGTAGGAGATTGGTAGGTTAATAAATATAGTTATAGCTTTAAAATAAACTTACGAATCTGTACCCCTTTAGATATTTTATCTAAAGGGGTATTTTTTATATCGAAAAAGAATACCTAAAATTGATAAGTGGATAGAACCCTATTGATTAAAGTTGTACTTTATCGAATTTGGAATGGAAATACCTTTAGATATCTGAATTTTCCGTTATCATTTTAAGTATTCGTGAACAATTTTCTTTATTATGACAAGAAGAGACGATAGATTCATGGACATTACAAGGGGGCATATTGATGAAAGTGAATGAAAAAACATATCTAAGTATAGAAGAGATTATTTCATTACCAACCTTATCAGGTGCAAATATAAGTGATGACGGCAAAGGCGTAGCATTTGTTAAGAAGACAGCTAACTGGAAAGACAATACATATAGGAATCATATATGGATATATGAAAAAGATAAGGAGCAGAGTTACCCATTAACAACTGGGGATATAGACAGTATACACCCATTATGGTCCCCAGATTCTAGGGATATCGCATACCTTAGCCCAGTTGGTGAGGGGGATAATAAGAAAAATCAAATCTTTGTTAAGTCAATAGATGGTTATGACGGGGTTCAAATTACTGATGAGAAAGAAGGAGTCAGTAATTTTAAAAGGGAGCCTACTGGTAAAGGTTTTTATTATGTTGCCCAGTCAAAAGAATGTGAGGAAATAAAGAAGCGTAAGGAACGATATGGAGATTTCCACCATGTAGGTAAGGAACATCGGAATAATTGTTTATACTACGTTGAAATAGAAAAAGGGATACAAAATGATAAAGGGGAACGGAAGGTTAGCAGTGTTTATCAACTAACGAATGGTAAGGATTTTTATATACATAACTTTGATATTTCAAATGATGGGACAAAGGTTGTATTTATGGCTACACCAAGTTTAAACGATTATACGAATGGTGATCTATACATATTAGATGTTGAAGCTGGGGAACTACAAAAAATGAATATGGATAAGTTGTTAGGAGGGAGCGTCTGCTTTTCCCCTGAGGGCAGCAAAATATGTTACTCGGCAAGCATAAGAGAGAAGGAGTACTATAGAAACCATATACAAGATAGTACATTAGAAATATATGATATGAATACCGGAGAGGTAATTCAGCCTCTAACAAACTTTGATAGTACGGTTATGCCATTACAGTGGACAGATAAGGGGATTTTAATTAGATGGCAGGATAAAACTAATTATCTCATTGGGTTGCTATGTGAAGATGGCACTGTGGAAATGTTAAGTGACAAAGTAGATGGCTTTATAATGGATGCTTCTATAACAAGGGATGGACGTCATATATCCTATAGTAAGGCCATAACAAATGAAACCTTTGAAATCTATTTAGACGATAAAAAAATAACGGATGAAAATAGCTTTTTTAAAGGGAAGCTGAAAAGTAACAGGGAAATAATCTCATGGCAAAGTAGTGATGGTCTTGAAATAGAGGGTGTTTTATCAACCCCAGTAGATTTTGATGCCAAAAAAAAATATCCCTTATTAGTAGTAATCCATGGTGGTCCGGCTTGGGCATCCTTTCCGATATTCTCAGACTGTTTTAATGAGAAATATCCGATTGAGCAGTTTATCGAAAAAGGCTTTATAGTTTTAGAGCCAACCTATAGAGGAAGTTCTGGCTATGGTAATGAGTTCTTAAAAGCCAACTATAGAAAACAGGGAATTGCTGACTATGAGGATGTTATATCTGGAGTGGATAAACTAGTTGAGCAAGGGATTGCAGATAAAGATAGAGTAGGGGTTATGGGATGGAGCAACGGGGGATATATATCAGCTTTCTGTTCTACATTTAGTAATAGATTTAAAGCTATTTCAGTTGGAGGTGGAATTACTAACTGGAGTACCCATTATGTGAATACAGATATACCTTACTTTATTAGAATGTATTTAGGAAATACTCTATGGAATGATCCAGAGATATATACGAAAACATCACCAATGACGTATATTAAATCAGCCTGTACGCCTACCTTAATCCAACATGGCGAAAAGGATGCAAGGATTCCAACTTCCAATGCATATGAGCTATATCAAGGGTTAAGGGATATGGAAGTTGATACAGAATTAATTATTTTTAAAGGAATGGCATATAGTTCTGATCAGCCAGGAATTAATGTGGCTATTATGAAGCAGAATTTGATGTGGTTTTCACACTATATTCTTGGAGAAAGTATGAAAGGTTTTAGGGTTTTATAATGGCTTGTTTTAGTCTTTAAGCTTTTTAGGTGCTTGAAATAAAGTCGTACACATTTATCCGGTTATATATGATTGAGTTTAACATTTCGGATAAGGCAAACTGTGAAATATTTTGGTGTAAATGAGAAAAGAGCCTGAATGTAGGCTCTTTCCTTATTTATATTTAAAAGATGAACTATTCTTATGCAGTTTTACTTAATTTATATGCTTCACGGTTATTTTTTTTGAAAAGTTTTGGGAAAACATAACCATCTAATCCAATACGTCCAGCATTATGTCCTGCAACTAAAATGAACATAGTTAAAATAAGTAGGTTTGGGTTTACACTAACAGTTCCGCTTAATAAAAATGAAAGGTTCATTATGATGCCGAAAAATGCAGCTGTTTTTGTTAATCCACCTAAAATCAAACCTAGACCTACTAAAATTTCTCCCCATTGAACTAAAAAGCTAAATAGGTCTGCGTTTGGAAGAACAAAATGTTGAAGAAAATCTGCCCACCAACCTTGTACTGCAGGGTGGTCACCTGATGCTTGAGCGATAGCTCCTTTTAGAAAACCACTTGCATCAAAAGACTGTCCAAAAACTTTTCCTATTCCAGCAGCGAGCCATGCATATCCTATGTAAAGTCGTAAAAATAATAATATGAAAGTAGCGCGTTTATCAGTTCTTAAAAAATTGATAACCATTGAAATCCCTCCAATGTATTGTATTTACATGTTTATTATATATCCATTGTGAATAAATTCACAATGGATAAAGTGTGAACAAAAATTATGATTTTTCATTTGTACATAAAGTATTTGGAAATATATTGTTTGGAGGATGAATAATACATGAAGGGAGCTCTCCACTAAAATAGGTTGCTCCCATAGTAAACAGATTCATGTACGTTCTTTTAACTAGCTACTATTAGTTTATCTTGTCTTTTCCTTATTATTTCTCTGGTTTTATATAAGGAACAACTTGTGCAGTAGCCCCTACAGAAGCACCGCGAATAAAGTCTTGGTTTTCTAATTCCTTAAAGTTTTCCGTTTTTCCTGTTAGCATAACCCCTAAGATTTTCACTTGATCGAATGGTTTGTTTTCGTTTGATTTTAAAAATTTTTGAATGTCCTTGTCATACCCATCATTATATTGTTTAAGGGAATCAAAGAACCTTTTGTACGATTCTTCGGGAGGGGTTCCTGGCTCAAATCCGTAAACTGGCATACCAGCAGGGCCTCCGCTCTCATCTCTAATAGGTGAGACCATATATAGCCATACGATATTTAAGTTATCCGGTATTTTTGTTTGAATTTCTTTTAATGTATAAGGTTGATCGAAAGAGATAGCGACTTCCGCAACATAGTTTTCCATTTTGGAAACTGCACTTAATTCATTTTTGACTCCATCGTAATATTCCTTGATGGCCGGATTATAAAATGTAGCAACTTTATTTTTCGTTTGTTTATCGTAATTATAAGACTCTTTATTAGACCTACCCCAATGAGTTCCTGGTATTAACTCATTGTAATCGATGTTAGAGCGAAACCAATCGTAAGGGCTTGTCAGTGTATTCCATCGCACTACGTAACCATTAATGTTTTTAGAACGATTGGATGTGATATTGCCGCCAAACATAGATGAACTACTCGTTACTTGAGAATCAATTTGTATATTCGGTTCTGCAATTGCGTTATGTAAAAAGAGTTTTTCGTGAAGCTTCGTAGAGCTTTTTGCTGCGAAGTAATTGCCAACTTTATAAAATATAGGGATAAGTATGATTACAACGATAATAGAGGTAATAATATTTTTAAATAACTGTTTTCTTTTAGCTTTTTTTAATGCATCTTTTAAAGAAGTATCCATTAGGGTTTTCCTCCTATTTTTGAGTGAACTGCTTTACGTGCACGATGTAACTTTTGTTTGACGCTGTTTACTTGAATATCTAGTATTAGGGCGATTTCCTCATATGAAAAGTTGTAGTAGTACTTTAAAAAGAAGGCTTCTTTATATTCTAGTTTTACATCTTTTAATAGATAGAAAATCTCATCTTTATTTAAAACAGCGTCTAATTCTCGGTCTGTATATTGTAATTTTGAATAAATCTCTTCAGTTAAATAGATGTTTTGTTGCTCTTTTTTCCTTTTCAAGTCAATGTATTCGTTTAATGCGACTCTGAAAAACCATGGACGTATGTTACCCTCGGTTAGATCATCTAGCAATGTGTATACTTTATAGAAGGTATTTTGGATGATGTCTTCTGCATCTTCTTTTATAGCCCCTTTCGCTAATAGTAGTTTGAACACTTCCTCTCCTAAATTGATAAGATAGGAGGTCAATATATTTTCTTTTCCCATCACTTTTCCTCCCTACACTTATACAACGGATAGGTAATGATAAATGTATACACTTAAATTAAAATTTTGTTCTTTATACAAATAGAAAAGGCATATAACAATCATATGTTATATGCCTTTTCTATTATATGTTTAGTAATCTATTTAGGTAATGTAAATTTAGCTTTTTTACCCTGTGAAATATCTTTTGCTTCTTTATTTCTCATAGGTCCTAACTCAATCTCGAAGCTTTTGTCTTTCAAAATCTTTTCATACTGCTCTTGGTCTAAAATATATACTTGCAGTAACTCTCCAGATGTTCCTGTTTTGACTGAAGCGTTATAGTCGTAATTTAGTAGCATACCTTCATTAATCGTATATTGTGTACCATCATTTACTCTCAATGTAGAGCTTATAGGAGATAGTGAAACGTCTTGAGCATCTTTGTTATCAAGCTTGAATTTTACTGTTAACAGAACAAGACCGTTTTTAAAATTTGCAAAGCGTGGAGCTTCGACGGAATTTGGTGTGAATTGAGTGAATTGGTATCCATCTAATGTAACATTAACAGCGCCTAATTCTTGGCTGTTATTAATACTTGATTTCTCTTTTAACATTTTTTTATCGCCCATGTTATTAGCTGTAGCTTTATCTTGGTAGAAAGTGTTATCTGTTGCAACCTTTTCAGCACCTTGTTTGTTTAAACTTAATGAAAAGCTTCCAGGACTTCCAATTGGAGCATCAAATTTTCCTTTATTAGCTTGTGCAGTTGGGACTGTGACTGAGACTGTTGAGAGACTTGAAATTTTCGCTAAATCATCTTTTCCGAATGGATAAGCGATATAACCAGAAATAGTTTCTCCTGCTTTTACTAAGTAATCATTCGTTGGAGCAAGCTTAGTTGGCAGTTGATCTTCTTTTGGAATTAAATCTCTATAGTTACTATATACTTTCTGTGCACCAGTAAACGATATGTCCAATGCTGGCATATAATAGATATCTTTAGCTGAACTATTTTTTACGCTATAGTTCACAAGAATAACTCCGCCCTCTGTTTGACGGTTAAATGGAATGTTAAAGTCTGTATGGAATCCATTTAATTCAACTAATGTGTAACCATTCATTGATACTGAAACATCTTCAGCTTTATACACTTGTGGTTCCTTATTTTCAAAAAGAACTTTTGTTTTACCACCTGTTTCTTTTTCCATATAGGAAATCAGCTTAGAGTAATCGCTTGAGCTAGTAGCTGTATTTTCAGGCTTTTTATCTTCAGTTTTTTTATCTTCGGATTTTTTTTCTTCAGGTTTATTTTCTTTCGTTGTATCCGTTTTTTCTGTTTTGTTTTCTTTTTGTTCTTTATTTGTCGTATCGCTTTGACCACAGCCAGTTATTACAAAAGCTGCTACGATTACTACAGAAAATAAAGAAAGTAATTTTTTTGACATATTTCTTCCCCCTATTTGTTTAAAACTAAATTCTCACATTAGCCCCACGTTTTATTATAAGAAGGCTAGTCAATATTTACCAGCATTTTTCTAATTATTTCAATTATTTAAATATTATAATATAATAAATTTGATAGAAGTTTGGAATGGAATATTGGTTTTTATTTTTTTGTCATTTGAAATATTACATTATATTGTTATGATAGAAATAGAGATATATGGAAAGGGGACAAGGACTCAATATGTGGATGAGCTTGTAATGATTAGAAACTAGATAGATAAATTTTTCTCTCATAAGTGAGGGGTTATTTAGCTATCTATAAATCATGCAAGGACTGCATATTTGGCTTGTACATCCCTTTTGTAAGGATAGATACGTATGTGGGGAAATTTATATCTCTTATATAAAATATGCATCCTTTAAAATTGGAGGAGTATATGATGAATCAATTAAAAAATAAAATAGCAGTTGTTACAGGTGTAAGTCGTCTAGATGGTATAGGCGCAGCAATTTGTAAAGAATTAGCTGAAGCAGGATACGATATATTTTTTACGTATTGGACAGCGTACGATAAAGAGATGCCTTGGGGCGTTGATCAAAGTGAACAAATACAATTAAAAGAAGAGTTACTAAAAAGCGGTGTTAAAGTATCGAGTATGGAGTTAGATTTAACTCAGAATGATGCACCGAAAGAGCTTATAAATAAAGTTACTGAACAATTAGGGTACCCTCATATATTAATTAATAATGCAGCATATTCTACAAATAATGATTTCTCTAATTTGACTGCTGAAGAACTAGATAAGCACTACATGGTAAATGTTCGTGCGACTACATTGTTAAGTAGTCAATTTGCCCAAGGTTTTGATAAGAAATCTGGTGGTAGAATTGTGAATATGACGTCGGGACAATTTAAAGGACCTATGGCAGGAGAATTAGCGTATGCAACAACGAAGGGAGCAATTGACGCTCTTACTAGTACGTTGTCAGCTGAGGTAGCTCATTTAGGAATAACAGTGAATGCAATTAACCCAGGTCCAACTAGTACAGGATGGATGACTGAAGAGATAAAGCAAGGATTAAAGCCGATGTTTCCTTTTGGTAGAATTGGTGAGCCAAAGGATGCAGCAAGACTCATTACATTTTTAGTAAGTGAAGAAGCAGAATGGATTACGGGACAAGTTATTCATTCTGAAGGTGGATTTAAAAGATAAAAAGAAGGTATCTCACCAGGGTGAGATACCTTCTTTTTTAATCTTTCTTCAATCTTCGTGCAACACCATTCCCTAAAGATTGTAGCCCTTGAACGAGGATAATCAAAATAAAGACTGTTGCATACATTACTTCAGGTTCGTAGCGTAAATGTCCGAATCGATATGCTAAATCACCAAGGCCGCCAGCACCTACAAGTCCAGCCATTGCTGTTGCACCGATTAAGCCGATCGTTGCGATTGTTAATCCAAGTACGAGAGACGGGCGAGCTTCTTTAACCATAACGTGCCAAATGATTTTTAAAGTAGAGACTCCCATTGCTTGATATGCTTCAATGACACCGCGATCCACTTCTAATAAAGCAGTTTCCATTAAACGGGCAATGTAAGGGGCTGTGAAGACAACAAGTGGTACGATAACACCTTGCACGCCAATGGACGTTCCCATTAGAAACTTTGTAAAAGGTAAAATGAAGAATAATAGAATGATAAATGGAAGAGAACGAATGATATTAATAACTGTATTAAGAATAGGATAGATAATCTTATTTTCTCGCTGTCCACCAGGTCTCGTTAAAACAAGTGTGACGCCGAGTGGTAATGCAATAAGAATAGAGATAAGTAGTGAAATAGATGTCATTTGAAATGTTTGAATTGTTGCTTCCCATATTACGTTACCCCACTCATCCAAAAAGGATTTGTTTCCCATAGTCTGTTCTACCTCCTTCTACGATGATCCCTTGCTCTTGTAAAAATGATAAAGCGCGTGCTACTTCATTTTTCTCACCCTGCATATGAATGATTAGTTTCCCATATGCTTCATGTTTTAACTGTGTAATATTACCGGATAAAATATTTGGATACACTTGAAAACGTTTTGTAGCGATAGCTAACGCTGGTTCTCCTGAAGCGGTTCCTATAAATGAAAGTGTTACGATTTCCCCGGTGCTTTGTAGTTCTTTCTGTACATCTTCTGGAATTTTAGCTGCAAACGCGCTATTTACAAATTTCTTCGTTGTTACATGTTGTGGGTTTGTGAAAATATCTTTTACGGTTCCACTTTCGACTACCGCCCCATGTTCCATTACAGCAACTTGGTCACAAATACGCTGGATGACATTCATTTCGTGTGTAATTAGCAAAATCGTAATTCCGATTTCTTCGTTGATCTTTAATAATAAATCAAGAATAGAATCAGTCGTTTCCGGATCTAATGCGCTCGTTGCTTCATCACTTAATAAAACTTCAGGCTCATGAGATAGTGCGCGAGCGATCGCTACACGTTGCTTTTGACCACCAGATAATTCACTTGGATAGGCATCTTTTTTATTAAAGAGATCAACAATGCGTAAATACTTTTCTACCCTTTTTTCAATTTCATTTTTGGGAAGACCAGATAGACGTAAGGGTAGTGCGATATTTTCATAAACGGTAACGGTTTTAAGTAAATTGAATCCTTGAAAAATCATGCCGATCTTTTTTCTCGCCTTTGCGAGTTCTTTTGTCGATAAGGTTGTTAACTCTTGTTCATTTACAATGATATCTCCTGTCGTTGGTTTTTCTAATAAATTTACACAACGGATTAATGTACTTTTACCAGCGCCACTATATCCGATGATTCCAAATACTTCGCCCTTTTTTACTTGAAGGGAAGTAGGTTTAAGAGCTTCTACATTCCCTTTTTTTGTTGTAAATACTTTGGATACATTTTTTAATTCAATCATTATCGTCAGCTCCTACCAAGATGGTAAAACTGAACCATCAAATTTTTTCTCGATAAATTCTTTTACTTCTTTAGATTGATAAGCTTTCTTTAATTTATTTACAACAGCATCATCTTTATTTTCAGTACGAACAACGACCCAGTTTACATATGGTGAATCTTTTCCTTCACGGAAAATAGAATCTTTCGCAGGGCTTAATTTTGCGCCTAATGCAAAGTTTGTATTAATTGCAGCTGCTTTCACTTCACTTAGTTGTGTCGGTAATTGAGATGCCTCTAATTCAACAATCTTTAATTTCTTTGGGTTTTCAATTACATCTTTCGCAGTCGCTTTTTCAGTAGCCTTTGGATCCACTTTTAAAACTCCTGCTTTTTCAAATAGCTTTAAAGCACGAAGCTCATTTGTTGGATCATTTGGGACAGCGATTGCATCGCCCTCTTTTAATTCTTTTACATCTTTTAAGCTTTTAGAATATACACCCATAGGGAATGTTACTGTGGAAAATACTTCAGTTAATTTCATGTTGCGTTCAGCTTTAAATACGTCTAAATAAGATTTAGTTTGATAGCTATTTACATCGAGGCTTTTTTCATCTAAAGATACGTTTGGTGCTACATAATCATTAAATACCTTTACATCAATGTCGAGACCATCTTTTGCTGCCACTTCTTTTACCTTTTCAAAAATTTGTTCATGCGGTCCGCCTGTTACACCGACAGTAATCTTTTTCTCATCTAATGCTTTTACCTCTTTATCAGAATTAGCACCACACGCACCTAACAATAATACAGCTCCGCTTACAATACTTAATAATACCTTTTTCATCTATAATTCCCCCTTAATATACGTTCCAAAATAAAAAGCACCTCTCAAAAATAAGAGAGGTGCCGAATAGACGAAATAGGTTCCTCTCTTATCTTCCAAAACGAAAATCGTTCTGCAGGAATTAGCACCTTAGCTTATACGTTCTAAGCTCGGTTGCCGGGCATCATCGGGCCAGTCCCTCCGCCACTCTTGATAAGAGTATGTGTATGTAGTTTTTAAATATGGTACTAATAGTAAATCTTACAAAAAGAATTGTCAATATTATTTTCTGAATATATTTTATTTTAAGGTAATCGAAACGTTCCCTTTTTTATGTCCCTTTTCCACATACATATGAGCTTCAGCAATTTCTTCTAATCGGTAAGTTCTATCAATAACGGGCTTTAGTTTTTCCGTTTCGACTAGTTTTTTTAATAGAATCATATCCTCTTTACTTACCTTGGCCATCATTCCATTAACAGATACATATTTTCCATTGGGTGTTAATGTATTTGTACAAAGGGATTTTTTATACTTCCCAACTGCATCAAATATAATATCGTAGCATTTGCCTTGCTTAGTAAAATCTTCTTTCGTATAATCAATTACTTTATCAGCTCCTAAAGATTGCACGAGTTCAAAATTTGAATTACTACAAACAGCCGTAACGGTCGCGCCGAAATATTTAGCAAGTTGTACAGCAGCTGTTCCTACTGATCCGGAGGCACCATATATGAGCACTTGTTGCCCTTTTTTTATACGGCCCTTTCTCAGGAAATGTAATGCTGAAGTTCCACCAAAAGGAATAACTGCCGCTTCTTCATACGTCACATTGGTAGGTTTTAATGTTATTAATCCACTTTCATGTACGCATGTGTACTCGGCATAACCACCGAGGTTTAGTTCTGTTAATGCAAAAATTGGATCACCTTTTTTAAATTGAGTTACATCTGCTCCTACTTCTTCGATTTCACCGGATAACTCTACGCCGAGTATAGGGTTTCTCGGTTTTCTGAAACCTAATATGATCCGCATAGGAATCCAAAATAAGAGGGGACTATTAAAACCGCGTATTCTACAATCTCCAGTCGATACACTTGTTGCGTGAATTTTAACTAATACTTCGTTCTTTTTAGGCGTAGGTTTCTCTATATTTTGAAGCTGAAGAACGTTAGGTGGTCCATACTGTGTGCAAATGATCGCCTTCATAATGACCTCCTGAGATGAGTTGTTGTTATTTACATCATATTTAAAATCTTCATTAAACATGTCGCTATATAGCGAATATAGATTAAAAATTATATAGATTTCATAGGAAAAGAGGTGATATTATTTTGGGAAAGGGGGCGACATTATGAAAAAAATTATTTTTGTTTCAAGTTTAGTGCTTGCAATCAGTTTAGGGGTAGGGTGTAGTAATGAGAAAACAGCAAAGACGGATGAACCGAAAAAAGAATCAGTTCAAAAAGAAAAGGAATTAGCAGCGAAGGATGTTTTCAAGAAAACGAACGAAGCTTTTAAAAATGAAGAGCATGTAACGATGACATATGGTGTAGGGGTAAAAGCTGAGGGAACAGAGATGGATATATTAAAGGCTAAGATGCAATTAGAGCCAAAGACAAAGAATTCTCGTTCTGAAATGAATATTTCTGGTACAGATGTTGTAGTGTATACAGTGGATGGTAAAGTTGCTGGTGAGGTGAAAAACCCTAATACAGGAGAAGTTATAACCGTACCAGAGGAGCAATTAAACGCTGGTGGAATGAAAGCGACTCAAGATATTATAGATAAGTTAGAAGTACCAGCAGTAGTTTTAGATAAAATGAAGATGGAGAAAAGCGGAGATAAATATAAACTGAAATTTACATTAAAAGGGCAAGAAACAGAAAGTATGTTAACTAGCATGGATGAAACGCAGAAGAAAATGCTACAAGCACAAAACGCAAAGATAGAAGAAGTGGATGCAGAATATATCATTACAAAAGATTTTAAATATGAATCAGCGAAGATAGATATGATTATGAGTAGTAATGGTAAGGATAAGGCACACATTATTACGAATGCAAAATATACATCGTACGAAAAGTTTGAGCCAATACAGCTGCCAGCAGCAAAGTAACAGTCTTGATGAGGGAGGGACCTAAAATAAAGGGTCTCTCTCTTTTTTGTTAATACCTTCTTCGTAGGAAAGTAGGTACAATATGAAGAGGAAGAACGTTAGAAGAGGAGAGTGCCATTTGAAAAAAAGAAAGATAGCAGTTGTTATTGTAGCGTATACAGTGTTGCTCGCGACATCTGTATATACATACAAAGGGCAACTGGATCATCCTATTATGAGTGATGTAGGGAAGTTGCTTCCAACGAAAATTAAACGTGTTGAAAATGCTGAGGATGAACGTTCATTAAAACAGTTAGTGCAAGATGCAAATGTTTCTGGAGAGAAGATTTCTATTGCAGGTATGCAACATAGCCAAGGTGGGCAGACGTATTATCCGAACGGTACGATGCTTGATATGAAAGGGTATAATGAAATATTAGAATTCGATCCGGAGAAGAAGAGGATTAGGGTACAAAGCGGTGTCACATGGAATGACATTCAAAAGAAAATCAATCCATATGGTCTTGCAGTTCAAGTGATGCAATCTCAAAATATTTTTACTGTGGGTGGTTCATTAAGTGTAAATGTACATGGGCGTGATATTCGTCATGAAGCATTGATTGATACAGTAGAGTCGTTCAGATTGTTAATGGCAGATGGTACGGTGCGTAATGTAAATAGAGAAGAAAATGCTGACTTGTTTCCATATGTAATTGGGGGATATGGATTATTTGGTGTGATTTTAGATGTGACGCTACAGTTAACAAACGATGAATTGTATGAAACGCATACGAAAGTACTAGATTATAAAGAATACTCTTCATACTTTAAGAATAAAGTGCGAAGGGATGAGAATATACGTATGCATTTAGCACGTATTTCTGTTGCCCCAAATTCATTTTTAAAAGAAATGTATGTAACAGATTATGTACTGGCAGAAGATCAACAGAAGCTGGGAGAGTACAGCAAATTAAAAGAAGAAAATATTATAGCTGCACCGAAATTTTTACTTGGGTTATCACGTTATAGTGACTGGGGAAAGGGCGCATTTTGGGATATACAAAGAAGTTATTTTGAACGTACAGATGGTAAGTACGAAACTCGAAATAACGTAATGAGATCTGATAGTGCTTTTATGGAATACGATAATCCAAACTTGACCGAAGTTTTACAAGAGTACTTTGTACCGATAGATGGTTTTGCAGCGTATATAGATGATTTGCGAAGCGTTTTAAATGAAGAGGAATTAAACCTTCTTAACATTACAATCCGCTATGTAGAAAAGAATGAGAATGCGGTGCTATCTTATGCGAAAGATGATATGTTTGCGCTTGTGCTTCTAATTAATCAAGGGCGTTCTGAAGATGAAATAAAGAAAACAAAAGTGGTCATTCAAAAGATGATTGATGTTACGTTAAAGCATAATGGAAGTTATTATTTACCTTATTATTCTTATCCGGAAAAGGAGCAACTAAAGAAAGCGTATCCTCGCATAGAAGAATTCCTTCAGAAGAAGAAGGAAGTAGACCCAGAGGAAAGGTTTGTGAATTTATTTTATAAGGAGTATAGCAAATGACATATAGAAGATTTGTAGCCTCACAAAGCATTATTATGATGGCAGGTAGTATGGTATTTCCTTTTTATATACTATTGCTTCGAAATGTAGGAAATAGTTTCTCGCAATTTGGCTGGGCGTACGGCTTATTTGCCTTAACTTCAGCTCTAGTATATCCGTTAGTTGGAAGAATCTCTGATAGGGTAGGTGATAGAAAGTTATTAATTATATACGCATGGTCCATGGCTATATTAATGCTTTTTTTCCCTATTGCAACAGAAGTTTGGCATGTATACATTCTCCAAATTTTAATGGGTATTTTAGGTGCTGTGCAGCGTAATACGGAGAAAACATCGTTAGCACGAAAGG
The DNA here is from genome assembly GCF_038007365.1 of Bacillus sp. FSL R9-9492. Classification (NCBI taxonomy): domain Bacteria; kingdom Bacillati; phylum Bacillota; class Bacilli; order Caryophanales; family Bacillaceae; genus Bacillus; species Bacillus sp. FSL R9-9492. Next base: position 179,075 of record NZ_JBBOXC010000001.1, read on the forward strand.
TAGCGCATAAGGAAGCTGGTTACGAAATTGGAAAATACCATGTATGGACATCAATTGGGGGCGGAGTAGCTATAATTGCAACTGGTTACCTAGTGGATTTCTTTACGATAGGGACTATTTTTTACATTGCTTCAGTTTTATATGTAGTTAGTGGATTTGTATTAAGCCGCGGTGATAAGTAATTTAAAGTATTTCCATTCCCATTTTTACCTGATTACCCTTTATTTGTTATACTTATGGAGAAGACAAAAGAAAAGGGGACATTGCCTTTGATGAAATTTATAGTTTTAGCTATTCTCACTTTGTTTTTGATTCCATGGACTAGAAGCGGTAATAAAATTCGCGCGGTGGATAAAGGAGGAAATGAGAAAGTTGTAAAGGGTAAGAAATCATCTATTTTAGTTATTCCTGTTTTATTTTGGATAGGTATTGCAATCTATGAATATTTCTGGCTAATTGATGATCGAGCAGATTCTATTCTTACTCATTATTCTGTTGCAGTAGCGATTTTAATTGGGCTTGTTTTATTCTCACAAGAGCAGGTAGGGAAATTAGAAGGTACGTTAAAGGGACTTCTAATGTTTGTTTTACTCGCAAGTTACGGCTATTTTGGTTATTTGCACGATATAGTAATCACGCAAAAAAAATATGATTCTGTTGTGAAGATCGAGAAAGATATTTCAGAGCCATTTACTGAAAATGATCAGCCGTTTACAGTGCCGCCAAAGACAGCGGAGAATAAGATGAAAAAAGTATTTGGGGATATTCCGAAAGTAGCTTATTTTGAGCTAGGGGAATTAACTCCACAAATGGTAAATGGTGAGGCTTTATATGTAGCACCGATTGAAGTTTCAGGCTTTTTTAAAGCACGTAAAGCTGAGACAATTCCAGGGTACGTAACGATGTCAGGTACGAATCCTGATGCGGAAGCGAAACTGCATCTTGGTTATAAAATGAAATATGTGCCGAGCATGTTTTTCGGTAATAAATTAGAACGTGTCGTTCGAAAAGCAGAGCCAGATTTAGTTTTTAAAGGGAAACCAAAATTTGAAGTTGATGATAAAGGGAAACCGTATTATACAATGACGTATGGTGAATTTATTTCAGGAAGATCTGGATTTGAAGTAGAAGGTGTTGTAGTAGTAGACGCACAAACAGGTGAAGTGAAAAGATACGACAAAGGAAAGGCACCTAAATTCGTTGATGGCGTATTAAATCACGAGACTGCATCTACATTAAATACGTATTTCGGTAAATATATTCACGGATTTTGGAATACAAAATTCTCACAAACGGATATGAAGATTCCGACTGAGTGGGGAACGAAAGAAGGAGTTACACCAATCTTCGGTAAGGATGGAACGTTATATTATTTTACTGATTTCACCTCTCCGAAAGAAGGAGTAGATTCTGCACTAGGCTATTCGCTTATTGATGCGCGTACAGGTAAGTTGTATTACTATAACGGAAAAGAAGTAAAGGGAATTATGGATGGTTCGGCTGCTACAGAAGTAGTGGATAATTCCTTTAAGAGAGAGAAATGGCATGGAACAATGCCGGTTATTTATAACGTATATGGTAAACCTTCTTGGATTGTACCGGTTATTGATGATGGCGGATTAGTACGTGCTCATACTGTCATATATGCTTCTAATGCGAAAATATTTGCAACAGGTTCAACGCAAAAAGAAGCACTTGAGAATTATAAAAATGCGCTGAGCGGAAGTGGTGATTCATTTAGACCGACTTCAAATGGGAAAGAAGCGCAAAAAGAAGGTACTGTACAACGTGTGTATAAAGAAAAATCAGGTGAAAATACGATTGTGTACGTACTATTAGAAAACGAGCAAAAAGTATTCATGGTACCGGCGAAGAAATTCCCATATGCAATGTTTACAGAAGTAGGAGATCCAATTCAAATCACATATTTAGACACAGGAGAAATGATGGCATCTGTATCTAAATTTACAAATAGTAATTTGAAAAAGTAAAGCGATAGAGATTCTATCGCTTTTTTTACATTATTAAACAGGAAAATACGGTATACTTGACGTATATTTATGTTGTAACTATAATTGTTACGATTAAGTATTTATATGAAAGGGTGAATGGAAAAAGTGAATGGAGTTAATCACGAAGTATATAAACCTGTAAAGACAAACAGGTTATGGATGATTCTTGTATTAGGGACACTTACGGCAATTGGGCCATTATCTATTGATATGTATTTGCCTTCTTTACCAAAGTTAACGGATGATTTACAAACGGGTGCATCCCTCGCGCAGCTTACATTAACTGCTTGTCTGCTTGGGCTTTCAGTAGGGCAGTTATTTATTGGTTCAATTAGTGACATTTACGGAAGACGCAAACCTCTTATTATCGCTCTTATTATTTATGTTGCTTCTTCTTTACTTTGTGCTGTTGCACCATCTATTTGGAGTTTAGTGCTTTTACGTTTCTTACAAGGTGCTTCAGGATCTGCTGGTATCGTTATATCACGTGCAATGGTACGTGATATGTATTCAGGTTCTGAAATGACGAAGTTTTTCTCATTACTTATGTTAGTAAACGGAGCAGCGCCTATTTTGGCACCGATTATTGGAGGGCAATTATTACAGTTCACATCATGGCGCGGCGTTTTTATCGTTCTTGGAGCAATTAGTGTATTCATGCTAATATCAGCTACTTTCGTATTACGTGAAACATTACCTCCTGAAGAAAGAGAGACAGGTGGATTATCAGGAACGCTTGCAACATACGGAAAGCTTCTGAAAGATCGTTTATTTATGGGGTATGCATTGTCGCAAGGATTAGTAACAGCTGCAATGTTTGCTTATATTTCTGGTTCACCGTTTGTGTTGCAGAATATATACGGAGCATCACCACAGCAATTTAGCTTATTCTTTGCGATTAACGGTATCGGTATTATTATTGCTAGTCAGGTTACGGGCCGTTTAGCAGGGAAAGTGAATGAGAAAACTTTATTCGTTTCCGGTATTATTATTGCGGCTGTTGGCGGTCTATCATTACTACTTACAATCGTATTAGGAATAGGGCTAATCGGTGTTTTATGCTCGTTATTCCTTGTTGTATCAAGTGTCGGGGTTGTATCAACAACTGGGTTCTCGTTAGCGATGAGAAATCAGAAACAGGCTGCAGGAACGGCATCGGCTTTATTAGGTTTATTACAGTTCATTTCAGGAGCACTTGTTGCACCATTAGTAGGTATTGGCGGAAGCAATACCGCATTACCGATGGGGGTTGTTATAGCGCTTTGTGAAATTGGTGCTGTGTTATGTTATCTATTTATGGCCAGAAGAAGTGAGAAGCAGTTTGAACTGCAACAAAATAAAAAGTTAGAAGCTTAATACAAAAGAGCTGATTCAAACATTTCTTTGAATCAGCTCTTTTTTTCATTTCTTTGAAATAACTCATACATATTATTCATGATCGCATCATATAAGAAAGCGAGTTTATCCCATACCCAGCGGTTACTGTCGACCTCTTTCTCCCCGCAATCAATAATATCAGTATGATCTGTAATTCTATATGCCCTCTCAACGATAATAGGAGCAATTTTCGGTATGCGTGGAATTTCTTTTAAGACATCTGCAAAATTTCCAATGTAGACATGACCGATAATCTCGATTGTTAAAGATTTATCGGATATATTTAGCACAGTATGAAATTGATTTATATGTTGTTTCTTTAAATATTGGGCCAGCTTAAATGGAGCATGCTTCTTCTTTAATACGCGGCGAAGGCTCTCTGTATTTTCAATATGAAGTGACTTTTCGCGAATAAGGACGCGAATATCTTCGCCCATAAAGGGTATTGTATTGTACATTGATGATTCTCCTTACAAACTGAACTACGCTTACTTTATGCATATGTAAGTCTAGCATGGTTTGTTCTCTATGTGTGCTTACAGTTTTGTAAGGTGATGTAGTAAAGTGATGCAAAAGTTATTTGCATAAAGTGACGATACTGTGACAAAAATGTTGGTATGTATATTAAGATATCGTCTTAAGTGTAAAAAGTGGGGCGTTCTCGGTATAATAACAAGTGGAGATAAAAGAAACTATAATTAGTAGTAGCTGTAGATAAAAGGAGAATTCGAGATGAAGAAGGTTTTGGGTATTGCTGTAATGGGAAGTATGATCCTTCTAGCAGGATGTAATGGAAATAAAGATACGAAAGAACCGAAAGAAAAGGTAGAGCAATCCACTGAGCAAACAGAAGAAATGAAAGAATACAGCGCAGTACATGAAAAATATGATGCGAAAATAAATAAAGAAATTAATAAGGCGTTACAGTTATTTGAAGTGGCAAAAGAAAAGGGCGGTAAGGAAATAACGAATGCTACATATAAAGAAGATGTGCAAAAGGTAACAACGAGCATGTTAGAAGATATTGATAATATACGTAAAGAAATTCGTGTTCCAAAGTCGAAAGAGCAAGAACATGAGGTATATGTTGGTTTCTTGAATGAATCGGAACAAGCGATGAAAAAATTACAGAAGTTAGCTAAAGAAGAAGATTCATCATTAATTCGTGATATAGAAATTAATTTTGCAACAGCATCGACATACTATAAACGTTTTCAAACAGAAGCGAAAAAATAACCTTGCGTGTGCAAGGTTATTTTTTCTTTTTACCATCTCCGTCTTCATCCTCGGATACTAATATCTTCTGTTCTTCGTGAAATTCTGAAATTGTTTGTCCAGTAATATTATCGAATGGAGTGTAAAAAGAAGTGATGCTTTTCTTTTTAATGAAGAGTTTATCCCGCATTAACGGGCAGTAAGACCCCCCACCTCAAAGTTCAGTGAAAGCAAAGAAGTTAGGTAGGGGATCAACTGCCCGTAAAAGCCCGATTGGTTCAACTAATAATCAGTGGGGGATGAACAAAACCCCCACTGATTAAAGTTTCACTTTATAGAAGCCGATGATGACAAGTACAAGTATTACGATTGTTAATGGTAATCCTATAGTAGCAAGAAGTAAGGGATCAATTTTATAACTCCTTTAATACAATTTCTTTTTATTATAAGCGAAAGATTGTAATTTCAATAACTAATATAATAGAAAACTGATTTTTCTAAATATATCCAATTTGATTGACTTTTCATTTTTTCAGAATTATAATTCAAAATATACAATTTGAACCAAATAATAATATAGCAATTTACTTATCCAGAGAGGTAGAGGGACTGGCCCTATGACACCTCAGCAGCGGGTTCTGTAACAGGAACACCGTGCTAATTCCAGCAAGCAAGTCTTGAAAGATAAGTGATGGGCCTTCGTTTATTAAGCCTTGATCTTATTTTTTAAGATCAAGGCTTTTTGTGTTTTAAGAAGAGGAAAGGGAGTAATGGGAAAGATACGTTAATAAAACAAAGTAAATATATGAGTTTAGGGGGTTATTGAAGTGTATGTTGTTAAGAAACTATCAGTTATGGTGTTTACACTATGGATTATTACAACAGTAACATTTTTGATTATGCACATTATTCCGGGGGATCCATTTTCATCGGATGCAAAGATCTTTCCGGCGGAAGTTGTGCAGAATATGAGAGCGAAGTATCACCTTGATGAACCATTATGGAATCAATATGTTGCTTATTTAGACGGTGTAGTTCATTTTGATTTTGGTGAATCCGTTCAATCGACGGGGCAAGGCGTATCAGAAATTATAACGACAGGATTTGGTCCATCAGCGATTATTGGTTTACAAGCACTTGTTATTTCATTATTAGTCGGAATTGCAGCAGGTACATTTGCAGCTCTATATCATGGGAAAGTAATTGATTATAGTGTGAGCTTACTTGCGATTCTCGGTATTTCTATTCCAAGTTTTATTTTAGCACCATTGTTTATACAAGTATTTGCTATTCAATTTGAACTCTTACCGGTTGCATCTTGGGGCACATTCGAACATACGGTATTGCCATCCTTTGCATTAGCATTAGGGCCAATCGCGGTTATTACAAGATTTGTTCGCTCTAATATGATTGAAGTTTTGCAGAGTGATTATATTAAATTAGCAAGAGCGAAAGGTATACCAATTAAGAAGATTATTATAAGGCATGCCCTTCGAAATGCGATTGTTCCAGTACTAACGTTTGTTGGGCCGTTAATGGCTGGGCTTTTAACAGGGACGTTCATTATTGAAAAGATTTTTGCAATTCCTGGTCTCGGAAAATATTTTGTAGATAGTATTTTTAACCGGGATTATCCAGTCATTATGGGAACAACAATTTTCTATAGTTCATTATTAATTTCTTGTATTTTCATTACAGATATTATTCACCGTATTGTTGATCCGCGTATTCGTTCTATTACATAAGGAGGGAGGATATTTAAATGGGAGCTTATGAAATCAATAAACAGCTATTAACGAATGAAGAGAAAAAAGAATTAACAATAAATAAAGAGCAGCAAACGATTAGCCGAAAAAAAGAAGTGTTTCGTAAGTTTGTATCAAATCCAATCGCAGTTCTAGGAACGGTGACATTATTACTCATTATTATTTTCTCTCTTATCGGTGAAAGTTTAACTCCTTTTACTGCGAGTGAACAAGTAAAAGAGGCGACAAATTTACCTCCTAGTAGTGAGCATTGGTTTGGAACAGATGATTTAGGTCGGGATATTTGGGCACGTACTTGGGCTGGAGGGAAAATTTCATTAATAGTTGGATTAGTAGCGGCCGTTCTTGATATAGGACTTGGTGTACTGATTGGGGGCTTTAGTGGATATGTGAGAGGGCGTAATCGCCTTGGAACGTTAATTGATGAGTGGATTGTACGAGGGATTGAAGTACTATACGGTATTCCATATTTATTAATTGTTATTTTACTACTAATCATTATGAAACCAGGACTTTTTACAATCATTATTGCTCTTGCATTAACAGGGTGGATTGGTATGGCACGTCTCGTTAGGGCGCAAGTCTTATCTTTAAAGCAAAGAGAATTTGTTATTGCGGCAGAACGATTAGGTACATCGCATATGAAGATTATATACGGACATATCATTCCGAATTTAACAGGTATTATTATCGTAAATTTATCATTTACAATTCCAGCAGCTATTTTCTCAGAATCATTTTTAAGCTTTATCGGACTAGGGGTACAATCACCAGCAGCGAGCTGGGGGACGATGACAAATGATGCGCTCGGGACATTATTAAGCGGGGAATGGTGGCAACTTTTCTTCCCATCGCTGATGATTGCGCTCATCATGTTCGCATTTAATGCAATTGGTGACGGTTTGCAAGATGCAATTGATCCAAAAATCGTAAAACGGAATCGAAAGGAGAAAAAACATGGGACAGCTCTTATCTTTAGAAAACGTAACATTGGCCGTTGAAAAAGAGAATAGTAAGCAAGCAATTGTGAAGCATGTTTCCTTTTCTATTAACGAAGGTGAAATCGTTGCACTTGTCGGAGAAAGTGGTTCAGGGAAAAGTGTTACAGCACAATCCATTGTCGGACTAAATCAAGAATCTATTCACATCGATGATGGAAGTATTTCTTTCCAATCTCAAGGATTAACGAATTTACAAGAATCAGAATGGAATCAAATTCGAGGGAAAGACATTTCGTTTATCTTTCAAGACCCTCTTTCATCTTTAAATCCGACGATGAAGGTTGGAAGACAAATTACAGAAGTAATTGTGCAGCATGAAAAGAAATCGAAAAAAGAGGCAAAAGAAATTGCGATTAACTTACTAAATGATTTAGGCATACATGAAGCAGAGAAACGCTTTGAACAATACCCGTATCAGTTAAGCGGTGGTATGAGGCAACGTATTTGTTTGGCTATTGCGTTTGCATGTCACCCGAAGCTCGTTATTGCAGATGAACCTACAACGGCATTAGATGTAACGATTCAAAAGCAAATTATGGGGTTATTAAAAGAGAGAAAAGAAAAACAAAATACGAGTATTTTATTAATTACACATGATTTGGCACTTGTACGTGAAGTAGCTGACCGAGTAGTAGTTATGTACGGGGGACGTGTTGTTGAAAAAGGAACGATACAAGAAGTAATAGGTTCACCTAAGCACCCATATACGAAAAGTTTACTGCAAGCTATTCCGAATATGGATGATTCTGAAAAGGTACTTAGGTCCATTCAGGGAACAACGCCATCAATTGAAACGTTAAATAGCTTTGGATGCCCATTTGTAAATAGATGCCCAGTAGCAATAAAAGAATGTATTCATCGTTTCCCTGATAGAACATCATATTCTGAGGAACACAGTTCACATTGTTGGCAACATGTTCTAGAGCATGACCAAGCGAAATCAAAAGAGAAGGTGAATGCCTCATGACGACAGATTTAATTACTGTAAAGCAAGTAACGAAAACGTATGGAAGTAAAAAGAAAGAAATCACAGCGTTAAAAGATATATCACTTTCTATCCCAAAAGGAACAACTCTTGGCATTATTGGAGAAAGTGGTTCAGGAAAGACAACACTTGGTAAGCTCATAGCTGGGATCGAGGGCCCAACGTCTGGTGAAATTGATTATAACGGCCAAGTTGTTCACAAGCTGAAGTCAGCTCATAAGCGAGATTTTTTACAGAAAGTACAGTTCATTTTTCAAGATTCAACGGCTGCATTAAATCCGCGCTGGAAAGTACGAGATAGCGTAACAGAAGGATATATCTCATTCGGTTTAGGAGATAAAGGATTGAAAGATAAGGTGGCAGGTGATGCGCTAGAACGTGTTGGATTAGATAGGCGATATATTGATCGATACCCACACGAATTTAGCGGAGGACAACGTCAACGTATTGCCATTGCAAGAGCGCTATTATGTGAGCCAGAAGTATTAATCCTTGATGAACCAATTTCAGCATTAGATGTTTCACTGCAAATCCAAATTGTACATTTACTGCAAAAAATTCAAAAGGAACAAGGCTATACATATTTATTTATCGCACATGATTTACCGATGGTTCACTATTTATGTGAAAAAGTGGCTGTCTTATACAAAGGAGAACTTGTTGAATTTGGATATACGGACGAAGTATTCCGTAATCCACAACATTCTTATACAAAAACATTATTAGCATCAACACCAAAAATTTCAGGTTAAAGGAGAATGTAGGATGAAGAAGTTTTTACTGTTTGTCATTATGACTGTTTTAGCGATCACTTCTGTTGCTTGCGGTAAGAAAGAGACGCAAAAGGCGAGTGCTGGTAAGGGAGACGGGGATCGATTAGTAACGAATATTAGCAGTGATCCGTATACGCTTGATTCTGCCATTGCGACAGATAGCACGTCAGGTTACATAATTGGACAGTTGTTTTCAAGTTTATATACGCAAGATAGTGATGGGAAATATCAAAATGAATTGGCAGAGAAAGAAGAAGTAAATGCGGATGGAACTGAATATACAATTCATTTAAAGAAAGATATTAAATGGTCAGATGGCTCTTCAATTACAGCAAATGATTTTGAGTTCGCATGGAAGCGATTATTAAACCCGAAAACAGGTTCTATGAATGCGACAGAAATGTATTTTATTAAAGGAGCAGAGGCATATAATACTGGAAAAGGTGAAGAAGGACAAGTTGGTATTCAAGTCGTTGATCCTCAAACATTAAAGGTAACACTTGAGCACCCAGTTGCTTCTATTAAACAAAAATTAGCAAGTTCATTATTTATTCCATTATCTAAAAAATCAATTGATGATAATAATAAATTAAAAACAGATCCAAAAGAGTTAATTACGAACGGACCATTCACGTTAAAAGAATGGAAGCATAACCAAGCTATTACAGTACAAAAAAATAAAGAATACTATGATAAAAAGGTAACATTAAAAGAAATTGAGTTTCGTATTATTCCAGATTCTAAAACAGCGTACCAATTGTACAAGTCAAAAGAATTAGATTTGCTAAGTAGCTTACCACAAGAGATGATTGAAAAAGAAAAAGGAAACAAAGAATATAAGCGTGTTGCAGGATTCTCATCTTATATTTATTCGTTTAACGTAGAAAAAGAGCCATTTACAAATGCGAAAGTACGTAAAGCATTTTCATTAGCGGTTGATCGTAAGTTTATCGTTGAAAAACTGTATAAAAATAATGCACAAGAAGCATATGCATTCGTTCCGGAAGGAGCAAAAACACAAAGTGGTCGTGATTTCCGTAAAGAAAAAGGTGATTACGTAAAATTCGATCCAGCAGAAGCGAAAAAATTATTAGAAGAGGGTATGAAAGAGCAAGGTTGGTCTACATTACCTGAAGTAACATTAAAATTCACTACAGATACACAACATAAAAAAGTAGCAGAAGCAATGCAAGAAATGTTTAAGAAAAATCTTGGTGTAGATATTAAATTAGAAAATAAAGAGTGGAAGAGTTACATCGACACATATAAGCAAAGTGATTTCCAATTAGCTTATATGGGATGGGGCGGTTCTCTATTAGACCCAATTACTAAACTAGATTTATATGCAGGTGATGGTCCAAACAACTATGCAAAATGGCATAATAAAGAATTTGACGCTTTAGTAAAAGAAGCAGAAGTTGAACAAAATGAAGATAAACGTTTTGACTTATTGCATAAAGCAGAAGATATTATGTTTGATGATACACCATTAATCCCAATTATTTTCCCAAGCTCTTCGTATTTACAAAAATCATCAGTATCTGGCGTCCAATTCATTATCGGTTCTAGTCCAGAATTAAGATATGTAAAAATTAAAAAATAAAATAAAGAAGTAGGCAACCGCCTACTTCTTTATTTTATTTCTCTTTTATATTCTTTTTTCGTTCCATCAGAGAAGACAACTTCTAAATCGAACTTTTGGTAGTCTTTATCAAGTTTGAACACGTTTACTACTTGATCAATTACTTCTTGGTCAGGAGTATCTTTATTAAATTTTAGCTCTTGTAGAAGAGGGCTTAATTTCGTAATAGCCTCGTCACCTGTGAACTTTACATCTGTTTTATGGTCTTCAATTTTTGCTTCCATTTTCTTATCTGCTGCTACATTTTTATAATCAGCTTCGTAGTCTTTCTTCGTATCTTGATAGTCTGCCTTTAAATCGAATTCATTAAAGTTTAGTTTTAAATCTGCAGGAGCCTCATTTTTTGCTTCTTCAGTCGTTTTCTTATTAGAAGTTGTATCTTCTTTTGCAGGAGCTTTACATCCTGTTAATGCAGGTACTAGCATAAGAGCTAATAAAATTGATAGTAAAATTCTCATTATAAATTCCTCCTTATGTAACTTCTTTCTATACAAGTTTTTCCTAATTTTATGTAATTATGTATAAACCTAATAAATTATTTCCTTAAGGGGGACACACATGCTTATTAATTAAATTGAAAGTAATTTGTATGTATATGGAGATTTTAAAAAAATATCTTTGCGCTTTCTAATCATTAACACAAATAAGCATCGCTGTATTTGGAAATGTAGTGATGCTTTCTAAAACATAGTAAACAATCGGTGGATTATTTCCCACAACATATGCAGCGAATGGCTATTACACAATAATAGTTGGTGGAGTTAATTTAGCGGAAAATATTATTTCATTATTACTTATTATACTAGTTACACAATTGGTAGCGGGAATCACTATAGGTATAAAAGGGATAGTAAAGAGGAGAAGTTCTGTAGTTAAAGAAGCATAAAGTAAAAAAGGTATCCTTCGTGGGATACCTTTTTTACTAGCGTTTATTATTTTGCAACTTCTGTCCACTTGTAGTTAAACTCACCGCCGAAGTCTGTTGTTACAAGTCCTTTAATAAATCCGCGTTGTAGGTAAGAACGACCTTGTTGGTATAAAGGAGCGACAGCACCGTCGTTTAATAAGATTTTTTCAGCTTGCTTCATTGCTTCCCAGCGACCTTTTTCATCACCAGCTAAATCAGTTTTTACTTTACGAATAAGCTCGTCGTACTCTTTGTTAGAGTATTTATCGAAGTTATAAGCACTATCTGTTGTGAATAGATCTAAGAATGTAATAGGGTCCGCGAAGTCAGGACCCCAGCCATCGATTCCGATTTCGTAATCACCACTTAATAGTAGTTTTAACTGTTGCTTACGTGGTTGAGGCTTTAAGTTCACTGTTAATCCATCTAGATTCTTTTCTAATTCACCTTTTAAATATTCACCAGTTTTCTTAGCTAAAGCATTATCACTTGTTAATAGTTCAATTGTTACTTTGTCAGTACCAAGTTCTTGTTTCGCTTTTTTCCAGTTTTCTTTTGCAGATTTCACATCATCTTTGACTAGATTTCCATTCTCTTTACGGAAGTCATTACCGTCTGGACTTTTTGCGAATTTCGCAGGAACCATTCCTTCTGCTGGGATTGCACCGTTATTTAAAATTGTTTCTACGTACGCTTTTTTATTCATTGCTTCGTTAATAGCGAGGCGTGCATGTTGATTTTTTAATACTGCATTTTTCTGATTTAGTCGTAAGAATTGGATACCGACTTCAGCGCGTTCCTTGAAGTTGGAATCGTTCTTATACTTATCAACAAACTCCGCAGTTAAAGCAACACGATCAATTTGTCCTGAATCATATAAGTTAACTTCTGTAGATTTATCTTTAACGACATTGAAGTTGATTTCTTCTAGTTTTACAGTTTTAGCATCCCAATAGTTAGGGTTCTTCTTCAATTGGAAGCTTTGTTCATGTTTCCAGTTATCTAATGTGAAAGCACCATTGTAAATTAAATGATTTGTTTCTAAACCGTATTTATCGCCTTGAGATTTTAAATACTCTTCATTGATTGGTAAGAATGTTGCAAATGTCGTTAAGCTTAAGAAGTAGGGAACAGGGCGGTCCAGTTGTACTTCTAAAGTTTTATCGTCAAGAGCTTTAACGCCTAATTGATCGATTGCTACTTCTTTTTGGTTTATTTGTTTTGCATTCTGTATATCGAAGAATAAGAATGCATATTCAGCTGCTGTTTCAGGGTTTACGGCACGTTGCCAAGCAAAGACAAAGTCTTTTGCTGTAACAGGAGTACCGTTTGACCATTTTGAATCACGAAGATGGAAAGTATACTTTGTTTTATCCGGACTAATGTCAACCGATTCAGCAACACCAGGGATCGGTTTATTATCTTCTCCTATTGCATATAAACCTTCAAAAACATTTCGCATTACGTTCATGGATTCCCCGTCCGTTGCTTTTGCAACATCCATTGTTGGAATTTCTGAAGCAAATGATAAGTTAATCGCTTGTTTATCAGGTGCTTTATCGTTCGCTTTCGCTCCGCCTGCATTATCTTTATTTCCCCCGCAAGCAGTTAGTAGTAGACTTGCCCCTAAAACAGATGCAACAACAGGTACAACTTTTTTCTTCATTGTTCTTTCCTCCCTAAATGTGTTGTTCGTAACGTCATAATGTCCATGTCTTGAAGTGTAGCTATAGAAGGAGAGAAAACCTATTATAAATATGTGCATATAGGTAATCAGGTATTCTATATGTATATACATGTTGAACTATAATCTATCGTTATATGTTTCAACCTAGTAGACATTACATTTTGATGGTGAAATATTTTGTTTCTTTGATTATTTAGAATATTAACACTGGAAAGAACTATATGTCAATAATAAAAAGTGGAGTGTTAATTTCTTGGAATAATATATTGAAAAAGCAGATTTCCTCATATTAGGGAATCTGCTTTTAATATATTTTGCTAAAAAAACAATGGGTGTGGGTGGGAACACAATGATCTAAGTTGCATTTTATCCCGCATTAACGGGCAGTAAGATTCTCACCTCAAAATTCAGTGAAAGCAAAGAAGTTAGGGGGGATCAACTGCCCGTAAAAGCCCGATTGGTGAGGGCTGATTAAAGTTTCACTTTATTTTTCAATTTTTGCCCATTTGAAGTTTAATTGACCTGCAAAGTCTACTTGCACAATGCCTTTCACATAAGAACGCTCTAAATAAGATTCTCCTTTTTGGTAAAGAGGAGCGATAACAGAGTCCTTAAATAAGATTTTTTCTGATGCTAGTAACGCTTCCCAGCGAGCTTTTTCATCACCAGCCAAAGTAGTTTTAACTTTTTCAATTGTGTCATCAAACTCTTTATTAGAGTAATGATCTAAATTGTAAGGGTTATTCGTCGTAAATAGTTCAAGGAATGTAATTGGATCAGCAAAGTCAGGGCTCCAACCGTCAATTCCAATCTCGTAGTCACCTTTTAATAAGAGTGAAACTTGTTGTTTACGTGGTTGCGGTTTTATATTTACCGTTAAGCCATCTAAATTCTTTTCTAGTTGTCCTTTTAGGAACTCACCAGTTTTCTTCTCAAGGTCACCATCACTTGTTAATAATTCTAATGTTATCTTTTCAGAACCAAGTTCTTTTTTTGCTTTCTTCCATAATTCTTGTGCAGATGTTGTATCAACTTTTGTTAAATCGCCGTTTGCAGTACGGAAGTCTTTTCCATCAGGCCCTTTTGCGAAGTTTTTCGGCACGAGACTAAAGGTTGGTGTAGAGCCATCATTTAATAACGTATTTACAAAAGATTTTCGATCAATTGTTTGATCGATTGCTTGGCGTGCAGAAACGTTTTGAAGTACTTTGTTTTGCTGATTCATACGTAAAAACTGTACCCCTACGTTCGGACGTTCTTTAAAGTTAGCATCCTTTTTATATTTATCAACAAAGTCAGATGTTAGTTTTATACGGTCTAATTGTTTGGATTCGAATAAATTTACTTCTGTTGATTTCTCTTTCACAACGTTGAAATTGATTTCTTCGAGTTTGACATTATCTTTATCCCAATAGGTAGGGTTTTTCTTAAATTTAAAGCTTTGTTCATGCTTCCAATCGCTTAGTGTAAAAGCTCCGTTGTACAAGATTTTGTTATCTTCTAAAGCGTACTTATCACCTTGTGCTTTAAAGAATTCCTCGTTGATTGGTAGAAATGTTGGGAACGCCGTTAAGCTAATAAAATACGGAACAGGGCGCTCTAATTCTACTTCAAACGTATGGTCATCAACTGCTTTTATACCAAGTTGATCGGATGGGAGTTCTTTGCTATTAATTTTTTTAGCGTTTTTAATATCCAGGAATAAAAAAGCATATTCAGAAGCTGTTGCTGGATCAACAGCTCTTTGCCAAGCGAAGACAAAATCTTTCGCTGTTACAGGTGTGCCGTTCGACCATTTTGAATCTCGTAAATGGAATGTGTATTTCGTTTTATCAGCACTTACTTCATGAGATTTCGCAACGCCAGGAACAGGTTTATTACCTTCACCAAGATTGTATAAACCTTCAAATACGTTTCTCATTACTTGACCAGAATCAGTATCTGTAGCACGAGCCGTATCCATTGTTCGAATCTCAGTAGGTGAAGATAAGTTTAAAACTTGCTTACTAGGTGCCTCATCTTTTGCATTTGCTCCGCTCGCTTCGTTTTTATAACTACCGCAACCAGATAATAAAATACTTAC
Organism: Bacillus sp. FSL R9-9492; assembly: GCF_038007365.1. NCBI lineage: Bacteria > Bacillati > Bacillota > Bacilli > Caryophanales > Bacillaceae > Bacillus > Bacillus sp. FSL R9-9492. The sequence continues at coordinate 194,523 of NZ_JBBOXC010000001.1, forward strand.
TCCTACAACTGATGCAATACCGGGTACAAACTTCTTTTTCATTTGATTTTCCTCCTAAATAGTTAATAAGATTGGATGATGATGAGGGAAATGAAAAACAAAAAATCCCTCTTTTCGTATTGAGAAAGAGGGATTTTTACGTACAAGTTATGCACCCGTATATAAACGAAGTCCCTCATTCTATCTTTCAAGCACAAAGCTTGCAGGAAGTGGCACAGTATTCAAAATGAACCTGCTGCCGAGGTTTCAAAGGGCCAGTCCCTCCACCTCTCTTGATATAATGAGTAAACAAATAAATTTTATTAATTTTTGTGTTTCTTTGATAATTCAAAATCTTACACCTTAGATAATGAAGTGTCAATCAAATGGAATATAGTTTAAATTTTCAGTTTTATTAAAAATAAAAAAACCACTGCATATGGCAGTGGTTTCCCTACTAGAAGTTAAAGTTATCTGGATCTGGACCAACGCGATGATTTTCATTTAAAGCTTGAATTGCTTTCATATCATCCGAGCTTAATTCAAAGTCAAAGATGTTTGCATTTTCAATAATGCGGTGTTCTTTAATAGACTTAGGGATTGTTACAACTTCATTTTGTAGATCCCAACGTAAAATAACTTGTGCAGTCGATTTATTATATTTCGTAGCGATTTCTTGTAATGTTGGGTGATTAAGTAGCTGCCCCTGCATTAATGGTGACCAAGCTTCAAGCTGGATGTTATGTTCTTTACAGAAGGCATGTAATTCTTCTTGTGCTAAACGTGGGTGGTATTCCACTTGGTTAACCATTGGTTTAATTTCTGCAATTTCAAATACGTCTTGCAAATGGTGAATATGGAAATTACTCACACCGATAGCACGAACACGACCATCTTTATAAAGCTGCTCTAAAGCTTTCCATGATTCAGTGTATTTTCCTTTTACAGGCCAATGTACTAAATATAGATCTAAATATTCTAGACCTAATTTTTCTAATGTAGTTTCAAATGCTTGTAGTGTTGACTCGTAACCTTGATCACTATTCCACACTTTTGAAGTGATGAATAACTCTTCACGAGGAATACCAGATTCTTGAATTGCCTGTCCAACGCCTTCTTCGTTTTTATATATCGCAGCAGTATCGATACTACGGTATCCATTTTTTATAGCTGCTTTTACAGAATCAATTACTTCTGTACCATCTTCAACTTTAAAAACACCCAAGCCAAACCAAGGCATTTTCACGCCGTTATGTAATGTTGTATAGTCGTTTAAACTTGTTAAAGTCATATTAATTCCCCCTAGCTTTTTTATTGGTCGCTTCAACTGCTTGTTGAATGACTTCTGAAAAATTATTTTCATATAGAACTTTTAAGCCTTCAGCCGTTGAACCTCCTGGTGTTGTTACTTGTTCACGGAGCATAGCTGGATTCTGATTTTGCTGGAGCATAGCGGCAGAGCCAGCAATCATTTGAATGACAAGGTGTTTTGCTGTTTCCTCATCAATACCATAGCTTTTCGTTGCTTCAATTAAACCTTCAGCAAAGTGATAGAGAAAAGCGGGTGCACTACCAGTAACTGCGGTAAGTTGGTGAACTTCCTCTTCGGTACAAAACTGTGAGGTACCGATACCTTTTAAAAGAAGTTGTAACGTTTCTTGATGTGTTTCATCTACAGAATGTCCCGTCGTATATAAGGAGATAGACTTGCCAATCCCAGCAGCTGTATTTGGCATAATCCAAGCAACAGGTGTCCCTTGGGGAAGTCTTTCTTCTAGATAAGATGGTCCGATTCCGGCAGCAACTGTCACGACAAATTGATTAGTTAGAAGAGGGGATAGATCCGCTAATAGCTGTTCATGTGCGACAGGCGGCATTGCTAAAACGATTGTATCTACAGATTTAATATGCTGTTTCCAATCTGTTGTAATCGATAGATCATATTGAGTTTGTAATTGCGTTAGTTTTTCTATGTTACTTCGGTTGGAAACAATAATTTCTTCGATGTATTCTTTACTTGTTGTAAGTAGTCCAGCAAATATAGCTTCTGCCATACGACCGGCACCAATAAATAAAATTCGATGTTTATTAGGCATATCCTTTATTCCTTTCTGATGAGAATATGTTATAAAAAACGATACCATTTTTAAGAGAATTTTGTAAAAAGAAACGGCTTATCGTAAGTGGAATAGGTAAGGGGGGACGTTTTGTGTATCGATGGCTTGCTAGAATGGAAGAGGAATTATAAAAAACAAGATCGTATAAATAATTATATTTAGAAAATAATTGTAATCAGAAACCCCCTGAAGCACATATGCTTCAGGGGGTTGTTAATAGATTATAAGTTTATGCTTTTGTCATACCAAGTAATACAGCGCCGCCGATAATTAAAACACTACCTAGTGCAATAAAGATCAATTGACGTTTTGTTTTCTTTTCACCTAAGAAGACAATCGCACCGAATGTTGAGATAACGATTCCAGTTTGAGATAATGGGAAGCTTGTCGCTACTCCGACACGTGGTAATGAAAGAAGTAAGAATAAGTTTCCTGTTCCCCATAGTAAACCAGATACAGCATTACGAATTGCATATTTGTTAAATGGTTTATGTTTAGACGTCAGTACAACCGCACCAACGAACATACCAACTGCCTGTGGTAAAATAGCAGACCAACCATCGATATTATACCAACGAATAATAATTACATATACAAGATAGCCGAAAGTAGAAACAATTAAAGTAAGAAGTCCCTTTTTCAATTGTCCTGGTGGCTGTGCATTTTCTTTATCATCTAGTGATGTGAATACTACACCAATTACGATTAATAGGATTGCAATCGTTCCCAGAACAATCGTTGTAGTAGTAGTCCACTCACGAAAAGCGATAACTCCAAAGATAGAAGTTGCAACAAGTTGCATACCAGTAGAAATAGTTACAGTAGTTGAAACACCTAGTTTTTCAACTGTTTTTAATTGGTTTACTTGTCCTAAAGCCCAGAATAAACCTGAAATAAAGCCAACAATCAAGACTGTCATTGTTAAAGTTGGTTGAGTAAATACATACATAGTTGTTGCGAAGAATAGAGCACCGATTGTCATACCTACCGTTTGGCTATATGCACCACCGCCCATTTTTACGCTTACTAATAAGATGTTTCCCCATGCGATTGCAGGAAGAAGCGCTAATAAAATGTCCATTACAAGACTCCCTTCGGTTTTCTATACCAATATAATTACATATCGTTCTAACGATCGGTAATGCCCCACTAATAGAGTAGAAGATTACCGATCGCTAAAACAGGATGAAGAATTTACGATATAAATGCGTTTTCATTTCTTCATTTTTTGAAACACTTTCATATAATAACAGGAAATTACCTATTTTAGAAAGTGAATTCAAATAAAATGTATATTTAAATAAGAGAAAAAATTCAGTTATTAATCAAATCATTTTATTTTCTGGGAAATAAAAAGCAACTTTTGTCGAAAGTTGCTTTAAGAAGTAGTAATTCTTCTATTAATGAGTTGAATGCATAGTAAGAATAGAAGGGACATACTAATCGTTATGATTACAAGCGTCCAAGCTAGTTGCATATTACTCGCATCAATAGCCATATAAATCGCCGTTGGAATCGTCTGAGTTTTGCCAGGTATATTTCCTGCAAACATTAAAGTTGCACCAAATTCACCGAGTGCGCGAACAAAGCTTAAAATCATACCGCTAAGTAGTGCGGGGAATGCAAGCGGGAGTGTAACATGTAGAAAAACTTGATATTCACTTGCACCAAGATCGCGCGCGCCATCTTCAATTTGTACATTTGCGATAGAAAATCCTGTTTTTGCTGATTGGTACATGAGCGGAAATGCAACGACTGTAGAAGCAATGATAGCAGCAGTAGATGTAAACATAATGGACTGCTGAAATAATGATTCAATCCACTTTCCAATGGGACTGTTATTTCCAAAAATGATAATTAGAAAAAAGCCGATAACAGTTGGTGGAAGCACCATTGGTAATAAGAAAATAGTTTCTAGTAGTACTTTATATCGCCACGAGGAGCGCACTAATGCTCGTCCAATAATCGTTCCTAAGATCGTAACGATTATTGTGGCGCACGCAGCTACTCGCAAGGATAGAAAGACAGGTGACAAAATTGCATCAAAGCTCATAGCGATTATGGCAGGATTGTAAATCCATATTTCTTAAAGATAGATTGTGAATCTTTTGATTGTAAATACTCATAGAATGAAGTCGCCTCTTTCTTATGCTTAGATTCCTTTATAACACCTAAAGGATAGTGGATTGGCTCATGAGAATTAGCTGCTACCGCTTCTACAATTTTTACCTTGTCTGAAACGAGAGCGTCTGTTTTATATACAATACCAGCATCAACATTACCTGTTTCTACATATGTTAACACTTGGCGAACATCTTTTGTAAATACGATTTTATTTTGAACGTCATTCCAAAGATTTTCATATGTGAGAGAAGCTTTTGCATATTTTCCTGCAGGTACAGATTCGGGTGTACCAAGTGCGATTTTCTTGATTTTCTCATCCTTTAAATCTTGAAGTTTTGTAAGAGCACTATCTTTTGGAACGACTAGAACTAGTTCATTTCCAAGAAGGTTTTTCCCTTCTTTTTCATTAATAAATCCTTTTTTAACAAGAGTTTGGAATTTATCCTCTGCTGCAGAGAAGAATAAATCAGCAGGTGCACCTTGCTCAATTTGTTGTTGAAGTGCACCAGAAGCACCGAAGTTAAAAGAAAGTTGAATAGTTGGTTCTTTCTCTTTATATTGCTTTTCAATTTCTTTTAATGCATCTTGTAAACTTGCAGCAGCTGATATAGTCAGCTCCACTGATTCTCCCTCTTTAGCAGCTGACTTTTCTTCACTTGAACAAGCTACACTGAATATAAGAAGAAAAGAAAGTATAAGTACCCCAATGGATCGTAAAGTAAATTTGTTCATAAAAAATCTCCCTTCGTTTACTAAATTAATTATAACTAATTATAACTAATTATAACTAGTTATAATTGAATATAATTTGAACGATATAGTTGTTTTTAAAAACTAGGAGAAATATTCTTTTCTTTGTTACAATGAAGGAAGAAAGTGAGGAATCGTCTATGGATCATCATTCCTACACAACGGAAGAAGTAGCAAAGCAATTAAAAGTATCAAAATTAACTGTATACGACCTAATTAAAAAAGGAGAACTTCCTTCTTATAGGGTTGGTAGACAAATGCGCATTGATGCAGCTGATTTAGAACAATATATAAAGCAAATGAAAACAGGGAAGGTACAATTTACTCCTGTAAAGAAAGACGAAATTAGTAGTTCGAATACACGCATCATTAGTGGTCAAGAACTAACGTTAGATATGTTGGCAAAGCATATAGAAAATCGATTGCCAAATTCTAATATATTGAGAGCGTATCAAGGTAGTTTAACGAGTTTAGTGAAGATGTACCAAGGAGAAGGAAGCGTCGTTAGTTTACACTTATTTGATGGTGAAACGGGTACATATAATGTTCCTTACGTAAAACGTATTTTGGTTGGACAACCATATATTATGATGAATTTATTAGCAAGAAATGTTGGGTTTTATGTGCAAAAAGGGAACCCACAAAATATAAAAACATGGGCTGATTTAGCTCAGTCATCTATACGATTTGTAAATCGAGAAAAAGGTTCTGGTATTAGGGTGCTAGTGGATGAGCAATTGCGAATTCAAAAATTAAGTAAAGAAGATATTAACGGGTATGAATGGGAAGAATCGAATCACCTTGGCGTTGCCTCGCAAGTCGCGAATGGAAAAGCTGATGTTGGGGTAGGATCAGAAAAGTTTTCCCAAATTGTGAACGTAGACTTTATTCCAATAATGAAAGAACAGTATGATTTAGTACTTCTGAAGAATAAAGAAAATGAGGAACTTATTGAGGTTATAAAAGAGGTTTTGCAATCTGAAGAGTTTCACAATGAATTAAAAGCAATTGGTGGATATGATATAAGCAAAACAGGCCAAATTATATATGAAACAAACTAAAAGGCTGCTTGTCTATAAGACGAGCAGCCTTTTCTATATATAAAGGGATTGGGGGAAACAAAGTGTTAAATAAGACTTTGAGCAAGTGCATAAATGAATGCAGTAAGAAGAGTAGCTCCACTTGCAAGTCCGATAAAGTGAAACTTTAATCAGTGAGGGCGGGGTATCCCTCGCTGATTATTAGCCCTCACCAATCGGGCTTTTACGGGCAGTTGATCCCAAACCTAACTTCTTTGATTTCGCTGAATTTTGAAGTGGGAGTCTTACTGCCCGTTAATGCGGGATAAAGTCTGATTTTTTGAAGGTAATGTTGTTCATCATAATCTCTCCTTATTTGTTTAATGTAGTTGCAACTGCTTTAGCATCGACAAGTGCGGATAGCACCATGCCCATTGTATTGAAAAATTTGTTTGATTTCATTTTGTTCATCATGCGTATCCGCTCCTTTTCGAATTGTTGTTGCCCTGCTTTCTGTCTTAATTATATGAAATATGGCCGCCTGCAACTATCGAATTAGCTTACGGGAGGATTACACTTTTGTAAGAAAAAAAGACATTCATGTAAGAATGTCTTTTAAAGCATATTGATATGATGGTGCTCTTTAATTGTTTTTAAAAAGCTGCGCATCGAATTGGTCATGTAACTATCTTTACGGCGTATGAAAACAGTTGAAATACTGCCGTATTTCTCCGGAATTGGATGGCAGTGGACTTTACCTGCTGTAGAAAGGTGCTGCACCGCAGACTGGGGGACGAGTGTAATCCCAAGACCGAGCGCTACGCTATTTAATATAGTTTCTAATATGTTAAATTCCATAATTCTTTTTGGTAGCAAACCTTCATCTTTAAGCCATCGTTCAAGCTTGGAACGGTATCCACATCCTTGATTAAAAACGAGTAGGGGCGTCGTAGTAAATTCTTCTATATGAAAAGCTTTATTTTGTGTAACAAGCATTAATTTCTCAGTACTAACATCGTATTGTTCAATTAGTGGATGTTTAATAGGACCTGATATAAAGGCGCCATCTAATTGATGATCAAGTACTTCTCTAATAAGTTCTTCCGTTAGACCGGCTTGTAATGATAAATCGACATTTGGATAGCTTTTATAGTAAGAAGACAAGATGGTAGGTAATGTACTGACTGTTTCGACTGTACCAATTTTTAATATGCCAGATGGTGTTTCGCTATCTAAAAACACTTGTTTTAGCTCTTCAACATCTTGCAAAATTTTATGAACGTAAACGAGCATTTTTCTTCCTTCAGCTGTTAAAGTCATGCCTCGCTTATGACGGTAAAAGAGAGGTGTTTTCAGCTCGTTTTCTAATTGTTTAATACGTGCGGTTACATTTGATTGTACATAATTTAATTCCTTTGCTGCGCCGCTTACACTACCGCGGTCGGCAACGCTCTGGAAGATTTGTAAGTCTCGTAATTCCATTTTATGCTCCTCCTTGATGTTAACTATCATTATAAATGATGGTTAACATCATTTTGAATCATTTTACGTGATATATTTTTTCTTTTACAATTCTCTTTGTGCAAATAGAAAGAAGCGGGGGATTGTGGTGAGAAAAGGTCAAATGATAATAGGTGCTTTGGCATGTTTAATTGCAAGTATGTCATGGGGAGCGATGTTTCCGGTTGCTGATCATGCTCTAGAATACATAGATCCATTTTATTTTTCGTTTATTCGTTATGGGGCGGTAGCAATTGTATTGATTGTATTATTGCTAATGAAAGAAGGAAAGAAGGCATTTCGCTTAGAAGGAAGAGGGAAGTTACTCGTCTTTTTTGGAACAATGGCTTTTACCGTATATAATGTATTAATTTTTCTAGGACAAATGTTAATGGGAAAATCAGGTGTAATGGTAGCTTCTATTATGGAGGCGCTTATGCCAATGATTTCAATTTTTATTTTATGGGGATATAAAAATATAAAGCCGAAGAAATATATGATAACGAGCATGATTATCGCGTTTGTAGGGGCTATATTTGTTATTACGAAAGGTGATATGAGTTTCTTTTTAACATTGAAAGATAACATGTTTTCGCTAGCATTTATATTTGTTGGTGTTGTAGGATGGGTGATTTATACGATGGGTGGTCAAACGTGTAGCGATTGGTCAACATTACGCTATTCTACTTTGACATGTGTATTGGGTACAACTGTCACAGGGATTATAACTGTGGTCATTACAGTGCTTGGATATGTATCTGTTCCAAGTATGGAAACGATTTCTATTGTGAAGTATGATTTGTTATTTATGATGACATTACCAGGTATTGTAGCGCTACTTGCTTGGAACTACGGTGTGAAAATCTTATCATCCATTAATGGTATTTTATTTATTAACTTTGTGCCAATTACTACTTTAGTTATTATGATGATGCAAGGATATAAAATAACGACATTTGATGTATTAGGAACATTATTTGTTATTGCAGCGCTTATTCGTAATAATGTTTGTCAGAGAAAAGAAGAAAATATAAATAAACAAATTTTGCAAGAAAAGCAATTGCGTCAAGCTGTTTAATAGGCAACTGGAGGATTTTATATGTTAGAAAGTTTATTGTTTTTCTTTGCTGCTGGAGTTGCCTGCGAGCTTGCAGCAATTAATCGAAACGGTCGTAAAAATATAAAACAACAAGCTGAACTGATACAGCTTTTAAAAGACTTGAAGGAAAGAAAAAATTAAAAAGACGACCGGGCATAGACGGTCGTCTTTTTAATTATTATTTATATAAAGGGGAAAGGGGACACAAAGTTATATAAGCGTAGCAGCGTAAATGAAAGCAGTAAGAAGAATCGAGCCGCTAGCTAGTCCTAAAAAATCTAATTTATTAAAAGTCATGTTATTCATTATAAATTCTCCTTACTTGTTTAATGTAGAAGCAACAGCTTTTGCATCGATAAGAGCGGAGAATACCATGCACATTGTATTTAAGAAATTGTTCGTTTTCATTTTGTTCATCATATAGATCCGCTCCTTTTCAAATGGTTGTTGTTACTTTCTGACTTAATTGTATAAGATAGTGGAGGGAGCCACTATCGAATTAGCTTACAAGAAAATTACACTTTTGTAAGAATTGAAATTTAACAATAAATACTTATTTTTATTACCAACTCCTAAAACTTAGTGTTATAATCGTTGTAAGAAAATAATTATACTTCGGATATTCAGAAAGGAACGAAACAAATGTATAAACCAATTACATTTTCGTTGAAATATATATTTAAAATGGCTGGGAAGGTAGAAGTACAAGGGAGAGAGAACTTACCGGAAGATGGCCCTTACGTTGTTGCGTGTACACATACAAGTTTTATGGATGTTTTAATGTTAGCGGCAGGAATGTACCCAACCCAAATTCATTACATGGCAAAAAAAGAATTGTTTGAAGGGAAATTTAAAAATTGGTTTTTTAAAAATGTAAATGCATTCCCTGTAGACCGTGCGAATCCAGGGCCAAGCACATTAAAAATTCCATCACGTTTATTAAAAGAAGGAAAAGTAGTAGGGATTTTCCCGAGTGGGACGAGGTCATCAGAAGACGTTTCACTAAAAGCTGGGGCTGTTACGATTGCAATGCGTTCTAACGTTCCGTTAATACCGGCAGCTTATGTTGGTCCATCAAGTATAAAAGAATTGATAAAAGGAAAAAAAGCGCGATTAGTTTTTGGAGACCCAATTCAAATCGATGCTGAAGAACAAATAGATCGAAAAACGGCTATGAAAATGATGACAGATGAATTAAATGCAAAGTTTGAAGAACTAAAGGAAGTTTTGCAGCCAAATCAAAAATAAGAAAAGACGATCGTGCATAGACGGTCGTCTTTTCTATTATTATTTATATAAAGGGGAAAGGGGACACGAAGTTATAGTGTAGCAGCGTAAATGAAAGCAGTAAGAAGAACCGTGCCGCTAGCTAGTCCTAAAAAATCTAATTTATTAAAAGTGATGTTGTTCATAATGCATTCTCCTTACTTGTTTAATGTAGAAGCAACAGCTTTTGCATCGATAAGAGCGGAAAATACGAAGCTCATTGTATTTAAGAAATTGTTCGTTTTCATTTTGTTCATCATATAGATCCGCTCCTTTTCAAATGGTTGTTGCCCTGTTTCTGACTTAATTATATGAAATGTTGCGGAGAGTCACTATCGAATTAGCTTACAGGAAAATTACACTTTTGTAAGAAAAACGAATGAAAGTGTCATGATGAGAAGATTTGACATATGTTCATGTGATTCATTAAGTTAAAAGTAGAGGTGAGTGTATGGCTAATATTAAAGATATTGCAAAGATGGCTGGGGTTTCAGTTACGACTGTTTCGAGGGTATTAAATGATCATCCATATGTAAGTGAAGAAAAAAGGAAAGTTGTTTTAGAAATAGTTGAGAAATTGAATTACTCGCAAAATGCAAATGCTGTTCATTTATCAAAAGGGAAGACGAATATTGTTGGCGTGATTTTACCTTATATTAATCATCCGTCTTTTGATGCGATGGTGGGTGGAATGATGGAAGTTGCGTTAGCTCACAACTATCGAGTGCTTCTTTGTCAAACGAACTACAATAAAAAAGAAGAAATGAAAAGTTTACATATGTTGAAAACAAAGCAACTAGACGGTCTTATCATTTGTTCTCGTGCCAATGAGTGGGAAACTATAGAGCCTTATGCAGCGTATGGGGCGGTTATTGCTTGTGAGGATAATGATATTGAAAGCATATCGAGTGTATATACAGATCATTTTAATGCCTTTCAATTAGGGATGAGTTACCTTATTGAAAAAGGTTATAAGAAGATTGGATATTGTACGGGAAGAAAGTTAGGGCCAAGTAGTAAGAAACGTTTTGATGCTTATAAACAACAGCTACAATTAATAGATGAAGAAGTGATGGAAGATCGGATTTTCACAGAATGCTTTACGTTAGAAGATGGTGTAAGAGTTGCACATCAATTCAAGGAGATGGAGAATCCCCCTGAAGCATTAATAGTGGCAGGAGATGAAGTTGCTATTGGGATCATGACAGAAGTTGAAAAATTAGGTATTGAAGTTCCTGAGGATTTAGCGATTATTGGTTTTGATAATCAACCGATTTCTCAAGTTTTACAACTGACAACCATTGACCAAAATTTAAAGGGAATAGGTAAGACGGCTTTTGAAATGTTTTATAGGCAAGTAAGTGATGAGAGTTCTAAACAAGAAAAGATGGAAATTCCGTATAAACTTGTGGAACGCTCTACGGTTTAGTGTTAATCCGTTATGTGTATAATCACATAACGGATTATTTTTTGAAATGTCTTTGACAGGAAACGCGTTTCATACTTTATAAAAGAGTTACACCGGTCTGTAATAATCCATGGATTCTTTTCAAGTGTTAAAACAATGAATAGAATTTGGAGGGATATGCATGAATGAACTTTTATTAAGTATGAAAAAATATGTAGAGGATGACGAAAAGATTTTAGCGTTTGTCGTAGGGATATTTGAAAAGGATGAATTTACTTTATGTTATCAACATGGGATTTTTGTTGCCACTACTAGACGTCTTCTGTTTTACGGGAAATTTTCGTACTATCCTGCGATATTTGAAGAGTATTCATATTTGCATATAGATGACATAGATTTCCGTCCATATTTCGAATGTACTTGTAATCGTGAAACCATTAGAGCTAAGTATATTCAGAGTGGGAATGTGGAGCGCTTTGTCCGTACAGTTAGAGCGAATATGAATAATTAATCACCCCTTTGTTTAAACATAATATCTTGGTCTTTGTGAGGAAAAATGCGGAATAAAAACAACTTCTAAACCTCTAGGAGATAGTGATACAATGTCAAATGGGGGGAGGTATGAACTATGGTTAATCAACGTATAAAGGAAATAACACTAATTACAATTGGTTCATTATTATTCGCAATTGGTATTAATTACTTTGCAATTCCAAACCGTTTATCAGAGGGTGGAATTATTGGTTTAACGGTTGTTACGTACTATTTATTTGATTGGTCACCAGGAATTGTGAATTTTGGTTTGAATGCAATTTTATTAGCTGTAGGTTATAAATTTTTTGATAAGAAAACGATGGTTTACACAATTATAGGTATTGTGGAAACCTCTTTGTTTTTATATGTTACAGAACATATCGAATATCAAGTAAATAGTGATACGTTACTAGCAGCTTTATTTGCTGGTGTATTTGTAGGTATCGGATTAGGCTGTATGTTCAAAGCTGGAGGTACATCAGGAGGATCGGCAATTTTAGCTCGACTAGCAAATCAATATTTAGGTTGGAGCGTTGGTAAAGGCGTACTTATTATTGATATCGTTGTAATTGCGGGTTCTGTATTTATAATAGGACAAGAAAAGGCAATGTATACACTTGTAGCTGTATTTGTCGGAGCGAAAGTAATTGATTTCATCGTGGAAGGTATGGATACAAAAACAGCTGTTACAATCATTTCAAATCAACCGGATTTAATACGTGAAACTATTACGAAAAACATGACACGCGGTGTCACTGTATTAGAAGGACGCGGCGGATATACTGGTAAAAATAAAGAAGTTTTATATATCGTTATTAATAAACAAGAGCTTGTTAAGTTAAAGCAAGTTATTAGTAGAGTTGATGAAGATGCCTTCGTTGTCATTCACGATGTGCGTGATGTACTTGGCGGTGGCTTTAAAGCAAGCTAAAAGATGAACGAGAAAATTCGTTCATCTTTTTTTATCCCGCATTAACGGGCAGTAGAACTCCCACCTCAAAATTCAGCTGGAGCAAAGAAGTTAGGTGGGAGATCAACTGCCCGTAAACCCCCACTGATTAAAGTTTCACTTTATTCTTACAAAAATGTAAGGGTAATGTAATGGGATTGAATGGTAGATTAAATTCCTGCTCTTTAGAATGGATGTATAAGTATCCTGCAGAGGAGGAAGATCAGTATTATGAAGAAAAAAATAATTACTACTGTAATAGCTATGGTAGTGATAGTAGTAGTATTACTACCTACGAAACTTGGACCAGTTATTGATAAATATAATCCGCTTTATACGACGAAAGAATACTATACAATTGTGGATGCGATTGGTCAGCATGTCGGTGATGAATGGTATGAATATGAATTTATTGCATTTGATGAACGTGGAAGAGAACAAAAAATAAAGAAGACTGTTAAGCATATGTTAAAGAGAGATGAAGCATTAAAGGTGTACGCAAAAGGACGCTACGGCGAGGCAATTGAAGAAATTGAAGCTGTAAATATTCCTATTAATGCGAAGAGTAAACTTTTAACGATTAGATAGCGAATTATACCCCCGCCTATTTTTTGTCGAAAATAAAAATACTAGGTAGGGGTATTTTAGGTTCGTGAAAAAGCCTTAGTCCATATGGACTAAGGCTTTTCTTATTATATAAAGGGGAAGGGGGTACATTGTAGTAGCATGAGTGAAAGGTATAAGAAGAGTCGGCTACTAGCAATGTAATTTGGTTATGTGAGTGTTCTTCTTATTTGGCTTACTTTCTAACTTTATTGTACGAAATATAGGTAAGGGAAACTATCGAATTACATTACACATAGCTTACAAACATGTAAGCCTTCTGTAATGTAATTCGATGGTTAAAATATAGTAAATTTCATATAGTGTAACTAGAAAGTCTCACTGTATCACTTTCTGTTTGTAATGTTAATGAAGAATGAAAAACCAACTAATTTTTAATAGCCCTCATCTCTATTTAGATGAGGCTCTTTTTCAAACCTTACAACATTGTAAGGTTTACGTAAGTTAATTCGATAGTAATTTTGTCATATTTTTTGCATAATAGATACAAATAGATAAAAAATAATTAGGGATATATTAAGAAGGGAGAAAACGGGGATGCGTAAAGAAGAAGTAGTGAAGTTTCCAATTAAAGATTTTTGTAGCTACTTTACTGTTGCCATAGTATGTATTGGATTATTTGATATAATAACAAATTTAATTGTTAACTAATATAGATGATAAAACAAGAAGGGGGACCCTTTCTTGTTTTTTTTTATGGGGGCATAAAGATGAAATGGATTGATAGCCATATACATGTTGATCAATATGAGAATGAAGAGAAAAGTAGATTAATTACAGATGTGGAAAGCAGTAAAGAGATACAAGGGCTTATTGCAGTATCTATGAATTATCAATCATGTCTAGAAACTTTATCTTTAGCAAAGCGATATCCTTTTGTACATCCAGCAATAGGTTTTCATCCGGAGCAGCCCATTTATAAAGAGGAATGTGAGCAAATTTATAAATTAATTGAAGATCATGTAGAGGAAATCGTTGCGATTGGTGAAGTGGGCTTGCCATATTATTTAAGGAAAGAAGATGAAAATATTGCTATTGATCCATACATAGCGGTGTTAAAAAAGTTTGTGGAACTAGCTAGTAAATACGATTTGCCAATTATATTGCATGCGGTTTATGAAGATACTGACACTGTATGTGGTTTACTTGAAGAATATAAAGTTTCGCGTGCACACTTTCATTGGTTTAAAGGAAGTGAAGAGACAATGAAACGGATGATGAGGAACGGTTATTATATTTCTATCACACCGGATGTTTTACATAAGGAGAAAATTAGAAAAATAGTTTCGTATTATCCGCTTGAATATATGATGGTAGAAACAGATGGGCCGTGGGAATTTCAGAAGGATACGATGACACATCCTTATATGATAAAAGATGTATTACAAGAAATTAGTATAATAAAAAAAATATCAGTAGAGAAAGTTACTGAGCAAATATATGCGAATACGGTGCGATTTTATAAAGTTAGTGAGTCATAAAAAAACACCAAGCATCTCGCTTGGTGTTTTTTTTATGACTCTAATTTTTTCGCACGTCTTAATAATAAAAGAAAGACAATTATAATGAACCCAATTATAAGGAAGAACCCATATTGTTTTATATAATCAATTATGTCATTCGCACTTGTTGGTTTTTCAACGTGAATGCCTTCTTTATTAGTAGTAATATGAATATCTTTCATTTTTACTTCATTCATGTCTTTTTGTAAATCAATCCACTCTATGTTTGGAATACTTTCTAGTTCTTTTAATACTTCTTTTAATGGTTCAACGCCCAAGTAAGGATGATAAAATGCACCGATAATTCCATCAGATAGTTTAGTGATAGATAAAGCACGTTCTTTCATTTTTGCTATAGCTTGTGGCTTCCCTTCTTCAATAAAGCCAACAGTTTCAGGAATTAATTTCATCCCATGTAAAAATGACGGTGTACTTATATAAGCCGGTGAGTGCATTGATTTCCAAGTTGTATCGTTTAGTTGTATTTGTCCTACATAAGTTGAAAAATATTGTGATAGTATTTCATATCCTTTTTGAGACATTGTATAGTGCGGAGCTTCAAAGGCAACTGGATATAATTTAGCTTCTACAAGCTCTGTAATCCCTTTTTCAATATGATCTTTAATATATTTTTCTTCGAAGGCTTGCCCGTTTTTTACGTATTTATTATAGTCTTCTGTAGACTGAAAATCTTTTTTTGTTTTTGATTTTTCATGGTTTGGTTGGCGAATTGGTTGATCTGTTTTTACATCCCAAAATTCAAAACCTTCGCCAGTTTCACTATCATAAAACTGATGTGTGTAACCATGCATAACGATAGAGCCACCATTATCTTGCATAAAGTGTAAAACATCGATTAATTCAGAGTTATCCTTTAAATGTACTGTTTTTCCTGTGTCTGGATCTTTGTAAACAGGGATAACGGTAATCATATAAGGGAGCTTTTTCTCTTTTAGTAATTCAGCGATTTCTTTTAATTGCTTTACATCTACAGCTGGATGAACGTCTTCAAGACGTAAATAAGCTGAAGTTTTATTTGTTTCAGGTTTTTGTCCGAAATAAGAAAATAACATTTCACCGACGTAATGAGACATCCAATCGAAAAGGTTTGGAGTTGCAACATAATATGATGTTCCTTGCTGAACGATTAACGGATGGTTTCCATCGGCACTCAAGGCGTAAGCAAGAGTTGTTCCTGTTGTTTCAATTTTCTTCATTAAGCGTTCTTCATGTAATTCATTTTTTAACTGGTTAGTCGGATATTCTATAGTGTGAATTCGTATATCTGTTTCTTTCGAGGTAATGAAAGAAAAACGGTTAGATAATTGTTCAACATTTTGTCCTAAAACTAATATGGGACCTGAGAAGTTTTCTAGAAATTGTTTTGCTGCAATAGAAAAATCTTCTTTTTTCTCTCCGATATAAACGATATGTGTATAAGAAGATGAGTTAGTAATTTCATTTATCTCTTTTAAACTTTTCACTGTTATATCTTTTGTAAAGTGCCCTAACTGAGTATTAAGGATTTGTACATTGTTTGTAACTGTATTATTTTCTGTACTATATAAAATAAGTACCTTTGGTTTTGATGATGTTTGTGCGGATGTGTGTACAGGTATGAGTAGTAAAATACTGAACAAGAGTATTAGGCATTTTTTCATTTTGTGTGCTCCTATTCTATATGTAGAATTCAATTTACAATTATATACAAGAAATAAGTTATAGTCCATGTAAGTTACATTTTTGCACGTATTTACCATATGTTTTTTCGCAAAATCGGTCTAAAGCATGATGATAATATGTATAGTAATTTGCTATGATTGAAAGGTAAGAGAATGATAGAGTGTTGGTAATTGTAAAAGAAAGGCTGAAAGGGGACAAATTTCAGCGGAGAAAGAGGTAGAGGTAGTGAAGAAATTCTTTGTAGGATTTTTAGTTGTTCTTGGAGTGTATTTATATTTCCAAGGAAAGTCTGAAGGAATGGGTAAGCTAATGAATGAGACAAGCTATGTTGATTCAGAAGAAGCAAAACAGATGAAACAAATCATTATAGAGGAAGCAAAGAAAGTAAACCTTCCGGAATGGATACCTCTTACAATTGCCGAACATGAAAGTAGGTTAAATCCAAGAAGTGTTGGAGATAACGGAACTTCATTCGGATTGTTTCAATTACACCGCGGTGGTGGGCTTGCGCCAGATCATTTAACTGATGAAGAGCTGAAAGATCCACGTACAAATGCGCAAATTGCAATGCCGCATTTAATGAAAGGTTATAAGCGCGGGGTGCAAAAAGGTTTGACTGATTTTGCATTACTGAAATATATAGCGAATACATCTGGATGGCCAGGGAATTTAGGACCAGAGTGGACGGATAACAATATGAAGTATAACATCGGATTAGAGGATGTATACTATCGAAATAAAGGTGTAATCAAAGAGTAGGTTTTCTATACCTACTCTGTTTTTTTATGAATAATTTCATCCTTTTCTTTCATGAAATACTGCGCTAGTTGTATTTTCACATCTTCTAGTTTTGTAGAAACTTGAGGTATTTTATATCCTACATACAACGGTGAAACGACAAACCTAGGAACAACTTTACAAATGATTTTCCTGTTTAAGTGATAGAAGAATAAGTTATAACTACTACATCCTTTATGGAAATCTGTCAGTATGTAACGTACAGTTTGCTGAATATAATTGGCCATTTCATCTATAAATGCAATATCTTCAATGATGATATTAAATTCAGTAAAGCCGATAATAGGACGCTCTGAAATGTTGAGTTCAATGCGTTCATTTTTTTGAACAATTACCCCTTGGAAATTTGCTTCCTCAATATTTTCAAGATAGTCTACATGTTTCATTCCGATAATTTGCATATGTGCATGATGCAAACTTCCGCCTGAAAATGGACCATGATTTTTGTATAAAATCACAGAAGTGAATTCTTCATTTTCCTGTAAGTTTAACCAATGGAGAATAGAGAAGCGAATTAGTTTTCTCATATGTTCTTCTGTATATGTTGCGATATGGTCTTCGCAATTATCTGTTTCGATTAGCACGGTTTGAAAGGTATCCTTTAATGTAGGGAATTTATTTTTTAACCAAATAATAGAGCCCTCAGTTGCTAAAATATCCGTTAAATTTTCTCTGTCACAAAAAGGACATGCAGTGTTTCTGTTCCGAATACTTTCTGGTTTTTGTTTACCGATATCGTTTAAAAAATATAGTTGTTGTGTATCCATTTGTATATATGCCCCTTTAAAATATATGTAAAAATCCCGCTTAATACATTCGGGAAAAGGAGAAGGAAATCCTTTAAAGGGAATAGGGAAAAATAAAAGACAAGATATCCTCATTGCAATAGGGTACCTTGTCTTTTATTTTTTCTTTAATAGTGTGTATGGATAATATAGAGCATTTTCATTTTGTTTCTTTTTTCTATTTTTTATTGTGTATAAGGCAATTGCTGTACTTGCGATTACAATAATGGCTTTCTTCATATTCATATACCCCTTTTTATTGTTGGTTTAATTCTTGGCTAACTGCTTTCGCATCAACTAAAGCATGTAAGATCATTTTTACCATGTTCATCATAGTTCTTTCCTCCCTTTTATAGTTCGTTTAGTTCTTTTACAACTGCTTGTCCGTTCACTAATACCTCAAAGATTGCTTTTACGATTTCTTTCATCATGATTGTTTCCTCCTTGTTTTTGTCTCTCTTGTTTACATCTTTATTGTATAGGGAGGTATCTTTTCGTACTATCGCTTTCCATTACGTGAACATAACAGTTTTGTAAGATTTGATGTCACTTATTGAAATGTTTAGTCTATCTTCATTATTTTCAGAAAAATGACTATTCAAACATAAATCGGGGAAGTATAATAAAGAAGTAAGTATTAAATTCCGTACGAAAGGAGTGAATGAGATGAAATGTTCTTTAGCTACGCGCGCAAAATTTTTAGATTATATCTATATTTGTCGTGCGATTTTTCATGATGTAGTTGTTAACGGGATACGTATGCCCTTTTTTAACAATTGCATAGTAGCTATTGAACGATAGAAGTCTCTTCACCCATTTTTGATAAACGTGTGAAAAGGGAGCTATTTGGCTTCCTTTTTCTATGACAAAAACCATGGGGAATGTTTCTTTCCCATGGTTTTTTATATTGAAAGGAGTACGGAAAATGACAATTTGTAGTGTAAATAATGTAAAGAAATCTTTTGGTGGAAACATCATATTTGAAAATATATCGCTTGAAATAAAGAATGGAGAACGTATTGGATTAGTTGGTCGTAACGGTAGTGGGAAGACAACTATCTTTCAGCTTTTAACAGGAATTGAGGGTTTGGATGCGGGAGCTATCCATGTGAAGAAAGGTACGCGCATTGGTCTTGTAGCACAAATTCCAAAATTTAATAATGAAATGAATGTATATGATGTATTAAGCTCCGCTTTTAAAAAGGAAAAAGAGTTGGAGATAGAAATGCATGCTTTAGAAAAAAATATGGCGGAAGAACAGGAAGCATCTGCTTTACAAAAATTGATGGAGAGATACGGAGTAATTCAAGAAAGATACGCGTTTCTCGGTGGCTATGAAATAGAAGCGAATATTATGAAGGTAGCAAATGGTCTACAGGTGACGGAACTATTTCCCCGATCATTTATGGAGTTAAGTGGTGGAGAACAAACAAAAGTAAGTCTTGCGTATATGCTATTGCAGAAACCAGATCTACTTTTGTTAGATGAACCAACAAATCATTTGGACTTATTTGCAGTCGAGTGGTTAGAGCAATTTCTAAAAGAATATACAGGAACAGTTATGGTCATTTCGCATGATCGCTATTTCCTTGATGAAGTTGTAACGAAAATTTTTGATTTAGAAGATGGAGAAATTCACGTATATCATACGAACTATTCACAGTTTGTTGAGGAAAAGGAAGAAAGGCTGCTTCAAGAATTTCAAGCGTATCAAGAACAGCAAAAGAAAATAAAGAAAATGAAAGAAGCAATTAAGCGTCTACGTGAATGGGCAAATCAAGCGAATCCGCCGAATGAAGGATTGCATAAGAGAGCCAGAAATATGGAACGTGCATTAGAGCGCATAGAGAAACTAAAGAGACCCATTTTGGATAGAAAACAGATGGGACTTCAGTTTGAAGGGCAAGAGAGAAGCGGGAAAGATGTTGTTGTAATGAAAGAAGTGAGTAAAGGATTTGATGAACGATCTTTATTCGAGAAAGTAAATTTGCATATTCGTTTTCAGGAGCGCGCAGCTATCGTTGGACGTAATGGTACAGGAAAGACTACGTTATTAAAACTATTACTAAAAGAAATGCAGCAAGATGCTGGAGAAATTCGGATTGGTAGTAGTGTGAAAATCGGTTATTTATCGCAACATGCGTACGGGAATATGAAGAACAATGTATTGGAAGCTTTCAGAGATTGCGTGGCTGTAACAGAGGGAGAAGCAAGACATATATTAGCTCGTTTCTTATTTTATGGTCCAGCTGTTTTTAAGAAAGTAACACAACTTAGCGGTGGAGAAAAAATGAGGTTAAGGCTCGCGCAACTTATGTATCAAGATGTTAACTTTCTTATTTTAGATGAACCGACGAATCATCTTGATATTGAATCAAGGGAAGTTTTAGAGGAGGCCCTTGAACAATATAATGGAACGATTTTAGCTGTTTCACATGATCGTTATTTCTTAAATAAATTGTTTGAAAAGACATATTGGATTGATGAGCACAAATTATTTGAGTTTGCAGGGAACTATGCATGGGCTCGTCAAAAGTGGGAAGAAAGAATTGAGAAACAAGTAGTAAAACAGAAGCAGCAACAGCAAGGGAATAAAGCGTTAGAAGTAATGCCTATAAAAAAGAAGAAGTCTAGGGATTTAGAGGCAGTTGAAAATGAGTTAATGCATATAGAAGAAGATATATATGCACTCGAATGTAAAATGGAAAATGTAGTTGATGTTGAAATGCTTGAACAATTATATGAAGAAAAAACGAAAAAAGAGTTTTTACGAGCGGAGTTATATAATGAGTTAGAGAACATTGTGGAGTAAAAAGTAGAAAGCTAATTCCTTTCAGTTTTGCTGAAGGGATTAGCTTTCTTTTTTATCCCGCTATTTGCGGGGCAGTAAGACTCCCACCTCAAAATTAGGTGGGAGCCCTGCTGCCCGTAAACGCCCGATTGGTGAGGGTTAATAATCGGTGGGGGATGAACAAAACCCCCACTGATTAAAGTTTAACTTTATAATAATATTTTACGTAAGGGATAAATAAAAAATGTGTTTCACGTGAAACAGTAATTTTGATAAATTTATGTTACGCAATTTTCATCCAGCAAAAATTCCATATCGAAATTGAAGAACTGGTAAAGAGAAAAATAAATGTTATCAAAATCTTTTTCAATAATAGTAATTACAGAAGTGTAGGCTAATTATTTCCCGAGACATAAGTATGCGTGATAGAGACTCATGGTTGAAAGTAAAAAAGAAAGCAGAGTTACAGCTTTACGCGCTGAACTCTGCTTTCTTTTTGTGTGGTATCTTCCCTCGTTGAAATTATAATAGCGATCCCGAGCATAATAAAAAAAGCTAAAAAGAGGACGAACTTTGGGAAGAAAGGGAACAGTAATAACGCCCCGACTATTATGATTGTTAATAATACATAGTGCAGGACATATTGGAATAGGTTGTCCATATTTTCGCCCCCTTCTTGGTAGTTAATTGTTATTATTCTATGCTGGGCTATTAGATAATAGAATGAATTTTTTACTAAGTTTGCCTAAATTAAAGATTGATAAATAATTTTGAAAAAACTCTCAAAATATTTATATAGAAATAATTGACAAAATATACTGAAAGATATAAGCTAATAACCATAAAGTCTACCGGAAAGGTCGGAATAAGATTGTTACCCCTCAAAAACATCTATTTTTTTACGATTAAAACCGACTTTTCCGATTGGTTATAAATGTTGCTGTGGGAGGCATACATTAGTCAAGCAGTTCATAAGGTGTAATTATTAAAAAAAAGTTAGGGTGGGGACAATGAAGAAAAAGACAAAAAAATGGGCTGGTGTATTTTCGGTATTACTGAGTAGTTCGCTTGTGTTATCTGCTTGTGGGGGACAGGAGGATACGGCTTCTACAGAATCAGTGCAAAAACAGGATTTAAAAGACTCTAAGATTGAAACAATTCCAGCTACAGATAAGAAGAAAAGTCCAGAAAAAGCAAATCAGCGGAAGGACACTTTTATCACGGCTATTTCTAAGCCAGGAGGCGTTTTCTTACCATATTTCCAAGAGAATGGTTGGGATGGAAACGTAACGTCTGTTATTTTTGCATCATTAGTAACAACAGACAAACAAGGTAAACCTGCTCCAGACCTTGCAGAAAAATGGGATATTTCTGCTGATCAGTTAACATATACATTCCATTTACGTAAAGATTTAAAGTTTAGTGATGGTTCCCCTTTAACAGCGGATGACGTAGCATTCACATTAACACTACTCCATGATAAAGCATATGAAGGTGGGGTGGATATTGCTCAGTATGCCATTAAAGGTGGGAAAGAATATAAAGAAGGAAAAGCAACTTCTATTGAAGGGATTCAAGTTGTTAATCCACAAACAATTAAAATTGTAACTGAAAAAGTTAATTCTCAGGCATTAACTGCTTTAGGTGGGTCAGTGTTATCAAAAGCTTATTATGGAAAAGATTATAAACAAAATACAAGTTTAGACTATTTAAAAGCATTATATGGGCAACCAATTGCTGCGGGACCATATAAATTTGAGAAATATGTTCCAGGTCAAGAAGTTCGCTTTGTTGCCAATGAACATTATTATGCAGGAAAACCGAAAATCAAAAACTTTATTTACAAAATAACATCAGGCGATACTGGATTCCAATTATTCCAAACAGGTGAACTGGATTATAGTGGATTTAGAGCAAATCCTGAAAATATAGAACAATTAAAAGGATTAGGTTTTGCGAATATTAATCTCGAGTCTTCTAGTGATATCGCTTATATTTATGTGAATAATAAGAAGCCATATTTGAAAGATAAGAAAGTCCGCCAAGCACTTACTTATGGGTTAGATCGTAAGAAGTATGTTGATACAGCTTTACAAGGATATGGTTCTGTTGCTAACGTACCAATTGCTCCAGTTTCGTGGGCATATACGGAAGAAGGAATTAATAAATATCCATACGACGTAGAAAAGGCTAAAAAATTATTGGATGAAGCTGGTTGGAAAGTAGGTTCTGACGGGGTTCGTGAAAAAGATGGTCAAAAATTAAAATTAGCATACTACGCATCAAATACAGGAAAAACAAATGATATCTTTATTCCAATTGCAAAAGAAAGCTACAAAGCAATCGGTGTTGAAATAAATCCAGAGCTAATGGACTTTAATACGATGCTTTCAAAAGTGGGAAAAGGTGACTATGATTTAGCAGCGGTTTCAACACCAGGAATTAGTGATCCAAGTGAAGTGGTAAGTGACTACTTATCAACTAACCCAAAAAGTGATACAGGTTATAGTAATCCGAAAGTTGATGAATTAATTGTAAAAGGCATAGAGACGACAGATATTGAAAAACGTAAAGCAGTTTATAAAGAACTGTATAAAGAGTTAAGCGATGATCCACCGGTTATTTTACTAAACTATCGTAAACTACTTTACGCTCACAATGCACGTATACAAGGCATCAATCCAGAAAAATATGATGGTATTAGTTCTAACTTACCAGTGCTATCAGTTGAAAAATAAAGATTAACTGAAATAATAGAAGACATTTTTTCATACAGCAAGGAATAAACGCTGCTTTGAAAAAATGTTCTTCTATTTTTAAGTAAATAGGATTGGGGAGACAAAAGGTGAAAACATACATCATTCGTAGGTTTCTACAAATGATTCCTACATTGTTTGGTACGTCCATTATTATCTTTTTCTTATTTGCACTCTTGCCAGGTGATTATATTGATTCAAATCCAAAGTTAACACCAGAGAGAGCTCAAGAATTAAGGGAACTGTATGGTTTAAATAAGCCGATTATTGAAAGATACTTTCACTGGCTAGGTAACGCATTGCACGGTGATTTTGGTTTCTCATTACAATATCAAGAACCAGTAACATCATTACTTAATAAGTTCATTTGGAATACATTTATTGTTGCAGTTGCAGCTTTATTTTTCACTTGGATTATTGCTCTTATAATTGGTGTTGTTTCAGCAACAAAACAGCATTCATGGTTTGATAGACTTGTAACAATTGGTGTTTTTGCTGCAATGTCATTCCCATCATTTTTTATAGGATTGTTCTTAATTAAATTATTGGCAGTTGATTTAAATTTATTACCAATTGGCGGCATGATTGATATTGGAAGTAATTCGACAGGTATCACATACATATTGGAAGTACTACGTCATATGATTCTGCCTGTATTTATTTTAACGCTTCTCGGTGTAGGGTCATTAACACGATATTTTAGAACAGGTATGTTGGATGTTGTAAGACAAGACTATATTCGTACTGCACGTGCAAAAGGGTTGAAAGAAAGAAAAGTTATTTATAAGCATGCATTGAAAAATGCAATTTTACCAGCGATTACTTTACTTGCGTTTGAATTACCAGGCTTATTTTCTGGCGCAATTATTATTGAACAAATCTTTAACTGGCCAGGTATTGGAAGTATTCAATTAGAAGCATTGAACTTTCGTGATTATACAGTATTAATGGCATTTACGATGTTTCTTTCTTGTTTAACAATTATGGCGAACTTTTTTGCAGATATTGTATATGGGCTTGTTGATCCACGAATTCGACTGAAGTAAGGGAGGAAGATATGGAGACTATTACAACAATAAAGAAAAAGAAAGAACCGAAAAAAAGAAACGAATCATCACCATGGCGTCAAGCCTATAAAAAAATAAAGCAAAATAAGATGGCATTGTTTGGTTTATACGTTTTAATATTTATGTTTTTATTTAGTTTCATTGGTCCAATCTTTTCACCATATGCTTCGGGGACAGTACAAGTAACGCAAATTAATAAACCACCTAACCTTTCACATTGGCTCGGAACAGACCAATTAGGACGAGACATTTTAACTAGGCTTATGCAAGCAGGACGTATTTCATTAACAATCGGTTTAGCATCGATGTTACTATCTGTTATACTCGGTGCTTTGTTAGGAGCCATTGCTGGTTTTTATCGTGGCATTGTAGACCATCTAATTATGCGTATTGCAGATGTGTTAATGTCCATTCCAGGATTACCGTTGCTTATTATAATGGGGGCAATTTTATCAGAATGGAAACTACCATCAGAATACCGGTTATATGTCGTAATGATTATTTTAAGCTTAGTAGGATGGCCAGGACTTGCTCGTCTTGTGCGAGGGCAGATTTTAACGCTGCGGGAGCAAGCATTTATGCAGGCAGCGGACGTATTGGGATTAAAAGATTCTCGTAAAATTCTCCATCATTTAATTCCAAACGTTTTTCCAATATTAATTGTTGTAGCGACATTAGGTGTGGCAGGGTCTATTTTAAGTGAATCTGCACTAAGCTACCTAGGTCTTGGTGTTGTCCCGCCTACACCATCGTGGGGAAATATGATTAGTGCAGCAAACTCATTAATCGATTTCCAAAAGCGTCCGTGGTTATGGATCCCACCTGGTTTTGCAATCTTTATAACAGTTGTATCAATTAATATACTTGGCGATGCACTTCGTGATGCATTAGATCCAAAGATGAAGCGGTAGGTGAGAAAGCATGAGTAGAGCGGTAGTAGAGCTAAAGGATTTACAAACACACTTTCAGACGGAAGAAGGTACAGTAAAGGCTGTCAATCATGTTAGCTTTTCAGTTCGAGAAGGTGAAACAGTTTGTGTAGTAGGCGAATCAGGTTGCGGGAAAAGTGTAACGGCTTTATCTATTATGGGACTTATTGCTGAATCTGGCGGCATCGTTGGTGGTGATATTCTTTATGAAGGAAAAAGTCTTTTAGGAATGAAAGAGAAAGAACTTCGTAGTTTAAGAGGAAATGATATCGCCATGATTTTCCAGGAACCGATGACATCGCTTAATCCGGTCTTTACTGTTGGAGAGCAAATTGTTGAGACGTTAAGAGAGCATGAACTACTTAGCAAAAACGAAGCATACAAAAAAGCAATTGAATTAATTCGTAAAGTTGGTATTGCTCGTGCTGATGAAATTGTCCATTCTTATCCGCACGAATTAAGCGGTGGTATGTTACAACGTATTATGATTGCTATTGCACTTAGTTGTAATCCAAAGTTATTAATTGCAGATGAACCGACAACAGCTCTAGACGTTACGATTCAAGCGCAAATATTAGACTTACTAAGACAAGTAAAAGAGGGATTTAAAACGTCCATTTTATTAATTACACATGATCTAGGTGTTGTAGCGGAAATGGCCGATTATGTTGTCGTTATGTATGGTGGAAAAGTTATTGAAGAGGCACCGGTACTAGAAATATTTCAAAATCCGAAACATCCATATACGCAAGGGTTGCTAAAATCAAAACCAGTAATGGGGAAACGAACAGATAAACTTTATTCTATTCCAGGGCAAGTTCCAAATTTAGTTGGCTTAGATGAGTTTTGCTACTTTAGTGGTCGCTGTGAACATTGCATGGAAATATGCAAAAATGAAGCGCCAAATCTTAATGTGCATGACGAGGATCATAAAGTAGCTTGTTGGTTATATGAGGAGCGTGCTGGGCAATGAGTGAACCATTATTAGAAGTGAAGAACTTAAAAACGTATTTTCCGATTAAGGGCGGCGTATTTAGTAGAACGATTGGACATGTGAAAGCGGTAGATGGGGTAAGCTTTACAATTGATAAAGGAGAAGTGTTTGGCCTTGTAGGAGAGTCTGGAAGTGGGAAAACGACGATAGGAAAAACAATTCTCCGTCTCGTTCAAAAAACAGAAGGTGAAGTGAAATTTAAAGGTCAAGATGTTCATGCTTTATCAAAAGAAGAGCTGAGAAAGCATCGTCCTAATATGCAGCTCGTCTTTCAAGATCCATTTAGCTCATTAAATCCAAGAATGAGAATTGGAGAAGCGCTTGGTGAGCCAATGTTGGCTCACGGACTAGCGACGAAAGAAAATGTCCGTGCAAAGGTGATAGAAGTATTGGAGTTATGTGGTTTAGCGCCGTATCATATTGACAGGTACCCTCATGAGTTTTCCGGTGGGCAACGTCAACGTATCGTTATTGCAAGGGCGATGGTATTAGATCCAGAATTTATTGTGGCTGATGAGCCTGTTGCGGCATTAGATGTATCTATTCAAGCGCAAATCATTAATTTGTTTAGTGAATTACAGGAGAAAAAGGGATTATCCTATTTATTCATTTCACATGATTTAAGTGTTGTGGAGCACTTATGTACGAAAATTGGAATTATGTATTTAGGAACTATTGTGGAAACAGCATCACGTGATGAGTTATTTGCGAATCCGCTTCATCCATATACAAAAGCATTGTTATCAGCAGTGCCAATACCGGATCCAACGGTTAAGCGAGAACGGATTATTCTAGAAGGGGATATTCCAAGTCCTGCAAATCCACCATCAGGTTGCCGTTTTCATACACGTTGCCCCGTTGCTACAGATATTTGTAAAACGAATGTACCAGAATTCCGTAATGTGGGTGAAGATCATTTTGTTGCTTGTCATCATGTGTAAAAGAAAAGGACTCTTTCAAAATGTGAAAGAGTCCTTTTTTTACCCCGCATTAACGGGCAGTAAGACTCCCACCTGAAAATTCGACACATGCGGGGAAGTTAGGTGGGAGATTAACTGCCCGTAAAAGCCCGATTGGTTCAACTAATAATCAGAGGAACCCCACCTCTGATTAAAGTTGAACTTTATTTACTAGATGAAGTTTGTTTTAATACAAATTGCTCAATTGCATGAGCAACACCGTTTTCATTATTTGTTAATGTAACAACGTCACATAATTTTTTTACGTCTTCTTCAGCATTTCCCATTGCAACTGATAAGCCGGCTACTTGTAGCATTGGCACATCATTAAAGTTGTCACCGATTGCAACAGTATCTTCAATTGGTATATTGAAATAAGCTGCCATTTCTTGCAAACCATTGCCTTTATGGCCATGCTTATCCATAATTTCTACATTAGTAGGAGCTGATGCGGTAACTGAAATATCCGTATCTTCTTGTAAAGTTTGCAATAGCTGCGAACGATGAGCAGCATTAAATGTCAAAATAAAGAATTTAGATATTTCTAATTCTGGATTATTTACGACATCTTCGATTTTTTGGAAATCAGTAATTAAGTTTGATTTCTTTTGTTTTTCTGTAATTCTTTCAAGTTCCTCAAGTGTAACATCTAGTGTATGCTTGTTTTCTTCGAATGCCTGCATAACTTGATCTTGCCATGTATAAGGAGAGTAAACCCCTTTATTTGTGTACAACTTATATGGAAAACCTTCAGATTCTAGTAATTTTGCAAGCTTGTATACTTTATCATTTTGTAAACAACGCGAGTTAATTACTTTTCCGTCTACATAAACAATTGCCCCATTGCTTGCTCCAACTGGAAGAGATAGTTTATATTCTTCCAATAATTTCAAAGCATCCTCTTTCGCGCGGCCAGAACAAATCATTACAATATGACCAGCCTCTTTTGCGGTTTGGATAGCTTGTAAGTTCTCTTTGGAGATTTCAAGATTAGATGATAGTAGTGTACCATCCATATCTAGTGCGATTAATTTCAAAATGACCACCTCTTTGTTTCCATTATACATAGTTATATAGAGGAAACATATAAACTTATCTTGGAAAGATAGTATTTTATCCCGCATTAATTTCTAGTAAAAGTGCGATTGGTGAGGGGAATAATTAGTAGGGAATGGAACTCTCGTTGATTAAAGTTTCACTTTGGTTTTTAACAAAATAGAGATGAATAATATTATATTTCGCTTTATGACCTTAATGTTACACTAGTGTTACAAATATGATTGTAGTAGAAAACGCATTAAAACAAGGTTTTTGAGTGTTAATTTAAAAAAACGTAAAAAAAGTGTAATAAAATTTACGTAATTATATTGCAACGTAATAATAGTTATGTTACATTAGTGTTACAAACGTTACGTAATTAATTTCAATGTAACGTTAACATGAAAACTATGAACTAATCATTTCTTAGTAATTACATATAGATAACTTATAAAAAAGGAGAATGAATGATATGAACAACGAGCAAGTATTAAACGTAACAAAAGGTGACTTCTTAGGATCAGCAAGCGGAGCAGTAGTATTAACAGCATTAATCGTATTTCTATCAAGCGTATTAGTATAATAGAAGTTTTGTAACAAAAGATAAATGAAGGGAGAATGAAAGATATGAAAGAGCAAGTATTACAAGTAACAAAAGGTGATTTCTTAGGATCAGCAAGTGGAGCGGTAGTATTAACAGCATTAATCGTATTTCTATCAAGCGTATTAGTATAATAGAAGTTTTGTAACAAAAGATAAATGAAGGGAGAATGAAAGATATGAAAGAGCAAGTATTACAAGTAACAAAAGGTGACTTCGTAGGATCAGCAAGTGGAGCGGTAGTATTAACAGCATTAATCGTATTTCTATCAAGCGTATTAGTATAATAGAAGTTTTGTAACAAAAGATAAATGAAGGGAGAATGAAAGATATGAAAGAGCAAGTATTACAAGTAACAAAAGGTGATTTCTTAGGATCAGCAAGCGGAGCAGTAGTATTAACAGCATTAATCGTATTTCTATCAAGCGTATTAGTATAATAAAAGTTTTAAATTGTACAAAATGAAAGGAGAATGAGGAATATGAACAGTGAACAAGTGTTACAAGTAACAAAAACAGATTTATTAGGATCATTAGGCGGAGCGGTAATATTAACATCATTTATTCTATTCCTTGCAAATATATTAGTATGAAAAATATAAATACAATCATTCAAAAAAAATAAAGACTCTAACGTATTAGTAAGTAGTTAATATGTTGGAGTCTTTTTTGTTTTCCTCTCATATATACCTTCAAGTATTAATATTTTCCCCTTACTTTAAAGAGAAAAAAGTCGAATTTTATATGTAAGAAAAAAAGAGGAATTTGACAGAAAAGATAGAAAATTTTAAAGGTCGGAAATTGTTAGCTTGCTAACTAATTTCTATTAATTGATGTTGGAAGCGTTTTCGGTTGGTTTTAAGTATGGACCATTTAATCTATTTACAGGGGGATGAAGATATTATGAAACAAAAATCTATGGATACGCTAGCTGCACAAATGGAGGACTTTTTTCCGGTACGTGATGTAGATCATTTGGAATTTTACGTAGGAAATGCAAAGCAATCAAGTTATTACCTTGCAAGAGCGTTTGGATTCAAAATTGTAGCCTATTCTGGATTAGAAACAGGAAACCGTGAAAAGGTATCTTATGTTCTTGTGCAAAAAAATATGCGTTTTGTTGTGTCTGGAGCTTTAAGTAGCGATAGTCGTATTGCAGAGTTTGTAAAGACTCATGGTGATGGAGTGAAAGATGTGGCTTTACTTGTTGATGACGTTGATAAAGCCTACTCTGAAGCGGTGAAGCGTGGCGCTGTTGCGATTGCTCCACCTGAAGAGTTAACAGATGAGGAAGGTACTTTGAAGAAAGCGGTTATTGGTACGTATGGTGATACAATTCATACGCTTGTAGAGCGTAAAAATTATAAAGGAACATTCATGCCAGGATTTCAAAAGGTAGAGTTCAATATTCCATTTGAAGAATCCGGTTTAATTGCTGTAGACCATGTCGTTGGTAACGTTGAGAAAATGGAAGAATGGGTTAGTTATTATGAGAACGTCATGGGATTTAAACAAATGATTCACTTTGATGATGACGATATTAGCACAGAGTATTCGGCATTAATGTCAAAAGTTATGACGAATGGAAGCCGTATTAAGTTTCCAATTAATGAACCAGCAGATGGAAAAAGAAAGTCACAAATTCAAGAATATCTAGAGTTCTATAATGGAGCGGGTGTACAGCATCTTGCTTTATTAACAAGTGACATTGTAAAAACAATTGAAGTGCTTCGTGCGAATGGCGTGGAGTTTTTAGATACGCCAGATACGTATTACGATGAGTTAACTGCACGAGTGGGGAAAATTGATGAAGAAATTGATAGATTAAAAGAATTGAAGATTCTAGTAGACCGTGACGAAGAAGGTTATTTATTACAAATCTTTACGAAACCAATTGTAGATCGTCCAACTCTATTTATTGAAATCATCCAACGTAAAGGTTCTCGTGGATTTGGCGAAGGGAACTTTAAAGCGTTATTCGAATCAATTGAAAGAGAACAAGAGCGTCGCGGAAATTTATAAAATTTGTATCCACCAGCAAGAGTTCCTTTGTTGGTGGAAATTTCATTTTCATAGGGAGGAATCACGATGAAATTTGTTACATTTCGTCTCCCATCGAAAGAAATGCGAGCTGGATGGCTTGAAGGTGACAAAGTAATCGATATGAATCTTGCGAGTGATGGACAATTACCTTCTTCTATGTTCGCCTTTTTAGAGAAAGCAGATGAGTATGTAGAAGTATTGCGTAATATTAAGAATCCTGAAAAGGGTATATATTCCTTAGAGGAAGTTCAATTAGCAGCGGCAATTCCTAATCCGAGTAGCATTCGAGATTTTTATGCATTTGAGCAGCATGTAAAAACAGCCCGCGGGAGAAGAGTGCTAGATGTTGTACCTGAATGGTATGATATCCCGGTTTTTTATTTTACGAACCACCGTGCTGTTATTGGGCCAGATGATTTTGTTATTGGTCCGAAGAAGTCTAAAAAGCTTGATTATGAGTTAGAGATTGCTTGCGTAATTGGGAAAGAAGGACGAAACATTTCTCGTGAACAAGCAGAGGAATATATTTTTGGTTACTGCATTATGAACGACTGGAGTGCAAGGGACTTACAAGCAACAGAAATGAAAGTGGGACTCGGTCCAGCGAAAGGAAAAGATTTTGCAACTTCATTAGGAGCGTATCTCGTTACGAAAGAGGAATTAGACGTTTATCGTAACGGTGATCGTTATGATTTAGAGATGACTGCTCATGTAAATGGAAAGATATTATCAAAGGGAAACTTCCAAGATATTTACTATACATTTGCTGAAATGATTGAACGTGCTTCGGAAGACGTTACGTTATATCCAGGAGATGTGATTGGTTCTGGGACAGTAGGAACAGGATGTATTTTAGAACTTGGTACAGAAGAGTGGTTACAAGATGGAGATGTTGTAGAGCTGTCGATTACTGGTTTAGGTACGTTACGTAATACGGTCAAAAAAGACATGAAAGCAGGTGATGGGCATGTTTTATCGTCACATGGGGGAGCTACCTCATAAACGACATGTACAATTTCGTAAAAAAGATGGATCGCTTTATCGTGAGCAGGTAATGGGGACAAAAGGTTTCTCTGGTACCCAGTCTATTTTGTATCATCATTATATGCCAACAGAAGTAGGGCACGCGGCATTATCGCATTCTTGTCAGTTACAGTATGAAGAGGATGCCCTTCTTGCTCATCGCCACTTCCGTACGAAAGAAAATAAAAAAACTGGTGATGCAGTAAGCGGAAGAAACTTTATGCTTGGGAATGAGGATTTATTAATTGGAGTAGTGAGTCCAACAGAAAAAATGGATTATTTTTACCGTAATGGTGATGGCGATGAAATGTTATTTGTTCATTATGGAACAGGAAAAATTGAAACGATGTTTGGAACGATTCACTATAGAAAAGGTGATTATGTAACAATTCCAATTGGAACGATTTATCGTGTTATTCCAGATGAGGGAGAGACTAAGTTTCTTGTTGTAGAGGCAAATAGCCAAATTACAACACCAAGTCGCTATCGCAATGAATATGGGCAATTGTTAGAACATAGTCCGTTTTGTGAAAGAGATATGCGTGGACCGGAGAAATTGGAGACATATGATGAAAAAGGTGAGTTTGTCGTAATGACAAAGTCGAGAGGTTATATGCACAAGCATGTGTTAGGGCACCATCCGTTAGATGTTGTTGGATGGGATGGGTATTTATATCCGTGGGTCTTTAATGTGGAGGATTTTGAACCAATTACAGGTCGTATTCATCAGCCACCACCAGTACATCAAACATTCGAAGGGCATAATTTCGTCATTTGCTCTTTCGTACCGCGTTTATACGATTATCATCCAGAATCTATTCCGGCACCATATTATCATAGTAATGTGAATAGTGATGAGGTACTGTACTATGTAGAAGGTAATTTTATGAGCCGAAAAGGTGTAGAAGAAGGTTCTATTACGCTTCATCCAAGCGGGATCCCGCATGGGCCACATCCAGGGAAAACAGAAGCGAGTATAGGGAAGAAAGAGACACTTGAACTGGCTGTTATGATAGATACATTCCGTCCGCTTCGTATTGTAAAACAAGCACATGAGACGGAAGATGAAAAATATATGTATAGCTGGATTGAAGAGGGTTCATATACTGTGAAATAAGTAAAAAGAGGCATGCTCACTACGGGAGCATGCCTCTTTTATGGAATCGACATGTATAATAATACCCAAAAAAGTTATAGAAAGATATATAGAAAGAGTGATAAAGATCGTGCATATTCAGAAGAATTTCTACTTATTTCGAAAGGGATTGTTATGGATAGATTTTTCGTTTGAAAATTTACATTTTTCTAATTATATATAATATAATTGTTGGGGAACTAAGGGGGGAATTTATGAAAAATACATGGCGTGAGTTAAGAGGGATGGATCGTAACGTATGGATTCGATTTATCGGTGAGACATTGAACGGAATTGCGATGATGATGTTAATGCCTTTTTTTGCACTATATTTAAAAGATAAGGTAGATTCTTTATTACAAGTTGGAATCATTATGGCGCTTTCTCCAATAGCTGCAAGTTTTGGTTCGCTTATAGGCGGAAGAATAGCTGATATATATGGAAGAAAGCCAATTATGATATTTTCAATGGCGAGTAATGCATTACTAATGCTCGGTTTTTTATTTATAGAAGGGTTTATTCCATATGCCATTTTATCTATTTTTTTAGGGTTAAGTAATTCGCTATTTCACCCAGCGGCATCAGCGATGGTTGCAGATGTGACGGCGCCAGAAAAAAGAACAGAAGCATATGGTTTATTGCGAATGGGACACAATATTGGTGCTGCAATTGGACCGATAATGGGAGCATCAGTAGTTGTTTTATCAAAGAACCTCGTGTTTATTATTGCTTCATCCGCTATGTTGTTTTATGCGCTACTAGTGTTAGTACTTATTAAAGAAACAATGCCAAAAATTACGGATATGACGGAAAAAAGTAAAGAGCAGGAATCCGGAGCAGTTTGGAAAATTTTAATGAGGGATAAGGCGTTAATGATTTATTTGTTAGCGGGGATCATTATTTCTATGGGGTTTTCTCAAACAGAAGGCATGTTACCGCTTCACTTTGATAACGAAATGAAGGATATTTTTGGAGTCAACAATCCATACCCATATTTAATGGCATTAAATGGTCTATTAGTTGTTTTATTTCAATTTCAAATTTCAAAATGGGCGACAGATAAACCTGTTGGAAAGACGATGTTATACGGTGCGTGTTTGTTCGGAATTGGTTTGTTTTTTATAGGATGGTTACCGAAGTGGTTTGGAGAATATGATACAAATGCTACAATTATTTTAATGACGTTAATGTTTGTTTATGCCATATATACGTTAGGCGAGATGATTATGTCGCCTGTACAGATGACGTTTGTAGCGAATTTGGCCCCTGAGCATTTGAGAGGAACCTATATGGGGGCGGCGAGTTTGCAGTGGATTACAGGAAGTGCATTCGGTCCACTTCTTGGTGGTTTTTTATTGGATCGTTTGCTTGGTCACTACTTATTTACAATTTTAAGTGTAGGGTGTGTAGTTGCAGGCTTTGTATATGTTTCTTTAGATCGTCTTGTTGAGCAGAGGCAAAAAGATACGCCTACAAAACAGTCTTCTTAATAAAATGAAACTTTAATCAGTGTTTTTTCATTCTCCACAAATGGTAAGGTAATATAGATGACATACACACAAAGTGGATTTCTACATATTTTAGGTACATAACTAGATTAGATAGCAATTTTGCTCTAAAGTTTAATTTTGTTTAGGTGTGTAGAAATTAAAGAGAAAAAGTGTAGAAAACCAATAAGTGGTGTCTTTTAATTATTTGTGGAAGTTACATTTTATTTCAAATAGGAACTACCTATTTTTATAAAAAGTGCTAAAATAGAAAAATGAAAACAATTGGTTAGGGTGATTTCAGTGACAAAAATTAAATTAGGTTTATTATACGGTGGAAAATCAGCTGAGCATCAAGTTTCGTTACAAACGGCTCTTGCTGCTATTAAAGCATTAAATCAAGATAAATTCGAGATTCATCCAATTTATATTACAGAACAAGGCCAATGGATGCGTGGAGAGCGTATTGAAGGCGAAGTAACAAATGTTGAGGCATTACAAATGAGTGGGGAAGAGAATACAATTTCTCCTGTATCATTAAGTACAGAAATTATCCCAACGGCAACTTCTAAACAAGAAGATACAATTGATGTCATTTTCCCATTATTACATGGACCGAATGGCGAAGATGGAACAGTACAAGGGTTATTAGAATTACTAAACATTCCATATGTAGGTAACGGTGTATTAGCATCATCTGCTGGTATGGATAAAGTTGTTATGAAAAATATCTTTGCAGAAGCTGGATTGAAACAAGCGAAATATGCATCTTTCATTCGTAGCGCATGGGAAAAAGATCGTGAAACAGCGTATGAAAAAGTAGAAGAAGTATTAGGATATCCTTGCTTCGTAAAACCAGCAAACCTTGGTTCAAGTGTTGGTATTAATAAGTGTAACGATCGTGAAGAGCTTGAGAATGCATTCGAAGAGGCATTCCAATTTGACCGTAAAATTATTGTAGAAGAAAATATTGTAGGTCGTGAAGTAGAAGTTGGTGTATTAGGTAATGATGAGCCGAAATGTTCAGTTGTAGGTGAAATTGTACCGAAAAAAGATTTTTATGATTACAAATCGAAATACATCGATGGTGATACAGCGTTAATTATTCCAGCTGAAATGACAGAAGAAGAGTCTAATGTAATTAAGCGAGATGCAATTATCGCATTCCAATCATTAGATGGTTCGGGCTTAACACGAGCTGATTTCTTCTTAACGAAAGATGGAGAAGTATATATTAACGAAGTAAACACAATGCCAGGATTCACGCCGTTTAGTATGTTCCCTCTATTATGGCAACATACAGGGTTACCGTATCCGGAATTAATTGAAGAGCTAATTCGCTTAGCGATTGAGCGTCACGAAGAAAAACAAAAAATTAAATATACAATCTAACAAAAAAGGAGGAAGCACTATTCGAAGGAATAGTGCTTCCTCTATGTAAGGAGTGTTTTCATGATAAATCGAACGTTAAAACAAGTAGAGCAGATGATAAATGGTACTGGATTAGCAGAGCAGTATGAGGGAATTACTATACAAGGAGTGTCTATTGATACGAGGAAAATTGAAAATGGAAATTTATATGTTCCAATTCAAGGTGAACGTTTCGATGGACATGCTTTTGTAGACAAAGCTGTTGAAAATGGGGCGATTGCTACATTATGGATGAAAGATGTAGAAAACCCACCTGAAAATCTTCCGGTTATTTTTGTAGAAGATACACTAGCAGCATTGCAAATGTTAGCGAAAAACTATCGTGATCAATTGGATGTAAAAGTTGTTGGTGTAACGGGTAGTAATGGTAAAACATCTACGAAAGATATTGTAACAAGTATTCTTGCGACTAAATTTAAAGTTCAAAAAACAGAAGGTAATTTCAATAACCACATCGGTTTACCTCTTACTATTTTAAATTTAGAGGAAAATACAGAAGTAGCTGTATTAGAAATGGGCATGTCAAGCCGCGGAGAAATTGAATTTCTATCTAAGTTAGCTCGTCCTAATGCAGCTATTATTACGAACATTGGTGAGGCGCACTTAATGGATTTAGGCTCTCGTGAGGCGATTGCTGAAGCGAAGTTAGAAATTGTTACAGGTTTACAAAAGGGTGGCGTGTTCGTATATAATGGAGATGAGCCGCTATTAACGAATCGTGTTCCAGAAATGAATTTAGCAGCTGAAACAGTTACATTTGGTGATGCGAGAGCAAATGATTACTATCCAACTACTGTAACATTGCAGGCTACTGGGACACACTTTAAGATGAACAGGGATGAAACTTTGTCATTCTATTTGCCAGTACTAGGAAAGCATAATGTATATAATACGCTTGCTTCAATGGCAATTGCAAAACATTTTGGTGTAACGTGGGAAGAAATGAAACAAGGTTTAGTAACACTTCAAATGACAGGTATGCGTATGGAAATTGTAAAAAAAGATAGTGGTTTAACAATTATCAATGATGCTTATAATGCTAGTCCAACAGCTATGGAAGCTGCGTTCCACCTAATGAATGGTTTAGATGGATTTGCTAAAAAAATTGTTGTGCTTGGTGATATGTTAGAACTTGGAAATCAAGAAGTGCAATTTCATTATGAAGTAGGTAAATTAATTGATCCAGCAAAAATTTCATATGTATTCACATATGGTAAATTAGGGGCTCAAATTGCTGAAGGTGCAAAAATTAATTTCCCTAAAGACCGTGTAAAAGCGTATGATAGTAAAGAAGAGTTAATAAAAGAGTTGCAAGCAGTAGTCGGTACGAAAGATGTTGTATTAGTAAAAGCATCTCGCGGCATGAAATTAGAAGAAGTAATTACGATGTTGAAATAATTGGTGTATATAAATAGGGATGATAGCCACGAAAATAGTGGAAACTTATAATAAGCGCTTACAGTAAACAATAAAAAAATAAAAGTAAAGAAAAAAGCTCTGAATATGAAATAAGGTAACAGTTGGGGTTTGCTTTTTACACCTACAAAACTTATAATTGATAAAGTGTAATAACGTTTAGAAGTATTTTCGTGAAGAATATACGCCCGGTTATATACGTAAGTATTCAGGAAAATGGCTTTTCCGCAAGTTCGGAAAACGCCTTTTTTTAAATGATAAGTATAGGATAGAAAAGGAGAAGTAACATTGACAACATTTCGAGAACTAGGATTAAGTGAGTCTTTACTACAATCTGTTGAAAGTATGGGCTTTGAAGAGGCTACGCCGATTCAAGCTGAAACAATTCCACATGCATTGCAAGGTAAGGATATTATTGGGCAAGCGCAAACAGGTACAGGGAAAACAGCAGCATTCGGATTACCACTATTAGATAAAGTGGATACAAATAAAGAAGCAGTTCAAGGTATTGTTATCGCGCCAACGCGTGAATTAGCAATTCAAGTTGGAGAAGAGCTATACAAAATTGGTAAACATAAACGTGTTCGTATTCTACCAATTTATGGTGGTCAAGATATTAACCGCCAAATTCGTGCTCTAAAAAAACACCCACACATTATTGTAGGTACGCCGGGTCGTATTTTAGATCATATCAACCGTAAAACACTTCGCTTACAAAACGTAGAGACTGTTGTTCTTGACGAAGCGGATGAAATGTTAAACATGGGCTTCATTGAAGATATTGAAGCGATTTTAACAGATGTGCCAGAAACACATCAAACATTATTATTCTCAGCGACAATGCCAGATCCAATCCGTCGTATTGCTGAGCGTTTCATGACTGAGCCTCAACACATTAAAGTAAAAGCAAAAGAAGTAACAATGCCAAACATTCAGCAGTTCTATTTAGAAGTGCAAGAAAAGAAAAAGTTTGACGTGTTAACACGCTTACTAGATATTCAATCTCCAGAGCTTGCAATCATATTCGGTCGTACAAAGCGTCGTGTTGATGAATTATCAGAAGCATTAAACTTACGTGGTTATGCAGCAGAAGGTATTCACGGTGACTTAACACAAGCGAAGCGTATGTCTGTATTACGTAAATTTAAAGAAGGTACTATTGAAGTTCTTGTTGCAACAGACGTTGCTGCACGTGGTCTTGATATTTCAGGCGTAACACACGTATACAACTTCGATATCCCACAAGATCCAGAATCATACGTTCACCGTATCGGTCGTACTGGCCGTGCTGGTAAAAAAGGTATTGCAATGTTATTTGTAACACCACGTGAATCAGGACAATTAAAAAATATCGAGCGTACAACAAAACGTAAGGTTGATCGTATGGACGCACCGACACTTGACGAGGCGTTAGAAGGTCAACAACGTTTAATCGCTGAAAAACTTCAAAGCACAATTGAAAATGATAACTTATCATACTACAAGCGTATTGCAGAAGAAATGTTAGAAGAGAATGATTCTGTAACAGTAGTAGCTGCTGCTTTAAAAATGATGACAAAAGAGCCGGATACAACTCCGATCGCTTTAACATCAGAACCACCAGTTGTTTCAAGAGGTGGCGGTGGCGGTTCTAAAAAACGCGGTGGTAACGGAAGTGGATACCGTGATGGTAACCGTGATCGTAATCGTAGTCGTGATGGACGCGGCGGTGGCGATGGTCGTAACCGTGATCGCAATCGTGATGGACGTGGAAGCGGAAGCGGAAGTGGCGATGGTCGTAACCGTGATCGTAATCGTGATGGCGGTAG
The DNA here is from genome assembly GCF_038007365.1 of Bacillus sp. FSL R9-9492. Lineage (NCBI taxonomy): Bacteria > Bacillati > Bacillota > Bacilli > Caryophanales > Bacillaceae > Bacillus > Bacillus sp. FSL R9-9492. The sequence goes on from NZ_JBBOXC010000001.1 coordinate 234,136, forward strand.
CCGTGATGCTGGTAGCCGTGATGGTAACCGTGGTCGTAAAGGTGAAGGTCGCCCTGGATCTTCAAATGGACGCGGCGAAAGAAAACATCATAGCCGTCCACAAGCTTAATAAAAAAGAGAATGCCCTTTGCTGGGCATTCTCTTTTTTTATTTCTGTAATTGTGCATACTACATAGTAACTCGTATAGAAATGAGGTGCTATATGCTTGTAAGACTTGGGTATGTTGCGATGAGTGTACATTTGAAGAATGCTTCTCCATCTCAAACGATGACGTATGCACAGTTTCAGCGGATTGATGATCGAGAGGCTGCGATTCGTAAACTTGAAAGAATCGCTAATTCAAATTTGGAAAATTGCTTACGGTTATTAAAACATAATAAAGGGCATGATATATCTTTCTTTCGACTTAGTTCTAAGCTTATTCCTTTAGCGAATCATGAGGAGTTGTTAGATTGGAACTATATTCGTCCGTTAAAAGAAAATCTGAAAGAATTAGGTGAATATGCAATTCGTATGAATATGCGAATTGACTTCCATCCAGATCACTTTGTTGTACTAAATTCACCTGAGGAGAGTATTTTCAAACAATCTGTAAAGACATTGCAGATGCACAAAAAATTGTTAAAGGGTATGGGAATTGAACATAAGCAACGATGTGTATTACATGTGGGAGGAGGTTATAAAGATAAGGAGCTTGCATTAGAACGCTTTATAGAAAATTGGTCAACTGTTCCAAGAGGTATTCAAGAGATGATTATATTAGAAAATGATGACACGACCTTTTCTTTAGAAGAAACATTGTATTTAGGTGAGAAATTAGACATTCCAGTCGTGTTTGATTTGCACCATCATATGATGAATAATGACCAGGAAGATTGGCATGAAGATTGGGCGCGTGTTGTACATACGTGGGAATCGTCTTTGTTACCGGTTAAAATGCACATCTCCAGTCCTAGAGATGGAAAAAACCCGAGAGCACATGCAGATTTTATTGATGTAGATACTTTCTTATCTTTTTTGAAAAAGATAAAGGGGAGTGTTCCGCGAATTGATTGTATGATTGAGGCGAAGAAAAAGGACGAGTCTTTATTTCAACTAATGAGAGAGTTAAGTAAACAAACAGATGTGGAAATTATCGATGGTGCGAGCTTCTATATTAAATAAGCTCTGCGCCATCGTTTTTTTTTGTCCCGCATTAACGGGCAGTAAGACTCCCGCCTCAAAATTCGGCGAATGCGAGGGAGTTAGGTGGGAGATCAACTGCCCGTAAAAGCCCGATTGGTTCAACTAATAATCAGTGGGGGATGGAACCCCCCCACTGATTAAAGTTTCACTTTATTAAAAAAGGGGTGCACATGCCGCCGATGATCAGTCCTGTTAAATGGCTTATAGGATTGGCAGAGGGATTAAAGAAAGTAAATAGTAGTAATATAAATATCATTATTGAAAAAATAGCGATGTCTCTTGGTTTTGAAGAACGATATCGACTATACAATAAAAATAATTGGGCGCCTAGTAATCCGAAAATACCACCAGATGCTCCGGCGTGAATATATTCAAGAGGCATAATAATATAAGAAGAAATATTCCCGAGAATGCCAGAAAGGAAAAAAATAATGATGAAAGAAAAGTGTCCTAGTTGTTTTTCGATAGAAGAACCAAATACGAATAAACAAATACTATTAGAAAGGAAATGTTGTAAGTCTACGTGTACAAGTAAGGAAGTTATGACACGCCACCATTCTCCTTTAGCGATATATTCATTGTAGGCTGCCAGGTGAAAGAGGGAAAAGTCGCTCAATATAATCATGACTAATTGTATAAGAAGTAAAGAAATGATAATCGGTTGTAAGGAAATGCGAGTGGATGGTATTAGCATGTTGTTAGTATCACTCCTTTTGCATCAGAAAGATTCTCTGTTATTCTTACAATATGAATGAAGAAAGCTAAATAGAAGAAGGGGATTTTGAAATGATTGTAGGGATTGGAATCGATATTATTGAGTTAAATCGAATTGAAAAAATGCTAGATGGAAAGCTTAAATTTATGGAACGTATTTTAACTGAAAGAGAACGTGGTGTTGCCGAGGGGCTGAAAGGAAGTCGTCTTATAGAATTCGTAGCTGGAAGATTTGCAGCAAAAGAGGCGTATTCTAAAGCGGTAGGGACCGGTATCGGGAAAGAAGTGAGTTTTTTAGATATTGAAGTAAGGAATGATGATAGAGGTAAGCCGATTATCATTACAAATACAGAGCATATTGTTCATTTATCAATTAGTCATAGTAAAGAATTTGCCGTTGCTCAAGTTGTTTTGGAAAGCTCGTCACGCTAGTCTGCATATTTTATATCTTTGTCTCATATATTTGGGGTAGCGATAAGGAAGGCATATCTTCCATTCATTTATAGGGGCAAAGGGGCTGAAGTGATGAAAAGGCGTCTGTTTTTAGTTCTTGTCGGTTTATTGACCGTTTTTGTGTTGGCGGGTTGTATGGAAAAGAAACAGGAAGATGTTGTGAGAGATTTAGAAACGAAAGTTAAAAGTATGAAGAGTTATCAAGCTGAAGCGAAATTATCTATTAAAACAGGAAATGAACCTCAAGAGTACAATGTAGAAATTTGGCATAAAGAACCTTCGTATTATCGTGTGAATTTGCAGAATGCGAAAAAGGATCAGAGTCAAATTATTTTAAGGAATGATGAAGGTGTATTTGTATTAACACCGGCACTTAATAAGAGTTTCCGTTTTCAAAGTGATTGGCCGCAAAATAGTAGCCAGGCTTATTTATATGAATCACTTGTAAGAGATATTTTGCAAGATAAGAAAAATCTCTCTTTCGAGAAAACAGATAAGTATTATGTGTTTAAAACAAAAACAAATTATCAACATCAAAATATGTTGCCGAAACAAGAAATTAAGCTGAATAAAAGTGATTTAACACCAGTTTCTGTGAAACTGATGGATAATGATCAAAATGTCCTTGTAAAAGTAGATTTCACTAAAGTAAAGTTTGATGCAAAGTTTGATAAAGGTGCATTTGATACGAAACAAAATATGTCTAGAGCACAAGTGGATGTTCAGACGGCAGCGAAAGAAGACAAACCGTTTGCTATTTTATATCCACGTGATACACCGCAAGGTATGACTTTGAAAGAGGAAGAAGAGTTGAAGACAGACAGTGGCAAGCGTGCAATACTCACATACACTGGAAGTAAGAAATCCTTTACTTTAATACAAGAAAAGTCAAAAGTTGCAGAGGCCTCATCGGCGGTAAGTGTAAGTGGAGAGCCGGTTGATCTTGGTTTCACGATTGGTGCATTGACGAAAGACTCTGTAACGTGGTCACATAACGGAGTAGAATATATGCTCGTGTCTAAAGGTTTAGAGCCGAATGAGTTGTTGATGGTTGCTCGTTCGGTTACAGCGAAGCAGGTGAAGTAAACTTCTTAGACGTGGTGATATATGTGCACCACGTCTTTTCTTAGTTTGAAGGTGGATTTCATAAAAGAAGCATATAAAAGAATAAGCTTCGCATATCGTGTATAAGGAAGTGTATTTATGGAAGAAGCGCCGTTTTACCGTGACACGTGGGTGGAAGTAGATTTAGATGCGATCTATAACAATGTTACACATATTAAAGAGTCCATTCCAAGTGATGTAGAGATTTTTGCTGTAGTTAAAGCGAATGCATATGGGCACGATTATGTACCGGTGGCTAAAACTGCATTAGAAGCAGGAGCAACAAGATTAGCAGTTGCTTTTTTAGATGAAGCTTTAGTGCTTCGGAGGGCTGGTATTACTGCACCGATTTTAGTATTAGGTCCTTCCCCGCCCCGTGATGTAAATGTAGCTGCTGAAAATGATGTAGCATTAACTGTTTTTCAAAAAGAATGGGTGGAAGAAGCGATAAAGCTCTGGGATGGTTCATCAATAATGAAATTCCATATTAATTTTGATAGTGGTATGGGGAGAATCGGAATACGTGAACGAAAAGAATTAAAAGGGTTCTTAAAGAGTTTAGAAGGTGCGCCATTTTTAGAGTTAGAAGGAGTATATACGCATTTTGCAACAGCGGATGAGGTTGAGACTTCTTACTTTGATAAGCAATATAATACATTTTTGCAGCAGTTACGTTGGTTGAAAGAATTTGGAGTGAATCCTAAATTTGTCCATACAGCCAATAGCGCCGCAACGTTAAGGTTTCAAGGGATTACATTTAATGCGGTGCGAATTGGTATTGCGATGTATGGATTATCCCCATCTGTAGAAATACGTCCTTTTTTACCATTTAAATTGGAACCGGCGTTGTCACTTCACACGAAAGTTGCTCATATTAAGCAAGTGATTAAAGGAGATGGGATTAGTTATAATGTCACATACCGAACGAGAACTGAAGAATGGATTGCGACAGTTGCAATTGGATATGCAGATGGCTGGCTTAGAAGATTGCAAGGGTTTAAGGTACTTGTAAACGGTGAAAGAGTACCGATTGTAGGGCGAGTGACAATGGATCAATTCATGATACATCTTCCTTGTGAAGTGCCACTTGGTACGAAAGTTACACTCATTGGGAGACAAGGTGATGAGTATATTAGTGCTACCGAGGTTGCTGAATATTCCGGGACTATTAATTATGAAATTATTGCAACGATAAGCTTCCGTGTACCGAGAATATTTATACGACACGGTAAAGTTGTAGAAGTAATCAATTATTTGAACGATATATAGAAGAAGGTATTATTACTCAGCATCTCGTCATTTGGAGGAGTTTCACTAATAAAGAATAGGCTCTTTTTCGCTGGGGAGCTTCTTTTTATACTTGTTATTAATATAAGTTGCAATGAAATATTACTGAAGGATTGCTTTATTTCTTGTTTGAAAGAGATAAAAAGTAAAAGAAGATGAATGTTTTATTTATGAATTGGAAAACATAAGCAAGGAATAAGGAAGTCTTTGCAACAGGCTCCATACAATGGTATTATTACAATAGGTGTCATATATATATTTGGGTGTGTAGTTGACGGTGGAGGTGTATTTTTGTGTCCGAATCAAGTGTAACTACTGAAATCGTGGTTCGGTTGCCAAAGCAAATGGTAACGGAATTGGACGGAATTGGAAAACAAGAGAATAAGAATCGCCATGAACTAATTTGCCAGGCAACACAACTGTTATTGCGTCAACATAAGACGAAGAAACGCTACCAACATGAATCAATGCGACGTGGGTACATTGAAATGGGAAAAATTAATCTTGGTATTGCATCTGAAGCTTTCTTAGCAGAGTATGAAGCAGCTCATACAGTAGAACGCTTAGTTAGCGGGGGGTAATATTTTGATTGTAAAACGCGGCGACGTGTATTTTGCAGACCTTTCCCCAGTTGTTGGTTCTGAGCAAGGAGGCGTTCGTCCGGTTCTTGTCATTCAAAATGACATCGGAAATCGTTTTAGTCCGACTGTGATTGTAGCGGCTATTACTGCACAGATTCAAAAAGCGAAATTACCCACTCATGTGGAAATTGATGCGAAAAAGTACGGTTTTGAGAGGGATTCTGTTATTTTACTTGAGCAGATTCGAACAATCGATAAGCAACGCTTAACGGACAAAATCACTCATTTGGATGAAGTGATGATGAGTCGTGTAGATGAAGCGTTACAAATTAGTTTAGGACTAATAGATTTTTAAATCGGCAGTTTAAGTTGCTCTCTTTACAGGGCAACTTTTTTTTATTATAGAGGAGGTTACGGTTGGATATGGAAATGGTAGATAATCGACAAGGGTTAATGAAAATGTTAGTGAAAGAATTAGGCTTTACAGAAAAGCAAGTTCGTCATGTTATTCAATTAACAGAAGAAGGTAACACAGTTCCATTTATCGCTCGTTACCGAAAAGAATGGACAGGGTCTCTTGATGAGGTGCAAATTCGTGCAATCTTAGAAAGATGGCAATATATGATGCAACTAGAAGATAGGAAAGAAGAGGTTCTTCGTCTTATTGGTGAAAAGGGTAAACTAACCGAAGAGTTGCGTCGTCATATTGTTGCTGCAACAAAACTTCAAGAAGTAGAAGACTTATATCGTCCATATAAAGAAAAAAGAAGAACGAAAGCTACAATTGCTAAAGAAAAGGGATTAGAACCGTTAGCTGAGTGGCTATTATTATATAAAAAAGAAAATCCAGCAGAGAAGGCTATGGAATTTGTTAATGCAGAAAAGGAAGTGGCGTCTGCAGAAGATGCGTTGCAAGGTGCGCAAGATATTATTGCGGAACTTGTTTCGGATAATGCGGCATATCGTAGTTGGATTCGCAATACTACTTTCCGAAAAGGGATTATGTCTTCATCTGTAAAAGATAAAGAAAAAGATGAAAAGAATATATATGAAATGTATTATGGCTATGAAGAACCGTTGCAAAAAGTAGTACCGCATCGTGTACTAGCTATGAATCGTGGTGAAAAGGAAGACGTATTAAGAGTTTCTGTTATCACGCCAATTGAAGAAATTCTTCAGTTTTTACATAAAAAAATGATTCTTGATGAAGCTTCTAAAAGTGCGCATTATGTACAATTAGCGATGGAAGATGGATATAAGCGATTAATTCAACCTTCAATAGAAAGAGAAATTCGTAAAGAATTAATGGAAACGGCCGAAGAACAAGCGATTCATATTTTCTCTGAGAATTTACGTAATTTATTATTACAACCTCCGATGAAAGGGAAAGTTGTGTTAGCGGTAGATCCAGCATATAGAACCGGTTGTAAATTAGCTGTAGTAGATGATACAGGAAAAGTTCTTCACATAGATGTTATTTATCCGCATCCGCCTGCTCGTAAATATGAGGATGCAAAAAAGAAAATCATTTCAATTATAGATAAATATGAAGTTGAAATGATAGCAATTGGAAATGGTACAGCTTCGAGGGAAACGGAAGAATTTATAGTAGATGTATTACAAAATGTAGAACGAGATGTATTTTACATTATTGTAAATGAAGCGGGTGCTAGTGTGTACTCAGCATCTGATGTAGCTCGCGAGGAGTTTCCGAATTTACAGGTTGAAGAAAGAAGTGCTGTTTCAATTGGGAGACGTCTACAAGATCCACTTGCAGAGCTTGTGAAAATTGACCCTAAATCTGTTGGGGTGGGACAATATCAACATGATGTATCTCAAAAGAGATTAAATGAATCATTAACATTTGTAGTAGAGACAGCAGTTAACCGAGTTGGTGTTAATGTAAATACAGCTTCAGTTGCATTGTTGCAATATGTTTCGGGATTATCAAAAACAGTTGCGAAAAACATTGTAGCTAAGCGTGAGGAAGATGGGAAATTCACGAAGCGTACTGAATTAAAGAAAATCCCACGTTTAGGTGCGAAAACTTATGAACAATGTATCGGATTTTTACGTATATTAGAAGGAGCAAATCCGTTAGATCGCACAGGGATTCATCCAGAACAATATAAAAATGTTGAATTGCTATTGAAGAGCTTAGGGTTATCAAAGAATGATGTGGGGAAACCAAACTTGCAAAAGAGTTTCGAAGGAGTAGATATTTCTAAATTATCTCAAGAGACGGAGATTGGTGAGCCGACGTTAGTTGATATTATGGATGCTTTAATTAGCCCGGAGCGAGATATGAGGGATGAGTTGCCAAAGCCACTTTTGAAAAAGGGGATTTTAAAATTAGAAGATTTAAAGCGTGGTATGGAATTAGAGGGAACGATCCGCAATGTTGTTGATTTCGGTGCCTTTGTTGATATTGGTGTGAAGCAAGATGGTTTAGTACATATTTCTAAATTAAGCAAACAATTTGTAAAGCATCCATTAGATATTGTATCCGTGGGACAAATTGTAAAGGTATGGGTAGATGATATTGATATGAAAAAAGGTCGTGTTGCATTATCAATGTTACCGATTGAATAGTAAGAAAAGAGAGCAGATGAAACTGCTCTTTTTTTATGAACTGGAAAGTTTAATTGATTATGAGCTTTGATGTATTTTACTATAATAAAACCAGCATTCATTTAGTAACTTGATTTGATACCGGTTTTTCTCAAAATATGCACGTTGCATTTGTTTCTTTAGCCACGTGGGCATAGGAATCCCTCCTTGTTTAATCCTGCTCTCAAAAAAAGTAGCTCCTTTTAGTTAAAGTAACTTTGATGAGAGGTTGGTGAGTGGATTTCTAGCAATGCTGCATTTTTAGAAATCACGCTTCTTGAATGAGGATGGGTATATGTACTATTTACTATATGTATAAGAAGGGAGAAAAGTGTGGAAATATTTTTTAGTTTAGGAGGAATGAGAATGGATGAGCAAGAAATTCAGCGGTTAGTGGAAGAGGTATCGTTACAATGCTTTGGAATGCCGTTTTTACATAAAGCGATGTTTAATAGTAGGTTACGTACAACTGGTGGGCGCTATCTATTGAAGAATCATAATATAGAATTGAATTATCGATATTACGAAGTATATGGAAAAGAAGAGTTAGTCGGAATTGTTAAACATGAACTTTGTCATTATCACTTACATATCACAGGAAAAGGGTATAAGCATCGAGATAGAGATTTTCGTGAGTTATTAAAGAAAGTAGGTGCACCACGTTTTTGTAAAAGAATGATTAGTGAGGAGGAAACGAGAGTTTCTATGTATGAATGTATGGGGTGTTCTTTTCAATATGTAAGAAGACGTCAAATAAATACACAAAGATATGTATGTGGAAAGTGTAAAGGACAACTAAAACTGGTAGTGAAAACATCTTGACAGTGAAAACGCAATCCAGTATATTATAAACATGTCACGTTTGCGCAAGATGTTGTGAAAAAACTTCTTGACTTACGATGAGAATTTTTATAAGATACAAATTGTCTTCATTATTCCGCAGTAGCTCAGTGGTAGAGCTATCGGCTGTTAACCGATCGGTCGTAGGTTCGAGTCCTACCTGCGGAGCCATACAGAGAAGTACCCAAGTGGCTCAAGGGGCTCCCCTGCTAAGGGAGTAGATCGCTAACGCGGTGCGAGGGTTCGAATCCCTTCTTCTCTGCCATACATATTGGCCCGTTGGTCAAGTGGTTAAGACACCGCCCTTTCACGGCGGTAACACGGGTTCGAATCCCGTACGGGTCACCACTTCGGAGGATTAGCTCAGCTGGGAGAGCACCTGCCTTACAAGCAGGGGGTCGGCGGTTCGATCCCGTCATCCTCCACCATATAAATTATATAAATAATATTATCGCGGGGTGGAGCAGTACGGTAGCTCGTCGGGCTCATAACCCGAAGGTCGCAGGTTCAAATCCTGTCCCCGCAACCAAATGGTCCCGTGGTGTAGTGGTTAACATGCCTGCCTGTCACGCAGGAGATCGCCGGTTCGACCCCGGTCGGGACCGCCATTTTAACTTCTGCTATATAGCAGTTGTTTTTTATTGGATATTATGGTAAAATAACATTTGTCTTTGAAAAGAAGATGACTATTTCGATGGGCTATAGCCAAGCGGTAAGGCAACGGACTTTGACTCCGTCATGCGCTGGTTCGAATCCAGCTAGCCCAGCCATTTACGAGCCATTAGCTCAGTTGGTAGAGCATCTGACTTTTAATCAGAGGGTCGAAGGTTCGAATCCTTCATGGCTCACTTTTGTTTTTTCCGCGCGGTCGTGGCGGAACGGCAGACGCGCTAGGTTGAGGGCCTAGTGGGGGAAACCCCGTGGAGGTTCAAGTCCTCTCGGCCGCATCAAAAAATCTTTTAAAAAGTACTTGCATTTGAAAATGTAGTATGGTAAGATAATTGAGTCGCCAAAATACAACGACGAAAAAACATCATGAATAAGCGCCCGTAGCTCAATTGGATAGAGCGTTTGACTACGGATCAAGAGGTTAGGGGTTCGACTCCTCTCGGGCGCGCCATAACGGGAAGTGGCTCAGCTTGGTAGAGCACCTGGTTTGGGACCAGGGGGTCGCAGGTTCAAATCCTGTCTTCCCGACCACGCGGGTGTAGTTTAGTGGTAAAACAAGAGCCTTCCAAGCTCTGGTCGAGAGTTCGATTCTCTTCACCCGCTTTTAGTTCTTTGAAAACTGAACGAAACAAACAACGTGAACGTCAATTTTTATTTTTAGATGCTAGACAAACTAACTTTATTGGAGAGTTTGATCCTGGCTCAGGATGAACGCTGGCGGCGTGCCTAATACATGCAAGTCGAGCGAATGGATTAAGAGCTTGCTCTTATGAAGTTAGCGGCGGACGGGTGAGTAACACGTGGGTAACCTACCCATAAGACTGGGATAACTCCGGGAAACCGGGGCTAATACCGGATAATATTTTGAACTGCATAGTTCGAAATTGAAAGGCGGCTTCGGCTGTCACTTATGGATGGACCCGCGTCGCATTAGCTAGTTGGTGAGGTAACGGCTCACCAAGGCGACGATGCGTAGCCGACCTGAGAGGGTGATCGGCCACACTGGGACTGAGACACGGCCCAGACTCCTACGGGAGGCAGCAGTAGGGAATCTTCCGCAATGGACGAAAGTCTGACGGAGCAACGCCGCGTGAGTGATGAAGGCTTTCGGGTCGTAAAACTCTGTTGTTAGGGAAGAACAAGTGCTAGTTGAATAAGCTGGCACCTTGACGGTACCTAACCAGAAAGCCACGGCTAACTACGTGCCAGCAGCCGCGGTAATACGTAGGTGGCAAGCGTTATCCGGAATTATTGGGCGTAAAGCGCGCGCAGGTGGTTTCTTAAGTCTGATGTGAAAGCCCACGGCTCAACCGTGGAGGGTCATTGGAAACTGGGAGACTTGAGTGCAGAAGAGGAAAGTGGAATTCCATGTGTAGCGGTGAAATGCGTAGAGATATGGAGGAACACCAGTGGCGAAGGCGACTTTCTGGTCTGTAACTGACACTGAGGCGCGAAAGCGTGGGGAGCAAACAGGATTAGATACCCTGGTAGTCCACGCCGTAAACGATGAGTGCTAAGTGTTAGAGGGTTTCCGCCCTTTAGTGCTGAAGTTAACGCATTAAGCACTCCGCCTGGGGAGTACGGCCGCAAGGCTGAAACTCAAAGGAATTGACGGGGGCCCGCACAAGCGGTGGAGCATGTGGTTTAATTCGAAGCAACGCGAAGAACCTTACCAGGTCTTGACATCCTCTGAAAACTCTAGAGATAGAGCTTCTCCTTCGGGAGCAGAGTGACAGGTGGTGCATGGTTGTCGTCAGCTCGTGTCGTGAGATGTTGGGTTAAGTCCCGCAACGAGCGCAACCCTTGATCTTAGTTGCCATCATTAAGTTGGGCACTCTAAGGTGACTGCCGGTGACAAACCGGAGGAAGGTGGGGATGACGTCAAATCATCATGCCCCTTATGACCTGGGCTACACACGTGCTACAATGGACGGTACAAAGAGCTGCAAGACCGCGAGGTGGAGCTAATCTCATAAAACCGTTCTCAGTTCGGATTGTAGGCTGCAACTCGCCTACATGAAGCTGGAATCGCTAGTAATCGCGGATCAGCATGCCGCGGTGAATACGTTCCCGGGCCTTGTACACACCGCCCGTCACACCACGAGAGTTTGTAACACCCGAAGTCGGTGGGGTAACCTTTATGGAGCCAGCCGCCTAAGGTGGGACAGATGATTGGGGTGAAGTCGTAACAAGGTAGCCGTATCGGAAGGTGCGGCTGGATCACCTCCTTTCTATGGAGAATTGATGAACGCAGTTCATCAATAAACGTTGACTTGTTTTGTTTCGTTCAGTTTTGAGAGAACTATCTCTCAAGTTTAAATGTATGTTCTTTGAAAACTAGATAACAGTGTAGCTCATATTTTTTTAATTTTAGTTTGGTTAAGTTAGAAAGGGCGCACGGTGGATGCCTTGACACTAGGAGTCGATGAAGGACGGGACTAACGCCGATATGCTTCGGGGAGCTGTAAGTAAGCTTTGATCCGAAGATTTCCGAATGGGGAAACCCACTATACGTAATGGTATGGTATCCTTACCTGAATACATAGGGTATGGAAGACAGACCCAGGGAACTGAAACATCTAAGTACCTGGAGGAAGAGAAAGCAAATGCGATTTCCTGAGTAGCGGCGAGCGAAACGGAATCTAGCCCAAACCAAGAGGCTTGCCTCTTGGGGTTGTAGGACATTCTATACGGAGTTACAAAGGAACGAGGTAGACGAAGCGACCTGGAAAGGTCCGTCACAGAGGGTAATAACCCCGTAGTCGAAACTTCGTTCTCTCTTGAATGTATCCTGAGTACGGCGGAACACGTGAAATTCCGTCGGAATCTGGGAGGACCATCTCCCAAGGCTAAATACTCCCTAGTGATCGATAGTGAACCAGTACCGTGAGGGAAAGGTGAAAAGCACCCCGGAAGGGGAGTGAAAGAGATCCTGAAACCGTGTGCCTACAAATAGTCAGAGCCCGTTAATGGGTGATGGCGTGCCTTTTGTAGAATGAACCGGCGAGTTACGATCCCGTGCGAGGTTAAGCTGAAGAGGCGGAGCCGCAGCGAAAGCGAGTCTGAATAGGGCGTTTAGTACGTGGTCGTAGACCCGAAACCAGGTGATCTACCCATGTCCAGGGTGAAGTTCAGGTAACACTGAATGGAGGCCCGAACCCACGCACGTTGAAAAGTGCGGGGATGAGGTGTGGGTAGCGGAGAAATTCCAATCGAACCTGGAGATAGCTGGTTCTCCCCGAAATAGCTTTAGGGCTAGCCTTAAGTGTAAGAGTCTTGGAGGTAGAGCACTGATTGAACTAGGGGTCCTCATCGGATTACCGAATTCAGTCAAACTCCGAATGCCAATGACTTATCCTTAGGAGTCAGACTGCGAGTGATAAGATCCGTAGTCAAGAGGGAAACAGCCCAGATCGCCAGCTAAGGTCCCAAAGTGTGTATTAAGTGGAAAAGGATGTGGAGTTGCTTAGACAACTAGGATGTTGGCTCAGAAGCAGCCACCATTTAAAGAGTGCGTAATAGCTCACTAGTCGAGTGACTCTGCGCCGAAAATGTACCGGGGCTAAATACACCACCGAAGCTGCGAATTGATACCAATGGTATCAGTGGTAGGGGAGCGTTCTAAGTGCAGTGAAGTCAGACCGGAAGGACTGGTGGAGCGCTTAGAAGTGAGAATGCCGGTATGAGTAGCGAAAGACGGGTGAGAATCCCGTCCACCGAATGCCTAAGGTTTCCTGAGGAAGGCTCGTCCGCTCAGGGTTAGTCAGGACCTAAGCCGAGGCCGACAGGCGTAGGCGATGGACAACAGGTTGATATTCCTGTACCACCTCTTTATCGTTTGAGCAATGGAGGGACGCAGAAGGATAGAAGAAGCGTGCGATTGGTTGTGCACGTCCAAGCAGTTAGGCTGATAAGTAGGCAAATCCGCTTATCGTGAAGGCTGAGCTGTGATGGGGAAGCTCCTTATGGAGCGAAGTCTTTGATTCCCCGCTGCCAAGAAAAGCTTCTAGCGAGATAAAAGGTGCCTGTACCGCAAACCGACACAGGTAGGCGAGGAGAGAATCCTAAGGTGTGCGAGAGAACTCTGGTTAAGGAACTCGGCAAAATGACCCCGTAACTTCGGGAGAAGGGGTGCTTTCTTAACGGAAAGCCGCAGTGAATAGGCCCAAGCGACTGTTTAGCAAAAACACAGGTCTCTGCGAAGCCGTAAGGCGAAGTATAGGGGCTGACACCTGCCCGGTGCTGGAAGGTTAAGGAGAGGGGTTAGCGTAAGCGAAGCTCTGAACTGAAGCCCCAGTAAACGGCGGCCGTAACTATAACGGTCCTAAGGTAGCGAAATTCCTTGTCGGGTAAGTTCCGACCCGCACGAAAGGTGTAACGATTTGGGCACTGTCTCAACCAGAGACTCGGTGAAATTATAGTACCTGTGAAGATGCAGGTTACCCGCGACAGGACGGAAAGACCCCGTGGAGCTTTACTGTAGCCTGATATTGAATTTTGGTACAGTTTGTACAGGATAGGCGGGAGCCATTGAAACCGGAGCGCTAGCTTCGGTGGAGGCGCTGGTGGGATACCGCCCTGACTGTATTGAAATTCTAACCTACGGGTCTTATCGACCCGGGAGACAGTGTCAGGTGGGCAGTTTGACTGGGGCGGTCGCCTCCTAAAGTGTAACGGAGGCGCCCAAAGGTTCCCTCAGAATGGTTGGAAATCATTCGTAGAGTGCAAAGGCATAAGGGAGCTTGACTGCGAGACCTACAAGTCGAGCAGGGACGAAAGTCGGGCTTAGTGATCCGGTGGTTCCGCATGGAAGGGCCATCGCTCAACGGATAAAAGCTACCCCGGGGATAACAGGCTTATCTCCCCCAAGAGTCCACATCGACGGGGAGGTTTGGCACCTCGATGTCGGCTCATCGCATCCTGGGGCTGTAGTCGGTCCCAAGGGTTGGGCTGTTCGCCCATTAAAGCGGTACGCGAGCTGGGTTCAGAACGTCGTGAGACAGTTCGGTCCCTATCCGTCGTGGGCGCAGGAAATTTGAGAGGAGCTGTCCTTAGTACGAGAGGACCGGGATGGACGCACCGCTGGTGTACCAGTTGTTCTGCCAAGGGCATAGCTGGGTAGCTATGTGCGGAAGGGATAAGTGCTGAAAGCATCTAAGCATGAAGCCCCCCTCAAGATGAGATTTCCCATAGCGTAAGCTAGTAAGATCCCTGAAAGATGATCAGGTTGATAGGTTCGAGGTGGAAGCATGGTGACATGTGGAGCTGACGAATACTAATAGATCGAGGACTTAACCATATAATATGAAGCTAATGTTATCTAGTTTTGAGAGAATATAAAAAACTTATTGACTTTAAATGTCGAATGAGTTATGATAATTCTTGTCTTAAATGAATATAGTCTGGTAATGATGGCAGAGAGGTCACACCCGTTCCCATACCGAACACGGAAGTTAAGCTCTCTAGCGCCGATGGTAGTTGGGACCTTGTCCCTGTGAGAGTAGGACGTTGCCAGGCTATTTATATCATCGCGGGGTGGAGCAGTACGGTAGCTCGTCGGGCTCATAACCCGAAGGTCGCAGGTTCAAATCCTGTCCCCGCAACCAAATGGTCCCGTGGTGTAGTGGTTAACATGCCTGCCTGTCACGCAGGAGATCGCCGGTTCGACCCCGGTCGGGACCGCCATTTTATATAAAGAAAAGAACGAAACAAGTTGTTTCGTATTTTTTTATTTGTTTTAACAAAAAACTAATAAAGACAGTCAAACTATCCTTAGGAAAACTCCTAAGGACTTTTTTATATATTTAAAACCTGTATAATAAAGAGCAGAGAACATTGTGAGTAAAGTAGGTGAAGTCTGTGAGTAAATATGAAATAACAACAAAATCTTCCGAAGAAACCCAGCGATTATCAGAAAAATTAGGGAGACTTGTAAAAGAAAAAGATGTAATTATTTTAGAAGGTGATCTTGGAGCTGGCAAAACGACTTTTACGAAAGGACTAGCAAAAGGTCTTGGAGTGAAAAGAGTCGTAAATAGTCCTACCTTCAATATTATTAAAGAATATAAAGGAAGATTACCGCTATATCATATGGATGTGTATCGTTTAGCGGAAAGTGAAGAAGATTTAGGATTTGATGAGTATTTCTATGGTGAAGGGATCACAGTAGTAGAATGGGCTCATTTAATAGAAGTATATTTACCGAATGAGAAGTTGCAAATTAGTTTATTCCATGCTGGAGATGATACAAGAAAAATTGTACTCGAGCCAATTGGAGATCGCTATATTAGATTATGTGAGGAGCTATTACAAGATGAAAGTACTAGCAATTGATACTTCAAATGACGTAATGGGTGTATCCCTTATTGAGGAAGGGAACGTGATTGGGGAAATCATTACAAATTTAACAAAAAACCATTCTGTACGTCTTATGCCAGCTGTAGAGAAACTGTTAAAAGAATGCGGTGTAAAACCGAAAGAATTGACTAAAATTGTTGTAGCAGCTGGACCGGGATCATATACAGGTGTTCGTATAGGTGTGACAGCGGCAAAAACATTAGCTTGGTCACTTCAAATACCAATTGTAGGTGTATCAAGTTTGGAAGTGGTGGCTGCAAATGGTACTAATTTTAATGGACTAATTTGTCCTTTATTTGATGGCCGACGTGGTCAAATTTACACGGGGTTATATACATATGAAGGAGAGCGTATAACTTCAATAGAAGAAGACCGAATTATTCTTATTGTTGACTGGTTGCAAATGTTAAAAGATAAAGAACAGCCTGTTTTATTTATTGGTAACGATGTTAAATTGCATAAAGAAACAATTGTAGAATATTTAGGTGATCAAGCTGTATTTGCTCCGTTCACTAAGAATAACCCGAGACCAAGTGAATTAGCATGTTTAGGATTACAAAAAGAAGAACAAGACGTGCATACGTTTGTTCCTAGCTATCTTCGTTTAGCTGAAGCTGAAACAAAATGGTTAGAAAGTCAAAAACAATAGGGGCCTACAGAAGATGGATATGATATTTAGAAAGATGGCACTTGATGATATTGCTCAAATTGTAGCTATTGAAGAAGCATCTTTTTCAACCCCTTGGACTGCAGATGCCTTTCACCGTGAATTAGAGGTGAATGAACATGCACATTATGTCGTGCTAGAAAAAGATGGTCTCGTAATTGGATATTGTGGATTGTGGATAATTATTGATGAATCACATGTAACAAATATAGCTATCCTGCCGGAATACAGAGGTCAAAAGCTAGGGGATGCCTTATTGAAAGAAGTCATTTCCGAAGCGAAAGGGTTAGGAGTAAAAACAATGACACTTGAAGTACGCATGTCAAATGAAGTAGCAAAGCAGTTATACAGAAAATACGGATTTCAAAATGGTGGGATTCGTAAACGATACTATGCAGACAATCAGGAAGATGGTCTTGTAATGTGGGTGAATATATAATGGAAAAAAATACGATTATACTTGGTATTGAAACAAGCTGTGATGAAACAGCTGTAGCAGTTGTTAAAAATGGAACGGAAATCATTGCGAATGTCGTTGCATCGCAAATTGAAAGTCATAAGCGTTTTGGCGGAGTAGTACCAGAGATTGCATCCCGTCATCATGTAGAAGAAATCACAGTTGTGTTAGAAGAAGCTTTAAAAGAAGCGAATATCACTTTTGAGGATATTGATGCAATTGCTGTAACAGAAGGCCCAGGTTTAGTCGGAGCACTTTTAATAGGTGTAAATGCAGCGAAAGCTGTGGCTTTTGCTCATGATATCCCTCTAGTTGGTGTTCATCATATTGCTGGTCATATTTATGCGAATCGTTTAGTAAAAGAAGTACAATTCCCGTTACTATCGCTTGTTGTATCCGGTGGACATACGGAGCTTGTTTATATGAAAGAACATGGTTCATTTGAAGTAATTGGTGAAACGCGAGATGATGCGGCAGGAGAAGCTTACGATAAAGTAGCTCGTACATTATCAATGCCTTATCCAGGTGGTCCTCATATTGATCGCCTTGCGCATGAAGGAAAACCAACAATTGATTTGCCTCGTGCGTGGCTAGAACCTGATTCGTATGATTTCAGCTTTAGTGGATTGAAATCAGCAGTTATCAACACTGTGCATAACGCAAAACAGCGCGGTATAGAAATTGCACCAGAAGATTTAGCAGCAAGTTTCCAAGAAAGTGTAATAGATGTACTTGTAACGAAAGCGTCTCGTGCAGCAGATGCTTATAATGTAAAACAAGTGCTTCTTGCTGGTGGAGTAGCTGCTAATAAAGGGCTTCGTGCACGTTTAGCAGCAGAATTTGCACAAAAAGAAAATATAGAGCTAATTATTCCTCCTCTATCTTTATGCACAGATAATGCAGCGATGATTGCAGCTGCAGGTACAATTGCATACGAACAAGGAAAACGCGCTACATTAGCTTTAAATGCAAATCCAGGATTAGATATTGAAGCATAGTTATACACAAAATTAACCACAGCTTGTGGATAAAACCCAAATTATCTGTTGATAATTTGGGTTTTTTTGTGTACATAAAATGTGTATAACTTTTTATGTAGTTGTGGATAATGTGGAAAAGTTATTTGAAAGTTTATATTATAAAGGTGGATATGTGTATAACCTTGTGGATAACATAGAGGAAGTCTGACCTTTGAAGAAATTCTTTTTTGGGAAATAAAAAACAAAGAGATGTCCAAAAAACATTTTGAAACATCCTCCTCTTATTATATAAGGTGCTACTATTGTCAACCCTTGTCGAATCGGTTATATAATTTTATTTACTATGGTATTGATTCCAAAAAAGAAAATAAAAAGGAGGTCATCTCGTCAAAAAGCCCGACTTATGAGACATCCTCCTCTTTTAAATTCTCTTATATATGCAGTTCTTCCCATTCTGCCATACAAGCTTCAAGTTGTTCTTGCAGTGTTTGCTTTTTAGTTGTAATTTCACTAGCCTTTTCATAATCTGCATATATTTCTGGTAAGCAAAGCTGATCTTCTAACGTAGCAATTTCTTCTTCTAAGCCTACGATATTTTGTTCCAGTTCTTCAATCTTTCGAGTACGTTGACGCTCTAGCTGTTTACGTTCTTTTTCTTCGAGATAATTTAATTTTTCTTGTGCCACCACTTTTTGAACAGGTACTTCATCTTCTTGCTCTAGTTCCGCACGTTCAATCATTTCATTTTTCTTTTCAACGTAATAATCGTAATCACCTAAATATTCTTGTGCACCTTCTGTTGATAACTCAACAACGGTTGTCGTTACGCGATTAATAAAATAGCGGTCATGAGAGACGAATAGAAGAGTACCTGGGTAATCAATTAAAGCATTCTCCAAAATCTCTTTACTATTTAAATCAAGATGGTTTGTTGGCTCATCGAGAATTAATAAATTGGATTTTTGCATCATAAGTTTTGCAAGAGCTAGTCGAGCCTTTTGTCCACCACTAAGAGAAGATACTGGTTTGAGTACATCATCCCCTGTGAATAAAAAATTGCCTAGTATAGTGCGAATTTCTTTTTCAGGTTGCAGGGGATATTCATCCCATAATTCATTTAAAACTCGCTTCGAAGATGTTAAGTTGGCTTGTTCTTGATCATAATAACCAACAGATACATTTGAGCCGAAAGCAACGTTTCCATGTAATAGCTGTAACTTATTCACAATGGATTTTAATAATGTAGATTTTCCAATTCCGTTTGGCCCAACTAAGGCAACACTGTCACCGCGAGTTAAGCGCATATTTACATGTTCAATAATCGGTTCCTGATAATAGCCAATAGTTGCATCTTTCACTTGTAAAACATCATTTCCACTTTGTTTTTCAATATCGAAGTGGAAGGAAGCTGATTTAGAATCGCCTAATGGTCTAGTTAATACTTCCATTCTGTCTAATTGTTTACGGCGACTTTGAGCGCGTTTTGTCGTAGATGCACGAGCTATATTTTTTTGTACAAAGTCTTCCAGTTTAGAAATTTCATCTTGTTGTTTTTCATAACGCTTCATTTCTTGCTCGTATAGAGCTGATTTTGAGTCTAAATATTTACTGTAGTTACCAAAAAATCGTCGGCTTTCCTTATTAGAAATTTCGTATACTTGTGTAACAAGTTTATCTAAGAAATAACGGTCATGGGAAACGATTAAAATCGCGCCAGGATAGCCTTGTAAATATTGTTCAAGCCATGTTAGTGTCTCAATATCCAAATGGTTTGTAGGTTCGTCTAAAATAAGTAAGTCTGGTCTAGTTAATAATAATTTCCCAAGAGCTAATCGAGTCTTTTGTCCACCACTTAATGTGGAAATTTTCGTCTGATGCGTTTCAACTGGGAAGCCAAGACCGCTTAAAATTGAGCGTATATCCGCTTCGTACTGATAGCCGCCTTGATCTTTATAATCTAATTGTAATTGGTCATAATCAGCTAATAATTTCTCATATATAGCCGCATTTGAAAAGTTTTCTTCTTTTCCCATCTCTTGCTCTAGCCTTCGAAGTTTTGTCTCCATCTGCTGCAAGTGTGTAAAGACGGTTAACATTTCATCCCAAATTGTTAAAGACGTTTCTAATCCGGTATTTTGAGCTAAATACCCCATTGAGACATCTTTCGGTTTTATAATTTCACCACCATCATGAGATAACTCGCCAGCTATTATTTTTAATAATGTAGATTTTCCAGCTCCATTTCGTCCGACTAATGCGATACGATCTTTTGTTTGTACTTCCAATTTTATGTTTGCAAGAATCGTTTCTGCACCGTATAATTTCGAAAGCCCATTCACTTGTAATAATATCAATGTTTTCACCTCAAATAATTTCTTAACTTTGCCATGTTTATATTTCTCAATCATACTAAAAATAGTGTATAGTTTAAAATAAAGAGAGAATACTTCTTCTCTTTATTATACAAGGAAATTCATGAGTACTAAACTTCTGTATTTGATTCAAGTATAAGAATAAAGATAGGAAGAGAGGAGAGGTTATATGGATCAGCAAAAAATTCCACAAGCCACTGCCAAACGATTGCCTCTATACTATCGATTTATCCAAAACTTATCTCTTTCTGGTAAGCAACGTGTTTCATCAGCCGAATTGAGTGAAGCGGTAAAGGTTGATTCCGCAACTATTCGAAGAGATTTTTCATATTTTGGAGCGTTAGGGAAAAAAGGATATGGATATAACGTAAATTATTTATTATCATTTTTCCGTGAAACACTCGACCAAGATGATATAACACGCGTGGCACTTATTGGAGTAGGTAATTTAGGGACCGCTTTCTTACATTATAATTTCACGAAAAACAATAATACAAAAATTGAAATGGCGTTTGATGTTAGTGAAGAGAAAGTTGGAACAGAAATCGGAGGCATTCCTGTATATCATTTGGATGAACTAGAAGAACGTTTATCAACTGATATACAAGTGGCAATATTAACGGTACCCGCTACAGTAGCGCAATCTGTGGCAGATAGATTGGCAGAAACGAACGTGCATGGTATTTTAAATTTCACACCAGCACGCTTAAATGTGTCAGAGAATATAAGGATTCATCACATTGATTTAGCTGTAGAGTTACAAACACTTGTTTACTTTTTGAAGAATTATCCACAATAAAACGCAGAGGAGATGACCTCTGCGTTTTATTATTGTTTTTTCTTTGTGAATTTAACTAAGATAAGGCGAAGTGCCAAATTAAAATCAATTGTTGCCATAACTGCAAATAGTATTGTCCACATATTCCAGATTGTATCTGTTACGTTCGTAATGGCGAAGCGTGTAAAGATACATCCAAGAAGAAAGTACAATGCAGCCATGAACAATGGTGAGTTTCTCATACTAAAAATCCTCCGATAAAGCCTTGCATTTTTTCAGCTTCTTTAATCATTTCTTGAATTTGCTCATTGCTTACTACAACTTGAGCAACTGCAACTAATGTATTCATTGCAACATGAGCTGCAATAGGAACTATAATTCGTTTCGTTTTTACGTATAAAAAGGCGAATACGAGCCCCATAGAAGTGTATACCAATAAGTGAGTAAAATCAAAATGAATCGCCGCGAATACAAGTGAACTAATAATAGCGGCAATAAAGAAGTTAAACTTCTTATAAAGTGTACCGAATAAAATTTTTCTAAATACGATTTCTTCCAAAATAGGTCCTATTATAGATATGACAATAAGGAACCAAGGTGTCGTTCTTGCGATGTCCATAAGTCTTGCTGTATTTTCGGATCCAGGTGTAATCCCTAATAAACGTATTTCAATCATACCGGCAATGCTTTGTGAGAACAGCGCTAAGAAGAAACCAATAAAAATCCACCCAATTGTAGCTGGAACAGTAGAGCGCATTTTATCTAAATGCCTGTCACGAATGTCTGTTCTGAGTAACCAAAGTACAACGCATAATGCAATGAAAAAGCTAATGATAGCCCAATGACCAGTTATGAGTTGAAGTTTTTCCTCTCTAGTAAATCCCCTATTATCGTATAGTCCAGTTTTCAGGAGAAGCGGTAACCCGGCAATGCCTGATAACTGCATTAAAATGTATGTAACGATAATCCACCAATATTGTTTCTTCAAATGGTTTAACCATCCTTTCTAACTCTAGTGTATGAGATAAGGTAGGATAACATGTAAATATGCTACCTACGATATAAACTTTCATTTGAATTATATTTTTTTTGTAAATAAGTATTTGAAAATAAAATAGGAGACAGGAAAAAGTTGTACGTTTAGCGAAAACAACTTAGGGTGTCTTTCATATTGTAACATACAAGAAGTGGGAACAACGATTCATATAGTAAAGGCAGTAGAAGAAGTAATGATATATAGGAAAGTGCATAAAGTAATTTGCGAAAAAATTATGATTTTTTTACTTGCAAAAGAAATTGAGATTATTTATTATTAGAAGTGTGTTAGCACTCGTGTGACTTGAGTGCTAATAAATAAAATTTACATAACAAAATGAGGAGGTTATTGTTCATGCTAAAGCCATTAGGTGATCGCGTTGTAATTGAACTTGTTCAAGCAGAAGAAAAAACAGCAAGTGGTATTGTATTACCAGAAACTGCAAAAGAAAAACCACAAGAGGGTAAAGTTATTGCAGTAGGTACAGGCCGAGTGCTTGAAAATGGTGAGCGTGTTGCTTTAGAGGTAGCAGCAGGTGATCTTATCATCTTCTCAAAATATGCAGGTACTGAAGTGAAATACGAAGGTACAGACTACTTGATTTTACGTGAAAGTGACATTTTAGCAATTATCGGTTAATTATATACATTTTAAAAATCCAAGGGGGTCAATTATTATGGCAAAAGATATTAAATTTAGTGAAGAAGCACGTCGTTCGATGCTTCGCGGTGTCGACACTCTTGCAAACGCAGTAAAAGTAACGCTTGGACCAAAAGGTCGTAACGTTGTACTTGAGAAAAAATTCGGTTCACCACTTATTACAAATGATGGTGTAACAATCGCAAAAGAAATCGAATTAGAAGATGCATTCGAAAACATGGGTGCGAAATTAGTAGCAGAAGTTGCTAGCAAAACAAACGATGTAGCTGGTGACGGAACGACAACTGCAACTGTATTAGCGCAAGCTATGATTCGTGAAGGTCTTAAAAACGTAACAGCTGGTGCAAACCCAATGGGTCTTCGTAAAGGTATCGAAAAAGCTGTTACTGCTGCAATTGAAGAATTAAAAGCGATTTCTAAACCAATCGAAGGTAAATCTTCTATCGCACAAGTAGCTGCTATTTCTTCGGCTGACGAAGAAGTAGGTCAATTAATCGCTGAAGCAATGGAGCGCGTTGGTAACGACGGCGTTATTACTTTAGAAGAATCTAAAGGATTCACAACAGAATTAGACGTAGTAGAAGGTATGCAATTTGATCGTGGATATGCATCTCCTTACATGATTACTGATTCTGACAAAATGGAAGCAGTTCTTGATAACCCATACATTTTAATTACTGACAAAAAGATTTCTAACATCCAAGAAATCTTACCAGTATTAGAGCAAGTGGTACAACAAGGTAAACCACTTCTTATCATTGCTGAAGATGTAGAAGGCGAAGCGTTAGCTACATTAGTAGTGAACAAACTTCGTGGTACATTCAATGTAGTTGCTGTTAAAGCTCCTGGATTTGGTGACCGTCGTAAAGCAATGCTAGAAGATATCGCAATCTTAACTGGTGGCGAAGTAATCACTGAAGAATTAGGACGTGACTTAAAATCTGCTACAGTTGAATCTTTAGGACGCGCTGGTAAAATTGTTGTAACGAAAGAAAACACAACTGTAGTTGAAGGTATTGGAAATTCACAACAAATCGAAGCTCGCATCGGTCAAATCCGCGCGCAATTAGAAGAAACTACTTCTGAATTCGATCGTGAAAAATTACAAGAGCGTCTTGCTAAACTTGCGGGCGGTGTAGCAGTAATTAAAGTAGGTGCAGCAACTGAAACTGAGTTAAAAGAGCGCAAACTTCGCATTGAAGATGCACTTAACTCAACTCGTGCAGCAGTAGAAGAAGGTATCGTTGCAGGTGGTGGTACTTCACTTATGAACGTATACACAAAAGTAGCTTCTATCGAAGCTGAAGGCGACGAAGCAACAGGTATCAACATCGTACTTCGTGCACTAGAAGAGCCAGTTCGTCAAATCGCAATCAACGCTGGTCTAGAAGGATCTGTAGTTGTAGAGCGTCTAAAAGGCGAAAAAGTAGGCGTTGGTTTCAACGCAGCTACTGGCGAATGGGTTAACATGCTTGAGTCTGGTATCGTAGATCCAGCTAAAGTAACTCGTTCTGCACTTCAAAACGCAGCATCTGTTGCAGCTATGTTCTTAACGACTGAAGCTGTAGTTGCTGACAAGCCAGAACCAAATGCACCAGCAATGCCTGACATGGGCGGCATGGGCATGGGCGGTATGGGCGGAATGATGTAATTCCGTTCTCCCGAAAAACATCCACTTCTATATAGAAGTGGATGTTTTTTTATGTTTTTGAGCGCAGGAAAATAATTTCTGTAGAATTTTGTCGCTTTCTCTCTTGACCATACCGATACTTCATTGTTAGAATCTAGGAAGATAATATAAAACAATCCTTCATATATCCTCGATGATATGGTTTGAGAGTCTCTACCGGGTTACCGTAAACAACCTGACTATGAAGGCAGTGCGTCTTATATTTATAAAGAGCGGAAGACTATCTTTCTTTATAAAGCCAGACCCCTGCCTTTTCTTTGTCATGAGACTAGAGGCGGAGGACTGGCTTTTTTTATTATATTAGTAATGCTTTTCGCCAAATTGGTGAAAATATTTATATACGAGAACTAACGTTGGGGTGATTATTTTGAAGAAGCAGCATGATACAATTATCGTTTTAGATTTTGGGAGTCAGTACAATCAGTTAATAGCACGTCGAATTCGTGAGTTCGGTGTATACAGTGAACTTCATCCACATACAATTACTGCAGAAGAAATTAAAGCAATGAATCCAAAAGGGATTATTTTCTCTGGTGGACCAAATAGTGTATACGGTGAAGGCGCATTACATTGTGATGAAAAAATCTTTGAGCTAGGATTACCGATTTTCGGTATTTGTTACGGTATGCAGCTTATGACGCAACACTTCGGTGGGAAAGTAGAACGTGCCAACCACCGTGAGTATGGAAAAGCTGTTCTTAAAGTAGAGAACGAATCAAAATTATATGCGAACCTTCCAGAAGAGCAAGTTGTATGGATGAGCCATGGTGACTTAGTAACTGGTTTACCTGAAGGATTCGTAGTAGATGCAACAAGTGAGTCTTGTCCAATTGCTGGTATGAGCAATGAAGACAAAAACTTATACGGTGTACAATTCCACCCAGAAGTACGTCACTCTGAGCACGGTAACGATTTAATTAAAAACTTCGTATTCGGCGTATGTGGTTGTTCTGAAGGATGGAACATGGAGAACTTTATTGAAGTAGAATTAGAGAAGATCCGTGAAACTGTTGGAGACAAAAAAGTATTATGCGCACTTAGTGGCGGTGTAGACTCTTCTGTTGTAGCAGTATTAATTCATAAAGCGATTGGTGACCAATTAACATGTATTTTCGTGGACCACGGTTTACTTCGTAAAGATGAAGCAGAAGGTGTTATGAAAACATTTAGCGAAGGCTTCCATATGAACGTTATTAAAGTGGATGCACAAGAGCGCTTCATGAACAAGTTAAAAGGTGTAGAAGATCCAGAGCAAAAACGTAAAATTATCGGTAATGAATTCATTTACGTATTTGATGATGAAGCTTCTAAATTACAAGGAATGGACTTCCTAGCGCAAGGTACACTTTATACAGACATCGTTGAAAGTGGTACAGCAACTGCACAAACAATTAAATCTCACCATAACGTTGGTGGACTTCCAGAAGACATGCAGTTCAAATTAATTGAGCCTTTAAACACTTTATTTAAAGATGAAGTACGTGTATTAGGATCAGAATTAGGAATTCCTGATGAAATCGTATGGCGTCAACCGTTCCCAGGTCCAGGACTTGGTATTCGTGTATTAGGTGAAATTACAGAAGAGAAATTAGAAATCGTTCGTGAATCTGATGCGATTTTACGTGAAGAAATTATAAAAGCAGGATTAGACCGCGAAGTTTGGCAATACTTCACTGCGCTTCCTGGTATGCGTAGTGTAGGTGTTATGGGTGACGAGCGTACTTACGATTACACAGTAGGTATCCGCGCAGTAACATCTATCGATGGTATGACAGCTGACTGGGCACGTATCCCTTGGGACGTATTAGAGAAAATCTCTGTACGTATCGTAAACGAAGTAAAACACGTTAACCGTATCGTGTATGATATAACGAGTAAGCCACCAGCAACTATTGAGTGGGAATAACGGTATTAAATAAATTAATTTGTGGAAGCTTATTTTTAAGTGTTTTCTACATTAATTAAACTGTAAAAAAGGTTTGAAAATATATAGTTCCCCACCAAAAGCCCCCCCAATTTCTTGGGAGGGCTTTTTATTTTAAGGAACTGTTAAAAAAGATCGTTAATTTTCTTAAATCTAGTAGAAGCGAAAAATTATATTAGTGGGTTATAAATTATTGTATAATTAGAGTAAACGATTTAGAGCGGAATGATAAAAATGAATAGGCAAAGATATTATAATTACATTGCTGAGAAAATAGGGACACTTGCATCAATAATAAAAACGAATGGAAAACTAAATTTTTTAGATTTAAATATTCATTCAGAAACGTTTTTTAGAGATTTTTTAAACATACTTTATGATTACGAACTTATACCTTCAAATGTCGGAAAAGCAAACTATGAAGCTATTGATCTAATTGATGAACAGAAAAAAATAGTAGTGCAGGTATCTTCTACAGCTACACCTAAGAAGATAAATGATACTTTAGAAAAGAAAAAGATTAAGGATCTTGCACAAGACGATTATAAACTTAAATTTTTATTTATTGCTGATGAGGCAAAGAAATTAAGAGAAAAAACCTATATAAATAAACACAATATTAATTTTGAACCAGGAACAGATATTATGGATAAAGTGACTATATTAGAAAGTGTGTCACAGTTGCCCATCGATAAATTGACAAATTTATATGACTTAGTACAAAAAGAGTTCGGGGAAAGACCAAATATAGTTAGGATTAGTTCTAATCTAGCTACAATAGTGAATTTTCTAGCAAAAGAGAACCTAGAAAATGTTACAAATCATGTACCGTTAAATGAATATGGAATTGAGGAAAAAATTGAATTTAATAATTTAATGGATATTAAAGAGTCCACTTTTGATGCATATATTATATATTATGGTATGCTAGATAAACTTTATGAAGAGTTTATTCGAGGAGGGACTAATAAAACACTTTCTGTATTTAGAAAGATAGCTTCATTTTATGAAAAAGAAATTGTTAATAAAGATATAAGTAATATAGATAAATTCTTTAATATTCTTGGTAAAGTCCAAGAACACGTGATGGAAGGTGACATGTTATCCGAAATTCCTGAAGAGGAAATAGATATGTGTGTAAGAATAATTGTTGTGGATGCATTTGTAAGATGTAAAATTTTTAAAAATCCTAGGGGGTATACTCATGTTGCTACTAAATGATATGAAACCCGAAATGAGTATATTTTATTATGCTTCTTTAGTTATAATAGAGATTCAAGCTAAAGAAGGACAGGATATAGTTACATTATATAAACTGGTAAAAGAGAAGCATAATATATCTTTGAAAGTTTTTTCTTATTGTTTGGATTGGCTATACTTAATAGAAGCAGCAAAAGTTGATAAAAAGGGAGGTGTGTTCTTATGTTCTTAAACGAATTAAGAATACTATCTAATTCAAGAGTAATTAGAGAAATTGGCTTCCATACAGGTACAAATTTAATTTTAGATGAAACTCAAAATTCAAATGAAATTGAAACTGGTAATAATATTGGCAAAACTACTGTTCTAGCCTTGATTGATTACTGTCTAGGCGGGAATCCGGAACAAATATATAGTGATCCTGAGTCGAAACAAACTATAGAATTTGTGAAAGATTATTTGGTGAGTAATGAAGTATCAATAGAGTTAAATTTAAAAGAAGATTTAATGGATGAAAAGTCAAAAGAAATAATAATTAAACGTAATTTTTTACAAAGAAATAAAAAAATTATGTCGATAAATGGAGAAAATCTCAAAAAAAATAGTGGTAGGGATTTTGAAGAAAAGTTAAGTAGTTTAATTATTGGAGAGAGAGAGAATGATAAGCCAGGGATTCGTCAACTTATCGCTCACAATATAAGATACAAAGATGAAAGAATAAATAACACTCTAAAGGTATTAAATACTTTTACAACAAATGTTGAATATGAAACACTGTATTTGTTTATGTTTGGTCTACCAGTCTCTGACAGAACATTCCTAATGAAGAAACTTAAGGTTGAGCAAAATTTCAAGGGAAGATTAGAAAAAAAACAATCTAAAACGGAATTAGAGCTTCAGTTAGATATTATTAAAGATCATATTAACAGATTAGAAAAACAAAAAAATGATTTAAACATAAATGAAAACTATGATGAGGATTTGCAAGAACTTAATAAACTTAAATATAAAATAAGTAGATTAAGTTCTAAGATTAGTGAATTATCTTTAAGAAGAGAAATATTAAGAGAAACTGAAGCTGAGCTAAGAGAAGATATTTCTGTCGTTGATTTAAACTCATTAAAAGAAATATATTCGGTTGCAAAGAAAAGCGTTAGTAACATACAAGTAACTTTTGAAGAGATGGTAAAATATCATAATAATATGATTCTGGAGAAAATAAAGTATATTACTCAAGATTTACCAAGTTTAGAATCTAAAATAGAAGAATATAAAAAAGAATTGGAAAATGATCTGTTATTAGAAAAGGATTTAGTATCTAAGCTTTCAATAAGCGATACATTTAGTGATTTAGAAAAAATTATTAGTGAATTAACCAATAATTATAGAAGGCTTGGGGAAGTGGAGAATAGTATCTCACAGATTGAACTATCTGAAACTAATATTAGAAATATTAGTGAAGAAATTGATTTACTTGAAGGAAATAGATTCTCAGAAGAATTTCAAAATTTACTGATGAAACAACTCATGAAGTTCAATAGATATTTTACTGAAGTATCGAAACAACTATATGGAGAAGAATACGGTATCTCATTTAAAATAAATGAAGATAGAAAAACTAAACAACCTTTTTACTCCTTTGAAAGTTTTAACTTAAATACAAGTTCAGGTAAAAAACAAGGTGAAATATTATGTTTCGATATAGCTTATATACTATTTGCTAGAAGTGAAAATATACCGGCACTTAATTTTATATTAAATGATAAAAAAGAATTAATGCATGGAAACCAGTTGGTAAAAGTGAACGAGTTTGCTTCGAAGAACAATATACAATTAGTTTTTTCGATATTAAAAGATAAAATACCAGATGGATTGAATAATGATAAGCATATTGTTCTGAAGTTGTCGGAGAATGATAAACTTTTTAAGATTGAAGATAATTAAGCTATTTATTTTAGAATAGAAATAAGAAAACGTCATTAGACTTTATAGGAAATAATATTTCTATTGTATTTTGTATAACAGTGAATCTGAGGATTCATGTATGGCTAACGCATGTATTAGTTCAATAGGAATAAGAATTAAGACTGATGATATTTAAGAAAGCCTATTTTACAGGGTTTATTGTGATGATAAATCTTTAAAATAGGCTTATTTTTATATAGTTCTCTACCATTTCTCCCCCCATAGTTTTAGAATTCTGAGTTTATTTATAGCTACCAGAGAAAAATTGACAATAAAAAATAGCAAGCCTATGATAAAATTGGAGAAAATAAGTTGACGATTATTATAATGAATTTCAATTGAAAGGAGGAAAAATAATGAATTATCAAGTAAGAATATCAATTGAAACAGCGAAATTAATTGAAGAGTTAAAACATATGTATGAAGACCGAACTGGAATCAGCATGACGAAAGGGAACGTGCTTATGCAGGCATTCAATGATTCGGAATGGGTTAATGATTGGAAAGGAGTATTTGATTCTAAGATTAAGTTGCTAAATGATTATGAAATTAAGGAAGGTGCATTAAGACCTAAACTTCAAGTTAGTAATGAAGTTGAACTGGGAATCCAAACACTGAAAAAAGAACTGCCAAAGTTACTTGGAGTTAGAAGTGTTACAATTGGGGTTTGTATTCGTCTTATACTTAAAGCTGCTTTTATGAAAAACATTGAAGATGTGAAAGGGCGTAGTAATAAAAATAAAGGGCAAAGAATTGATATTCAAGCATTAAAAAATATTATTAATAAGTATAAAGAAAAAATAGAATTGGAATATGATGAAGAATTTAGTAATACGGTTATTAAGTTATTAAGTGATATTGAAACTGAAGTTGATAAGAGTTGTGAGATTCAATAAAAAGAGATGTTTATTAATGTTTAGTACTGCTATAAATTAGCAGTATTTTTTTATAACAAAAATAAAAGGAGAATTTATGGAGAAAAAATATTGACGGTAAATTGACGAAGGTGTATTATATTAACTGAAAGGAGAAAAAAAGGAGAATTAAGGGTTTGGATCTTAAGAAGGAAGAACATGATTTAGTTACACTCCTTCTGTATCTTAGATAATAAAAAACAAAAGGATTGTGAAAAATATGGAAAAAAATTTTACGGAAAATTGTATTGGACTTTATGATAACGGCTCATTAATCGGAAAAAACCCTTTGGAAACGTTTATTAACTATAAACTCCTAAATTGTTCTAATTTGGAGTTTGATTGTGACTCTTCTTCTGTTGTTAAGGAAAATCTAGAATTTCTTTTTGGAGAAGGAGAAACCACTTATACTGATACTTTAATTTCTCCACAAAGTTTTTTTACCACATATTTGAGATATTATCATGAAGATATTTTAATCAAAAAATCAAAAAAACTGATTGTACCAAATATCCCAGCAGTGAAAAATGAAATGATTGCTGAAGGGATCGCAAATAATAGTAATAAAAT
Organism: Bacillus sp. FSL R9-9492; assembly: GCF_038007365.1. Classification (NCBI taxonomy): domain Bacteria; kingdom Bacillati; phylum Bacillota; class Bacilli; order Caryophanales; family Bacillaceae; genus Bacillus; species Bacillus sp. FSL R9-9492. The sequence continues at coordinate 265,150 of NZ_JBBOXC010000001.1, forward strand.
CTCAAATTCAGCTATATGGAGCTTTTATATTAAAAAGCAATATGTTGAAGTTCATGAATCAATGCTAGAATTTTTAGATTCAGTATATTATCTATCAAATTTTTCTCCAGTGTGTAGAGGTTTTAATCTAGGGAGGGCCGCAAAGACTGCCGATAATTTTTTCGTAGCTCTTGATAAAATTTTCTTATATTTTCAGAGTAAAAATAATGAAGCTTCCAACCTTGAGCTTAAAGAAATTTTGAGTAGATTTCTAGGTGAAAGTAGATTTTTTGGGAAAGTTTATTTAACAGAAGAAGAAGTCATTGCTTCGGTCATGAACTGGTTAAATTCTTTTGGAAGCTATAAAGAATTCATTGAAAAATATTGTTTCCAAAGTTTTTTAGAAGACCCTTATGATTCTAGTTCAAAACCTAAAGAATTATGGACTGGACTCTTTGATGGCACAAAACTTCAACCTTCTAAAGAGGAATTTATTTCATGTATTGAATTTATGACGAATGCGATTAAAGAACGGGGTGTTAGAATGTGTGAAATTCATGGAGAATGCACTTACTAACATGTTCAATAAAAGAAACAGTGAGTGGCACAATGTTGTATATCCACAAAGGAAAAATAGATTATTAAAATATTTCCTTGTAATATTCATTCTTATGTTGACGATATTCTTTGTGAAGATTTCAAACGCTATTCCGCCACTAATAATTAATATTCCTGTGATTTATAGCTCTGTGAGTTTCAATGGTTTCGTTGATTCGCTAATAACAGTTTTTTGGGCGGTATCTATTTATAAAATTATTAGATTCTATTTTAACTTTGTTAAGGGCCATAAGTCATGGATTGCTAACAATCTAGCTTATATGATAGACACGCTGAAATTATATGATGAAGATTACTTTGAGACTATGAGAGAAGATAAGGTCGTCAGAGAAAAGCGTATTGTAAGGGTTATTCGTATTTATTACAAAGAAGCGGAAAAATATATTTATGTGCGGATAAGGAGAGATGGTGACCGATTTACAAAAGAAGCTACCAATCTTGGCGAAAACCTCGAAGCTACTTTAGGAATGGAATTAGAAACAACAAACATAACTGTTAATTATGTTGACTATACTTTCTTAAAATACAAAGACGAACGCATTAACCTAACTTCAACAATAAGTAAATCAAATGGTTCAGATGAAATTAGAATTACTGGAAATATATCTTACCAACTCCACAAGGTCGTCCACTCCCTTATCGTTGGGGGAACTGGATCTGGAAAGTCGTTCTTCATTTTGGGGAAAATAGTTTCTTACTTGAACTTATCTCCTCAAGCAGATTTGAGAATTATTGACCCAAAAAAAGCAGATTTAAGCCTATTGCGTTTCGTTACGGGGTTTGAAGGGAAAGTTGCTACAGAAGCCAATCAAATATGCAAAATGCTCAGAGAAGTCGTTGAATTGATGGAGCAAAGATATTCTAACTATTTCAATGATATATCCGCCTTTGGCAAGACATACAAGGACTTTAATTTACCTGTAGTTATAGTTGTCTTTGATGAATTTTCAGCCTTTATGCATTCAGTAGATAAGAAAATTGCTAAAGAGGCATTAGATTACGTTTTTACTCTAGTAATGAAAGGCAGACAAGCAGGCGTCATGATAGAGATACTTATGCAACGTCCTTCAGCAGATGACCTGCCTACGAATATAAGGGCACAGATGGGGTTTAAAGCAGGTTTAGGTGCTATGGACTCAATTGGCTATAACATGATATTTGATACCAATAACGTTGAATATAAGACGGTTACAGAGAAAGGTGGAGGGTATATTCAACTGGATGGCGTTCACGCTGCCCCAGTCTATTTTGAAACTCCATATATAGACAAAGACTTTGACTTCATAGCAGAAATAGAAAAATTGATGGGAAATCAACAAATGGCGGATACCTCTAAATAAAGTGATTTCATCAATCTAAAAAATTGAGCGTAACTTTTTGCGAGTGTTTCGGTGGCGAAGTTAGTCGCCAAACGGAGTGGCAAGAAATGCTCGTGAAAAGTTATGCCTTGTTGGGTGTTCTTTGCCCAACACTTATAAATAACCAAAATTAGCGAAGCAACCCGTTATGTAACACGGGTGTAATACCCTCAATGGAAATGATTCAATCGGTTGGGGCCCTAGGTTTGGAAGGTTACTCAAAATCCCGAGAGTTCGGGATTAAAAAATGATAAAAAGGGGTTGGAAACATGGGGAAATTAATTTTAAAATCGTCAAGATTACATTCTTTAAATGACTCGGAAAATGTCGAATTAGGTGATTTTCATTTTGACATTAAACAATTTAAAGTTCCTACAGCAATGTTGGTGCAAAAGGATGGCTTTGCTACTCGAATTGAAAAAGAAAAGAATCTAAATGGTGAGCTAGTTGAAACAGGTAAGTATGCAATAACTTTTAAAGTTTACGATAGACCATTTATTGAGCTTGTATTACAAAATGGTGGTACTGAAATTGGTTCGCCTATTACTGTAGTTATTGAAAAGCAAGATAGTTTACCTATCTTTGATGATTACGAAGATGGTGAATTTATTCCAATTTCTTTTACAGGGTTTAAAGTAAAACCTAAAAAGGTGCAAAAGAAAACATTTGTCGGACAAGGTAAGCCAATGATCGATACATGGCAGTATTCAGAACTCAAAATTGAAGCTGATAGTTACACTATTGGTGAAGTACATGAGTCAAAAGCGAAGTAATCAGTGCTTAATTGATTACCTTCGTTGTTCGATTCCAAATAGTGAGTTACCGGCAGTCGCTGATGGAATTTTAGGAATCCCAATCTCTGAATTTTCTTCAGAGATTAAGGGGTCTCCATATCCTACTTACGATATGTGCATTAGCTTTGCGAATATAAAGCTTCATTCCTCACGAAGTCACAGTAGTGTTCTTATAGATATGCCTGGACAAGCGTGTAGACAATATGAAGAACACATGTCGAGGTTTGATGGTTGGCATTGGTACAAATTTGTATCAGTTATTTTAGAAATACAAGGTAAAGTATCAAGAATAGATTTAGCTTTAGATATTTTTGATGATGCTACTCCATCTGTAAAAGTGTTGCAGGATTATGTGAAACGAGGACAGTTAAGTACGAAAAGTCATAAATTTATTGAAATAAATAGTGGTAGGATTCTTGATGGGAAATTGACCGGTTTTACATTGTATATTGGTGCATCTCCGCAAATATTACGAATCTATGATAAAAAACAAGAAAGAAGAGATAATGCAGGTGAAATTGTAAATGTTGAAAAGTGGGTCAGATGGGAACTAGAGCTGACTGGAAATAAAGCAATGCAAGTTGCTCTTCAAATATCGAATGGGAAACCACTTAATACCATAGTTAAAGGTATTTTATCAGCTCATTATTGTTTCAAGACACAACCTAAGGGTGCTAGTGACTTACATAATAAAAATAGACTTCCTACAATGAGATGGTGGCAAAAACTTGTAGATGGTATTGAGGAAATCCCCTTAAAAGTAGAGCGTGAAAAGCTCACCTTAAAGAAAAAGAAAAATTGGGTTGAAAATGCTACGGTAAAATCAATCAGTATGCTCTATGAGTCATTTAGGCGCGTATATGGTGAAAAATATGCTGATCTTTATTTGAAAGAGTTAATACATATGGGGAAAGAAAAAATCACTGAGTCCGACCAAACATTAATTGAGCAACGTGTTTTAGAACTTATGAGTGAGGATGAATATTAGCGTGGAAAGGGGTTGTTGTGATGGGTACAACAATATGTAAAGATGATTTAATTAAACTAGGATATAAGAAATATCAAGCTGTTTCACTAATTAGGCAAGCAAAAGCAATCATGGTGCAAAAAGGTTGTCCGTATTATAACAACAAAAGACTGGGGAGAGTACCGAGGGATGTGGTTGAATCCATTTTAGGAGTTGCTCTTATAACAGAAATGAGTAATTCCCAATGACGCAGCAAACAACGAAATACCCTGGTGTATATGTTGATGATAAGGGAAATTTCTTTTATCAATCAGAATTTGGCATTGATCGGATTACAGGAAAACGAATACGAAAAAAAGGAAGGAAAGACGTTAATGGAAAGCCCTTTTCTTCCGCGTTCGAAGCTAACAAAGAGTTAACTCGATTAAAAAGAGAATATCATAAAGTCAATAGTTACGCTAACTATAAAATGACTTACGAGCAATTTATGAATACTGTATATATGTCGTATTATCAAACAGAAGTTGAAGAAAGTACCTTTTCTATTAAGCAAAGAATATTGGAAAAGATAAGAGATAGATTTGCTTCAATTCCTCTCCGTTCTATTTCAGTTGAGGACGTACAAAATTTTCGTACATGGTTATTAACAAGTCAAGAAAGTGGAGGAGCTGGGTATGCTCAATCCTATGCGAGTTTAGTTTTTGGAACATTTCGTAAAAGTTTAGATAAAGCTGTTGAAATGCAATACTTAGAATACAATATTTCAAAAAAGGTTAGGGCAATCAACAAAGGAAAAGCTATTGTACCCTATTGGACAAAACAAGAATTTGAAAAAGTGATAAATCAAATTTATATTGGTGATTTTTATGAACACTTAAATTTCGTTATGTTATGGGTTTATTATATGACAGGGATTCGTGTGAATGAAGGAACAGCTTTATATTGGAATGACATTGATTTAACAAAGAAACGTATAAGGATTCATCATATGCTTATTATAAAAAACAGAGCGGATTGGAAACGGAATTCATATACAAAAACAGAAGGTGGAAAGAGAATAGTAGCACTGGATGATGACACTATCAAAATTTTAAATGACTGGAAAAGTAGGCAAACAGAGATTGGATTAGGTAAGGAAAATGATTTTGTGTTTAGTTATGATGGTCTACCGATGATTAAATCAACGATATCACGAATTATTGAGCGATATTCTAAATTTGCAGGAGTGAAAAAGATACAAGCAAAGGGATTGCGTCATTCTCATGCTTCATATCTTATTAATGAATTTAATGTGTCGGTGCTAGTTTTATCTCAACGTATGGGTCATTCAAGTCCTGAGATTACTTTAAAACATTATGCTCATATGTGGAGTGGTGCTGATATGGCAATTGCTGAGGAGATGTCAGGGAATATAAAAATAGAAACTGCCGAATATACGAAGATAATTTTCAATGGAAATCAAGTTATAAAAAAAAGAAGGGATAAATAAATGGCTACAATATATGCAGTTAGCGATATTCATGGTTATTACAATCAAATGATTGATTCGTTGAAAAATGTTGATTTAAAGAATAAAGAAAACAAAATTATCTTCCTAGGTGATTACGTGGATGGAGGAAATGATTCATGTAGGGTTTTATATTACATAAAAGAATTACATGAAAATCATGTGGATCAAGTTATTATTTTGGTAGGAAATCATGATGAAATATTCCTGCATTGGTTATATTCCCAAGAGGATGATTTTAAATTATTATTTCAGGAGCCAGATATATGTACCTTTAAAAGTTTCCTTACTGTCGAGGAGTATAGAGGGATTTTTGATACTTTTCAGCCTTTAACCTATTCATATGAAAAAGTAAGTGAGGCATTAAAGGAAGCTATTAAGAAGAAACATGGTGATTTGTTGAAATGGTTACTGAATATTTCTAAACAGCTTCGTTACTTTGAAACAGACCAACAAATATTTGTCCATGCTGGTATTTTAGAAGAAGCCGAAGATTTGTGGAAACATGGTACTCCTAAAGAGTATTTCACACAAAAGTACCCAGCTGAGACAGGATATTTTTATAAAGATATTATTGCAGGGCATATTTCAAGTGTGGAGATAGCAAATAAAAAAGAATATCTTGGAAAAGTTTATTGGGATGGGGAAAGTCATTTTTATATTGATGGTACTGTTGAAAAAAGCGGTAATATTCCGGTCTTAAAATATGATACGGAAAAGAAAAGATATTCAACCTTTGAAAAAGATACTGTACAAGGAGAATGGAGAGAGGTTTATGCTGACTTATAAAAAATATTTAGAAGAAAAGGGTAGTTTAACTTTTCAAGAAGCCGAAGAAATTTATGCTCAAATATTACAGTCTGCTAATACCAGAGACAGTGATTTTAAGGAGTTTTGGGAAGATATGATTAAATCTGCTATCGTTTATGCGAATACTCGTGCTGAATGGAGTATACAGACGTTAGAAGAGCGTAGAGACATTGATAATTCCCGAACACATCAACACAATGCATTTATGACAAATCTAAAAGTAATTGCAAATTATATGAAACAACAAAATTGGAGTTCAGTGTGGTTTGACGAGTTAGGAACTATTGAAAGTGATAGAAAGAGATTTGGGGATTTTGCTTGTTATTTAGTTTGCATAAATTCGTTGAACGCTCGATAATATTTTTATTCACCACCAATTACCCCACCAAACACTTGAAAAATAGATAAAGTAGCTATATATCACTACTTATCTCATACCTGTTACGATTGAGTGGGAATAGTATTGTAATAAAAAGGATCCATCTATCATTTATGTATAGATGGATCTTTTTGTTTTTACCCTTAATACGAACGAAAATATAAAATTTTATAAAAATGTTCGCTTTTGAATTGACAAAACCACCTCCTCGAGTTAATATGAGTATGTAATTCAAACGAAAAGTGAATATTATGCCGTCGTATAATATCGGGGATATGGCCCGAAAGTTTCTACCTAGCTACCGTAAATGGCTTGACTACGAGGCGTTTTGATAAAGATGAGGGGAAACTTGTCTTTATTCATAGAACGCTTCCATGTATATGCAATGGAAGCCTTTTTTATTTTTATAGATAAAAGAGGGCTAGGGTGAAATACGGCGAGTAATCATATAACGGGGGAAACGTAAGATGAAACGCTATTTTCAGTTTGATGAACTCGGCACAAATTATAAAACAGAGTTCATAGCAGGTTTAACGACATTTCTATCTATGGCTTACGTACTATTTGTCAATCCTGCTACGCTGTCGCTTGGAAATGTTAAAGGATTACCGGCAGGTACAGGAATGGATCCAGGTGCAGTATTTGTTGCTACAGCATTAGCAGCGGCGATTGGTTCGTTAATTATGGGGATATTTGCGAAGTATCCGATTGCTTTAGCGCCAGGTATGGGAATAAACGCGTTCTTTGCTTATACAGCGGTGTTAACGATGGGAATTCCGTGGCAAACGGCGATTGCTGGAACATTAATGTCAGGTATTATCTTTATTATTCTTACTGCTTCAGGTATTCGTGAAAAAATTATTAATGCAATTCCAGTAGAGTTAAAGTTTGCAGTAGCGGCGGGTATTGGATTGTTCATTGCCTTCCTTGGATTCCAAAACGCTGGAATTATCGTAAAGAATGATGCTGTCCTTGTTGGATTGGGGGATTTAACGAAGGGCACAACGTTATTAGCAATTTTCGGAGTTGTTACTACAATCATTTTCATGATTAAAAAAATAAATGGTGCAGTTTTCTACGGTATGATCCTTACAGCGATCTTAGGAGTAGCAACGGGATTAATTGATACACCAAAAGCTGTAGTGGGAGCAATACCGAGTCTAGAACCAACGTTCGGGGTAGCGTTAACTCACTTTGGAGACATTTTCACTGTTGAAATGGCGATTGTTATTATAACGTTCTTCTTTATCGATTTCTTTGATACAGCAGGTACGCTTGTAGCGGTTGCGAATCAAGCGGGATTAATGAAGAACAATAAATTACCACGTGCAGGTAAAGCGTTATTTGCAGATGCGATTGCAACTGTAATTGGTGCGATTTTAGGTACATCAACAACAACGTCTTACATTGAATCGTCTGCGGGGGTAGCAGCAGGAGGACGTTCTGGATTTACAGCGGTTGTAACAGCAGGGTTCTTCTTACTGGCACTATTCTTCTCACCACTATTAAGTGTTGTGACACCAGCTGTAACAGCGCCAGCATTAATTATTGTAGGAATCTTGATGGTTTCATCTTTAGGAGAAATTGATTGGAAGAAATTCGAGATTGCAGTGCCAGCGTTCTTTACTATCATTTCAATGCCACTTACGTATAGTATCGCAACAGGAATTGCAATCGGGTTTATCTTCTATCCAATTACAATGGTTGTGAGTGGTCGTCGTAAAGAGATTCATCCAATTATGTATGTTATGGGAGTTTTATTCGTACTATATTTCATCTACGTTCGTAAATAAAAGGGGTTTTTTGAAAGGTCTAGACTTGAGGGGAGTCTAGACCTTTTTTGCGTCTTCAGAAAATCTTAAGGATTTCCGAGCGTTTTTCTTCAGAAGTTTTCTTATAATAGAAGTTAGGGATTAAAAAAGTGATGGGGGAGAGAGTATGGCCGGGGAAACAATACTTGTCGTAGATGATGAAAAAGAAATTAGGAACCTTATTACAATTTATTTAAAGAACGAAGGATATAAAGTACTGCAAGCAGGGGACGGAGAAGAAGGGTTACGTATATTAGAAGAAAATGAAGTGCACTTAGTCGTATTAGATATTATGATGCTGAAAGTAGATGGTATTCATATGTGTATGAAAGTAAGGGAAGCGAAGGAAATGCCGATTATTATGCTTTCGGCAAAAACGCAAGATATGGATAAAATTTTAGGATTAACAACAGGTGCAGATGATTATGTAGCAAAACCGTTTAATCCGTTAGAGTTAATCGCAAGAATTAAATCGCAGCTACGTCGTTATATGAAAATGAATGGCTTTGCTATTCAAAATGAGGACGAGTTAGAAATTGGAGAGATGAAAATAAACATCTCCACTCATACAGTCATTGTGGATGGAGAAGAAGTGAAACTGACCCCGAGGGAATTTTCAATTTTAGAATTACTAGTCCGTAATCCGGGGATGGTCTTTAGTGCGGAACAAATTTATGAAAAAGTTTGGAACGAAAGATCTTTCCAGTCGGATAACACGGTAATGGTTCATATTCGGAAAGTGCGTGAAAAGATTGAGGAGAATCCAAGGAAGCCAATATATATAAAAACAGTATGGGGAGTGGGGTATAAGATTGAAAAAGATATTTAATCCATTTACTTATGTTAGGAAAATTCGAGAATTAATTGGAAAGATAGTGAAGAGTGTGAAACGGAGTATACGAATTCAACTTATTACTGCGTTTACTGCTTGTGCGTTGTTAGGGATTTTGTCAGCGAAGGCAGCAGCACCGTTTTTTGAGAATGCGAATCGAGAGGCGACGATCGATTATCGGGTTGGTATGGAACAAATTAATCAACAAGCTCAAAGCGTGGCAAATAGTTCAGTTCATGAAAATAAATTAGAAGCTATATCAACTATGATTGAAATAGAGAATCAAAATTCAGAACAAAACTCTAGAGCTTTAAAAGTATTGGTCACTGACGAGAGCGGTAAAGTTTTATATAAAACGAAGCAGGCGCAAGAAGAGCAAATTGATTTGCATAATACAATTCGTAATGCATCATCGTTTGCGATTAATTATATGAATGGTAGAAAAGAATTTGAAAGTACGAGAAAAGAATTTATAGCTTTTGCACCTATTACAATAGAAGATAAGAATTTATACATGTTTGTTAGTGGGATTCCAGAAGGTGAAGTAATATATGATACGCAAGAAGGACCGTTTCCGTTTTTCATAGGTGTACTTGTATTTATTTTCTCTTTCTTCTATATAACAAAGAGAAAGATGAAGCAAATTGAAGCGATGGCACAAGGTGTAAAGGAAATAGAAAAAGGAAACTTAGCGTACCGTATTGAGAAAAAAGGTGAAGATGAGATTGCGTCTTTAACTGAGAATATTAATAATATGGCGGAAGAGCTTATGAATAATATAGAAAAGGAACGTAAATTAGAGAAGCAAAAGAGTGAGCTTATTACGAATGTATCACACGATTTACGTACACCACTGACTTCTATAATGGGTTACTTGCGATTACTTCGAGATTCTAAATATGAAAATAAAGAACAACATGATGAGTATACGAGAATTGCTTTTGCAAAGTCGGAGCAGTTAAAGAATTTAATAGAAGATTTATTTGAGTATACGAAGTTAACGAATGAACAAGTTGTATTAGAAAAACAGGAAGTGTGTGTAAATGAGTTACTTGATCAATTAATAGAAGAGTTAGTACCACAAGCGGAAGAGCATGGCCTTATGTTTGTTAAGAAGTTTCCTGAGGAACGTGCATATGCGATGATTGATTCGGAAAAGATGGTTCGTGTATTCGACAACTTACTAATGAATGCAATTAAGTATAGTAAAGATGACGGAGAGATAAAAGTTTCTCTTCAAAGGCAGCGCAGGAATATACAAATTGTTATTGCGAATCATAGTGAAGAGTTTACGAGAGAAGAGTTAGGGAACTTGTTTGAACGGTTTTATAAGAAAGATCAATCTAGAAGTAGAGTAACAGAAGGTTCGGGGCTCGGATTAGCTATTGCGAAAAGTATTGTTGAGTTGCAAGGTGGTAGTATTCGAGCTGAGTATGAGGACGGGATCGTTCAGTTCATCGTTTCATTACCAATTATAGAAAAATAATAAATGAATAGAATGTTATAGGATAAAAAGGCTTATTTTAACAGGGATAAGCCTTTTTATATTTTTTTAGAAAAACATATTGACGATTAGAGTTTAGAGGTGTAATATAAAACAAGTCGCCGATAGCAACAACGCAGAAAGCGACAAAAGAAATAAAAAAACTTGGTTGACATTGAAATATGAAAATGTTAACATAAGGGAGTCGCAAATGAGCGGCAAACAAGTTCTTTGAAAACTGAACGAAACAAACAACGTGAACGTCAATTTTTATTTTTAGATGCTAGACAAACTAACTTTATTGGAGAGTTTGATCCTGGCTCAGGATGAACGCTGGCGGCGTGCCTAATACATGCAAGTCGAGCGAATGGATTAAGAGCTTGCTCTTATGAAGTTAGCGGCGGACGGGTGAGTAACACGTGGGTAACCTACCCATAAGACTGGGATAACTCCGGGAAACCGGGGCTAATACCGGATAATATTTTGAACTGCATAGTTCGAAATTGAAAGGCGGCTTCGGCTGTCACTTATGGATGGACCCGCGTCGCATTAGCTAGTTGGTGAGGTAACGGCTCACCAAGGCGACGATGCGTAGCCGACCTGAGAGGGTGATCGGCCACACTGGGACTGAGACACGGCCCAGACTCCTACGGGAGGCAGCAGTAGGGAATCTTCCGCAATGGACGAAAGTCTGACGGAGCAACGCCGCGTGAGTGATGAAGGCTTTCGGGTCGTAAAACTCTGTTGTTAGGGAAGAACAAGTGCTAGTTGAATAAGCTGGCACCTTGACGGTACCTAACCAGAAAGCCACGGCTAACTACGTGCCAGCAGCCGCGGTAATACGTAGGTGGCAAGCGTTATCCGGAATTATTGGGCGTAAAGCGCGCGCAGGTGGTTTCTTAAGTCTGATGTGAAAGCCCACGGCTCAACCGTGGAGGGTCATTGGAAACTGGGAGACTTGAGTGCAGAAGAGGAAAGTGGAATTCCATGTGTAGCGGTGAAATGCGTAGAGATATGGAGGAACACCAGTGGCGAAGGCGACTTTCTGGTCTGTAACTGACACTGAGGCGCGAAAGCGTGGGGAGCAAACAGGATTAGATACCCTGGTAGTCCACGCCGTAAACGATGAGTGCTAAGTGTTAGAGGGTTTCCGCCCTTTAGTGCTGAAGTTAACGCATTAAGCACTCCGCCTGGGGAGTACGGCCGCAAGGCTGAAACTCAAAGGAATTGACGGGGGCCCGCACAAGCGGTGGAGCATGTGGTTTAATTCGAAGCAACGCGAAGAACCTTACCAGGTCTTGACATCCTCTGAAAACTCTAGAGATAGAGCTTCTCCTTCGGGAGCAGAGTGACAGGTGGTGCATGGTTGTCGTCAGCTCGTGTCGTGAGATGTTGGGTTAAGTCCCGCAACGAGCGCAACCCTTGATCTTAGTTGCCATCATTAAGTTGGGCACTCTAAGGTGACTGCCGGTGACAAACCGGAGGAAGGTGGGGATGACGTCAAATCATCATGCCCCTTATGACCTGGGCTACACACGTGCTACAATGGACGGTACAAAGAGCTGCAAGACCGCGAGGTGGAGCTAATCTCATAAAACCGTTCTCAGTTCGGATTGTAGGCTGCAACTCGCCTACATGAAGCTGGAATCGCTAGTAATCGCGGATCAGCATGCCGCGGTGAATACGTTCCCGGGCCTTGTACACACCGCCCGTCACACCACGAGAGTTTGTAACACCCGAAGTCGGTGGGGTAACCTTTATGGAGCCAGCCGCCTAAGGTGGGACAGATGATTGGGGTGAAGTCGTAACAAGGTAGCCGTATCGGAAGGTGCGGCTGGATCACCTCCTTTCTATGGAGAATTGATGAACGCAGTTCATCAATAAACGTTGACTTGTTTTGTTTCGTTCAGTTTTGAGAGAACTATCTCTCAAGTTTAAATGTATGTTCTTTGAAAACTAGATAACAGTGTAGCTCATATTTTTTTAATTTTAGTTTGGTTAAGTTAGAAAGGGCGCACGGTGGATGCCTTGACACTAGGAGTCGATGAAGGACGGGACTAACGCCGATATGCTTCGGGGAGCTGTAAGTAAGCTTTGATCCGAAGATTTCCGAATGGGGAAACCCACTATACGTAATGGTATGGTATCCTTACCTGAATACATAGGGTATGGAAGACAGACCCAGGGAACTGAAACATCTAAGTACCTGGAGGAAGAGAAAGCAAATGCGATTTCCTGAGTAGCGGCGAGCGAAACGGAATCTAGCCCAAACCAAGAGGCTTGCCTCTTGGGGTTGTAGGACATTCTATACGGAGTTACAAAGGAACGAGGTAGACGAAGCGACCTGGAAAGGTCCGTCACAGAGGGTAATAACCCCGTAGTCGAAACTTCGTTCTCTCTTGAATGTATCCTGAGTACGGCGGAACACGTGAAATTCCGTCGGAATCTGGGAGGACCATCTCCCAAGGCTAAATACTCCCTAGTGATCGATAGTGAACCAGTACCGTGAGGGAAAGGTGAAAAGCACCCCGGAAGGGGAGTGAAAGAGATCCTGAAACCGTGTGCCTACAAATAGTCAGAGCCCGTTAATGGGTGATGGCGTGCCTTTTGTAGAATGAACCGGCGAGTTACGATCCCGTGCGAGGTTAAGCTGAAGAGGCGGAGCCGCAGCGAAAGCGAGTCTGAATAGGGCGTTTAGTACGTGGTCGTAGACCCGAAACCAGGTGATCTACCCATGTCCAGGGTGAAGTTCAGGTAACACTGAATGGAGGCCCGAACCCACGCACGTTGAAAAGTGCGGGGATGAGGTGTGGGTAGCGGAGAAATTCCAATCGAACCTGGAGATAGCTGGTTCTCCCCGAAATAGCTTTAGGGCTAGCCTTAAGTGTAAGAGTCTTGGAGGTAGAGCACTGATTGAACTAGGGGTCCTCATCGGATTACCGAATTCAGTCAAACTCCGAATGCCAATGACTTATCCTTAGGAGTCAGACTGCGAGTGATAAGATCCGTAGTCAAGAGGGAAACAGCCCAGATCGCCAGCTAAGGTCCCAAAGTGTGTATTAAGTGGAAAAGGATGTGGAGTTGCTTAGACAACTAGGATGTTGGCTCAGAAGCAGCCACCATTTAAAGAGTGCGTAATAGCTCACTAGTCGAGTGACTCTGCGCCGAAAATGTACCGGGGCTAAATACACCACCGAAGCTGCGAATTGATACCAATGGTATCAGTGGTAGGGGAGCGTTCTAAGTGCAGTGAAGTCAGACCGGAAGGACTGGTGGAGCGCTTAGAAGTGAGAATGCCGGTATGAGTAGCGAAAGACGGGTGAGAATCCCGTCCACCGAATGCCTAAGGTTTCCTGAGGAAGGCTCGTCCGCTCAGGGTTAGTCAGGACCTAAGCCGAGGCCGACAGGCGTAGGCGATGGACAACAGGTTGATATTCCTGTACCACCTCTTTATCGTTTGAGCAATGGAGGGACGCAGAAGGATAGAAGAAGCGTGCGATTGGTTGTGCACGTCCAAGCAGTTAGGCTGATAAGTAGGCAAATCCGCTTATCGTGAAGGCTGAGCTGTGATGGGGAAGCTCCTTATGGAGCGAAGTCTTTGATTCCCCGCTGCCAAGAAAAGCTTCTAGCGAGATAAAAGGTGCCTGTACCGCAAACCGACACAGGTAGGCGAGGAGAGAATCCTAAGGTGTGCGAGAGAACTCTGGTTAAGGAACTCGGCAAAATGACCCCGTAACTTCGGGAGAAGGGGTGCTTTCTTAACGGAAAGCCGCAGTGAATAGGCCCAAGCGACTGTTTAGCAAAAACACAGGTCTCTGCGAAGCCGTAAGGCGAAGTATAGGGGCTGACACCTGCCCGGTGCTGGAAGGTTAAGGAGAGGGGTTAGCGTAAGCGAAGCTCTGAACTGAAGCCCCAGTAAACGGCGGCCGTAACTATAACGGTCCTAAGGTAGCGAAATTCCTTGTCGGGTAAGTTCCGACCCGCACGAAAGGTGTAACGATTTGGGCACTGTCTCAACCAGAGACTCGGTGAAATTATAGTACCTGTGAAGATGCAGGTTACCCGCGACAGGACGGAAAGACCCCGTGGAGCTTTACTGTAGCCTGATATTGAATTTTGGTACAGTTTGTACAGGATAGGCGGGAGCCATTGAAACCGGAGCGCTAGCTTCGGTGGAGGCGCTGGTGGGATACCGCCCTGACTGTATTGAAATTCTAACCTACGGGTCTTATCGACCCGGGAGACAGTGTCAGGTGGGCAGTTTGACTGGGGCGGTCGCCTCCTAAAGTGTAACGGAGGCGCCCAAAGGTTCCCTCAGAATGGTTGGAAATCATTCGTAGAGTGCAAAGGCATAAGGGAGCTTGACTGCGAGACCTACAAGTCGAGCAGGGACGAAAGTCGGGCTTAGTGATCCGGTGGTTCCGCATGGAAGGGCCATCGCTCAACGGATAAAAGCTACCCCGGGGATAACAGGCTTATCTCCCCCAAGAGTCCACATCGACGGGGAGGTTTGGCACCTCGATGTCGGCTCATCGCATCCTGGGGCTGTAGTCGGTCCCAAGGGTTGGGCTGTTCGCCCATTAAAGCGGTACGCGAGCTGGGTTCAGAACGTCGTGAGACAGTTCGGTCCCTATCCGTCGTGGGCGCAGGAAATTTGAGAGGAGCTGTCCTTAGTACGAGAGGACCGGGATGGACGCACCGCTGGTGTACCAGTTGTTCTGCCAAGGGCATAGCTGGGTAGCTATGTGCGGAAGGGATAAGTGCTGAAAGCATCTAAGCATGAAGCCCCCCTCAAGATGAGATTTCCCATAGCGTAAGCTAGTAAGATCCCTGAAAGATGATCAGGTTGATAGGTTCGAGGTGGAAGCATGGTGACATGTGGAGCTGACGAATACTAATAGATCGAGGACTTAACCATATAATATGAAGCTAATGTTATCTAGTTTTGAAGGAATATACCTTCATCAGTTTGGTGATGATGGCAGAGAGGTCACACCCGTTCCCATACCGAACACGGAAGTTAAGCTCTCTAGCGCCGATGGTAGTTGGGACCTTGTCCCTGTGAGAGTAGGACGTCGCCAAGCAACTTTAAGACGAGTCAGAATGACTCGTCTTTTTTGTGTTTTAAACTTCTTATCAGTCTCAAGTAAGTAATCCTTATTCTTTTGATCCTCTCATATTCATTTTCTTTCGTCATTTTTGATGTGTAGTTTAAGATTTTCTATTTTATTTTTTGTAGAAGCAAGCTGTCGGTGTGTTAAAATAGTGCAGTTGTTTTTTTGAGTACTTGAATATAAGAAGATTTAATTTTGAAAAAGGAGATAATATGAAAAAGATAGGTGTAATTACTATAGTAGTTTTAGTCCTTCTAGCAATTACTTATATGTTAGCCGGGAATTATTTTTATAATTATGCGTTGAATGCGAAACAAGAGAAAGAGTTTTTAGAGGATAATCCTCACTTAGTAGAAACTCTGAATGCATCGGGAGGTGTGTTTGCTACAAATGAAGAAAAGGATGCAAACTTTGTATCAAATCATAAACCTAATACATTGAACGTAAATTCTTTCGATAAGTTGAATTTAACAGGTTATGAATATATGAATGAACAATCTAGCCATAAATGGGCAATTGTAGTTCATGGATATGATAGCAGGGCATCGAAAATGATGAAATATATCCGGAACTTTTATGAAGAAGGATATAATGTCATAGCGCCAGACCTTCGTGGGCATGGAAATAGTGAAGGCGATTATATAGGGATGGGTTGGCACGATCGTAAAGATATTTTGATTTGGATTCAACAAATTGTAAAGAAAGACCCTAATGCTGAAATAGCACTCTTTGGAGTTTCAATGGGCGGGGCTACTGTAATGATGACTTCAGGTGAAGAGTTACCTGCTAACGTTAAAGTTATTATTGAAGATTGTGGATACTCAACTGTTATTGATGAATTTACGTATCAATTAAACGATTTATTCCACTTGCCGAAGTTTCCTGTTATGAATGCGGCAAATACAGTTACAAAATTAAGAGCTGGATATGATTTAGAAGAAGCTTCAGCTATAAAACAAGTGGCGAAAAGTAAAACACCTATGCTATTTATTCATGGGGATGCTGATACATTCGTTCCTTATGAAATGTTAGATGAAGTATATAATGCTGCAAAAGTAGAAAAAGAGAAATTAATTGTTCCAGGTGCTGGACATGGAGAAGCCGAGAAGGTAGATTCGAATAAATATTGGAATACCGTATGGAAGTTCGTGGGGAGATACATTCCAGCGTAATTGGATTGTTTTAGATTTGTATTTTGTATATACGATAATCAGAAGGAAATGTTTTTATACTTTTGATTATCGTTTTTTCTATTTAAAAACTTATTTTGGTTTGTAGTATATAAGGTTTGAAGCATAAATTTTTGAATTCCTTATTGCCAGTGCTACAATAATTGAAAACTACATGTTAATGAGGTGTTTCTATGAAAATTGAAGTATGGTCAGATTTTGTATGCCCATTTTGTTATATTGGGAAACGTAGATTAGAAATGGCTTTAGAGCAATTTCCGCATAAGAAGGATGTTGAAGTTGAGTTTAAAAGTTTTGAATTAGACCAAAATGCTCCAATCTATTCTGGAACAAGTATTAATGAAGTACTTGCATCAAAGTATGGGATTAGTATTGAAGAAGCTAAGCGTAATAATATACAACTAGGCAATCATGCAGCTAGTATGGGTTTAAGTTTTAATTTTGAAGAGATGAAGCCGACGAACACTTTTGATGCGCATCGTCTTGCCAAATTTGCAAAGGATCAAGGGAAAGAAAAAGAGATTACGGAAAATCTACTTTTTGCATATTTCACTGAATCGAGAAATTTAAGTGATGTGGATACGCTTGCTACTATTGCTGAAGCTTCAGGTTTAGATAAGCAAGAAGCTTTACGTGTTATTAATGATAAAGGTGCATATGCAAATGATGTTAGAATTGATGAAGCGATTGCTCAGCAATATCAAATTTCAGGAGTACCTTATTTTATTATTAATCAAAAGTATGCTATTTCAGGTGCGCAACCACTCGAAACTTTTGTTGGTGCACTTCAACAAGTGTGGGAAGAAGAGAATCCTGCACCTAAGTTACAAGAGCTTTCTTCAGAGGGTGGAAGTGATATGTCTTGTACTGATGAAAGTTGTTCTGTACCTTCAAAAGAACAATAGTTTTTATGATGGAATAGCAACCCATAGAGTGTTTCATGGGTTGCTTATCTATTCTTATAGAAGAGGTATATAGATAGATAATTTAATAACGTAAATAGGATTTATAAAAAAATGAAGTTTTTTATAAAAACATATTGACGGTTGTATCTTAGAGGTGTAATATAGAACAAGTCGCCGATAGCAACAACGCAGAAAGCGACAAAACAAAATGAAAAACTTAGTTGACATTGAAATATGAAAATGTTAACATAAGGAAGTCGCAAATGAGCGACAGACAAGTTCTTTGAAAACTGAACGAAACAAACAACGTGAACGTCAATTTTTATTTTTAGATGCTAGACAAACTAACTTTATTGGAGAGTTTGATCCTGGCTCAGGATGAACGCTGGCGGCGTGCCTAATACATGCAAGTCGAGCGAATGGATTAAGAGCTTGCTCTTATGAAGTTAGCGGCGGACGGGTGAGTAACACGTGGGTAACCTACCCATAAGACTGGGATAACTCCGGGAAACCGGGGCTAATACCGGATAATATTTTGAACTGCATAGTTCGAAATTGAAAGGCGGCTTCGGCTGTCACTTATGGATGGACCCGCGTCGCATTAGCTAGTTGGTGAGGTAACGGCTCACCAAGGCGACGATGCGTAGCCGACCTGAGAGGGTGATCGGCCACACTGGGACTGAGACACGGCCCAGACTCCTACGGGAGGCAGCAGTAGGGAATCTTCCGCAATGGACGAAAGTCTGACGGAGCAACGCCGCGTGAGTGATGAAGGCTTTCGGGTCGTAAAACTCTGTTGTTAGGGAAGAACAAGTGCTAGTTGAATAAGCTGGCACCTTGACGGTACCTAACCAGAAAGCCACGGCTAACTACGTGCCAGCAGCCGCGGTAATACGTAGGTGGCAAGCGTTATCCGGAATTATTGGGCGTAAAGCGCGCGCAGGTGGTTTCTTAAGTCTGATGTGAAAGCCCACGGCTCAACCGTGGAGGGTCATTGGAAACTGGGAGACTTGAGTGCAGAAGAGGAAAGTGGAATTCCATGTGTAGCGGTGAAATGCGTAGAGATATGGAGGAACACCAGTGGCGAAGGCGACTTTCTGGTCTGTAACTGACACTGAGGCGCGAAAGCGTGGGGAGCAAACAGGATTAGATACCCTGGTAGTCCACGCCGTAAACGATGAGTGCTAAGTGTTAGAGGGTTTCCGCCCTTTAGTGCTGAAGTTAACGCATTAAGCACTCCGCCTGGGGAGTACGGCCGCAAGGCTGAAACTCAAAGGAATTGACGGGGGCCCGCACAAGCGGTGGAGCATGTGGTTTAATTCGAAGCAACGCGAAGAACCTTACCAGGTCTTGACATCCTCTGAAAACTCTAGAGATAGAGCTTCTCCTTCGGGAGCAGAGTGACAGGTGGTGCATGGTTGTCGTCAGCTCGTGTCGTGAGATGTTGGGTTAAGTCCCGCAACGAGCGCAACCCTTGATCTTAGTTGCCATCATTAAGTTGGGCACTCTAAGGTGACTGCCGGTGACAAACCGGAGGAAGGTGGGGATGACGTCAAATCATCATGCCCCTTATGACCTGGGCTACACACGTGCTACAATGGACGGTACAAAGAGCTGCAAGACCGCGAGGTGGAGCTAATCTCATAAAACCGTTCTCAGTTCGGATTGTAGGCTGCAACTCGCCTACATGAAGCTGGAATCGCTAGTAATCGCGGATCAGCATGCCGCGGTGAATACGTTCCCGGGCCTTGTACACACCGCCCGTCACACCACGAGAGTTTGTAACACCCGAAGTCGGTGGGGTAACCTTTATGGAGCCAGCCGCCTAAGGTGGGACAGATGATTGGGGTGAAGTCGTAACAAGGTAGCCGTATCGGAAGGTGCGGCTGGATCACCTCCTTTCTATGGAGAATTGATGAACGCAGTTCATCAATAAACGTTGACTTGTTTTGTTTCGTTCAGTTTTGAGAGAACTATCTCTCAAGTTTAAATGTATGTTCTTTGAAAACTAGATAACAGTGTAGCTCATATTTTTTTAATTTTAGTTTGGTTAAGTTAGAAAGGGCGCACGGTGGATGCCTTGACACTAGGAGTCGATGAAGGACGGGACTAACGCCGATATGCTTCGGGGAGCTGTAAGTAAGCTTTGATCCGAAGATTTCCGAATGGGGAAACCCACTATACGTAATGGTATGGTATCCTTACCTGAATACATAGGGTATGGAAGACAGACCCAGGGAACTGAAACATCTAAGTACCTGGAGGAAGAGAAAGCAAATGCGATTTCCTGAGTAGCGGCGAGCGAAACGGAATCTAGCCCAAACCAAGAGGCTTGCCTCTTGGGGTTGTAGGACATTCTATACGGAGTTACAAAGGAACGAGGTAGACGAAGCGACCTGGAAAGGTCCGTCACAGAGGGTAATAACCCCGTAGTCGAAACTTCGTTCTCTCTTGAATGTATCCTGAGTACGGCGGAACACGTGAAATTCCGTCGGAATCTGGGAGGACCATCTCCCAAGGCTAAATACTCCCTAGTGATCGATAGTGAACCAGTACCGTGAGGGAAAGGTGAAAAGCACCCCGGAAGGGGAGTGAAAGAGATCCTGAAACCGTGTGCCTACAAATAGTCAGAGCCCGTTAATGGGTGATGGCGTGCCTTTTGTAGAATGAACCGGCGAGTTACGATCCCGTGCGAGGTTAAGCTGAAGAGGCGGAGCCGCAGCGAAAGCGAGTCTGAATAGGGCGTTTAGTACGTGGTCGTAGACCCGAAACCAGGTGATCTACCCATGTCCAGGGTGAAGTTCAGGTAACACTGAATGGAGGCCCGAACCCACGCACGTTGAAAAGTGCGGGGATGAGGTGTGGGTAGCGGAGAAATTCCAATCGAACCTGGAGATAGCTGGTTCTCCCCGAAATAGCTTTAGGGCTAGCCTTAAGTGTAAGAGTCTTGGAGGTAGAGCACTGATTGAACTAGGGGTCCTCATCGGATTACCGAATTCAGTCAAACTCCGAATGCCAATGACTTATCCTTAGGAGTCAGACTGCGAGTGATAAGATCCGTAGTCAAGAGGGAAACAGCCCAGATCGCCAGCTAAGGTCCCAAAGTGTGTATTAAGTGGAAAAGGATGTGGAGTTGCTTAGACAACTAGGATGTTGGCTCAGAAGCAGCCACCATTTAAAGAGTGCGTAATAGCTCACTAGTCGAGTGACTCTGCGCCGAAAATGTACCGGGGCTAAATACACCACCGAAGCTGCGAATTGATACCAATGGTATCAGTGGTAGGGGAGCGTTCTAAGTGCAGTGAAGTCAGACCGGAAGGACTGGTGGAGCGCTTAGAAGTGAGAATGCCGGTATGAGTAGCGAAAGACGGGTGAGAATCCCGTCCACCGAATGCCTAAGGTTTCCTGAGGAAGGCTCGTCCGCTCAGGGTTAGTCAGGACCTAAGCCGAGGCCGACAGGCGTAGGCGATGGACAACAGGTTGATATTCCTGTACCACCTCTTTATCGTTTGAGCAATGGAGGGACGCAGAAGGATAGAAGAAGCGTGCGATTGGTTGTGCACGTCCAAGCAGTTAGGCTGATAAGTAGGCAAATCCGCTTATCGTGAAGGCTGAGCTGTGATGGGGAAGCTCCTTATGGAGCGAAGTCTTTGATTCCCCGCTGCCAAGAAAAGCTTCTAGCGAGATAAAAGGTGCCTGTACCGCAAACCGACACAGGTAGGCGAGGAGAGAATCCTAAGGTGTGCGAGAGAACTCTGGTTAAGGAACTCGGCAAAATGACCCCGTAACTTCGGGAGAAGGGGTGCTTTCTTAACGGAAAGCCGCAGTGAATAGGCCCAAGCGACTGTTTAGCAAAAACACAGGTCTCTGCGAAGCCGTAAGGCGAAGTATAGGGGCTGACACCTGCCCGGTGCTGGAAGGTTAAGGAGAGGGGTTAGCGTAAGCGAAGCTCTGAACTGAAGCCCCAGTAAACGGCGGCCGTAACTATAACGGTCCTAAGGTAGCGAAATTCCTTGTCGGGTAAGTTCCGACCCGCACGAAAGGTGTAACGATTTGGGCACTGTCTCAACCAGAGACTCGGTGAAATTATAGTACCTGTGAAGATGCAGGTTACCCGCGACAGGACGGAAAGACCCCGTGGAGCTTTACTGTAGCCTGATATTGAATTTTGGTACAGTTTGTACAGGATAGGCGGGAGCCATTGAAACCGGAGCGCTAGCTTCGGTGGAGGCGCTGGTGGGATACCGCCCTGACTGTATTGAAATTCTAACCTACGGGTCTTATCGACCCGGGAGACAGTGTCAGGTGGGCAGTTTGACTGGGGCGGTCGCCTCCTAAAGTGTAACGGAGGCGCCCAAAGGTTCCCTCAGAATGGTTGGAAATCATTCGTAGAGTGCAAAGGCATAAGGGAGCTTGACTGCGAGACCTACAAGTCGAGCAGGGACGAAAGTCGGGCTTAGTGATCCGGTGGTTCCGCATGGAAGGGCCATCGCTCAACGGATAAAAGCTACCCCGGGGATAACAGGCTTATCTCCCCCAAGAGTCCACATCGACGGGGAGGTTTGGCACCTCGATGTCGGCTCATCGCATCCTGGGGCTGTAGTCGGTCCCAAGGGTTGGGCTGTTCGCCCATTAAAGCGGTACGCGAGCTGGGTTCAGAACGTCGTGAGACAGTTCGGTCCCTATCCGTCGTGGGCGCAGGAAATTTGAGAGGAGCTGTCCTTAGTACGAGAGGACCGGGATGGACGCACCGCTGGTGTACCAGTTGTTCTGCCAAGGGCATAGCTGGGTAGCTATGTGCGGAAGGGATAAGTGCTGAAAGCATCTAAGCATGAAGCCCCCCTCAAGATGAGATTTCCCATAGCGTAAGCTAGTAAGATCCCTGAAAGATGATCAGGTTGATAGGTTCGAGGTGGAAGCATGGTGACATGTGGAGCTGACGAATACTAATAGATCGAGGACTTAACCATATAATATGAAGCTAATGTTATCTAGTTTTGAAGGAATATACCTTCATCAGTTTGGTGATGATGGCAGAGAGGTCACACCCGTTCCCATACCGAACACGGAAGTTAAGCTCTCTAGCGCCGATGGTAGTTGGGACCTTGTCCCTGTGAGAGTAGGACGTCGCCAAGCAACTTTAAGACGAGTCAGAATGACTCGTCTTTTTTGTATGCTTTCATACCTCTGTTAATTGCCTGCTTAACTCCTTCTAAATAGGCGAATCCATGCCTTTTATCTGGTTCTAAGTAAGTACCTTCTGCCCATTCATTCCACGCATTAATAAATAAAAACTCGCTGTTGTAAAGAGAATAGGTACGCTGGATTTGTTTGCTTAAATATATCGTGAACTTCTTAGGGGTAGAACCTAGGAAGATACTGCTATTTAAGTCTTTGCGGCGTGCTGTATTGTCCCAGTCAACAAAGGCACCAGGAAATGTTTTTTTCTCTGGAGGAGATCGCTTTAGTATATACATCCACACTTTATCATAATCCCAAGCGTTTATTTGTTTACCAGACTCATATATTGTCTTATTTATGTCTGAAGAGCTATCATGAGCAATTGTATAAAAAGGCTCGAATTGAATGCTAGCATCAAATCCATTTATATTAGGAAGTGGAAAGCTGTTTAATGTTTCTGCAAAGTATATACCTTTCAAACCATTTTCTTGTGCGAGTGTATTCCAATAATGAAGCATTTGTTCACAATGAGGAATATGCCCAGGGCGATAAATAATGAATAGTGGTTTATCGTCTATACGGATATATCTCTCATCTTGGAAAGCTTGCAATAAATACTCAAAGTGTTCTTTCCAATCCGATAATTCTCCATAATTTTGAGGCATTAATATGTGACTATCAAGACCATCCCAAGTTTTTGTCCACGGTTCATTTGCCCAAGAAAGGCAAAATGGAAAATCTGGTTCCTTCATCTTAAGTACCTCATTAAAGGGTGCCTCCAATAGCCTCTTCCCTTTAAACCAGTAATGGTAATAACAAAAACCATATATGCCATGTGCTTTGGCGATTTCTGCTTGCCATTTTCTTACGGATGGGGTGGTTAAGTCATAATAAAAATCTTGATAAGGTTCTCTAGGTTGGTAATGTCCTGAAAATAAAGGTCGTGCACTTTTAGTATTTGTCCATTCAGTAAACCCTTTCCCCCACCATCGGTCATTTTCTTTTATTTGATGAAACTGTGGTAAGTAAAAAGCGATTATTTTCAAAATATATCCCCCTTATGTTCTTCGTAGTTCAAGTGGTGGGAAGTTACTTTTGATTTTTCGAATCTAGTTAAAACATGAGATATGTTATTTACTTACTGTGTTTATGCTGCATAATGAATTCTTTTGTGCAGTTTGCTTGATATGGAAATCTTTGATGATTTAATATATACGGCTGAGATACAAAATGATCTTCATTATAAAATGAGCGAAAAGAGTTAATCTTTTTGGAGAACAAATAGAGCTTGGGGTAACCGGTTTGTATCATCAAAAAAGTCCCGTAGCTTTAAATACTTCTCATAGTGATTTTTAATATAGGTCCTAGGTATAACAGTTTCTCCGTAAAAGCTACTATTTCTAACGTCTCCAGCTCCCGTAGGACTGTGGACAAAATTTCCGCTTTCATAATCCGAGATAGCACGATTTATATCTGGAAAAGCTTGAGATAAAGTTTTATGCCACCCAGTTTGAATTAATTCAGGGTGTTCCTTGAATTGTTGACAGAAATCGAGAAAATAGCGTGCTTGTGTTGTTGCGATGAAGATTCCACCTGGACGAAGAATTCTTGAAAACTCCTTTATCCAATTTTCTGCAGTTTCTTCGGATAAATGTGAGAATACAGAATAAGCGAATATGATGTCTAATGAATTGTCATTAATAAATTCTACAGGAGGTTGTGGGGGAGCTATTTTATACCTGCCTCTTCCTAACGTTTCGTTGCAAAGGTTAATCATTGCAGGATCTACATCAATACCAAGTAAATTTTTATGGCGAACATCTTTGAAAAAGAAGCGTATGATTCTTCCCCATCCGCAACCAAAGTCTAAAATTTTACGTTCTTTATTCAAGGGAACGCCTAAATTTTGGGCATATGTTTTTACAAGGCTATAAAACAAATATGCTTCATAAAGAGCATGTTCATAGGAAGCACCTACAAACTGTTGTTGAATTTCTTCGGAGGGGAACATAGGTACTGGGATGCCATTTATCTTTGTTTGTGAGCAACTTTGTATAAATAGATTAAGAAGTTCAACATCAGAAAGTGGGCTAACAAGGTTATCAAAATCACTTCCTAACTTAAAGTTATTCATTTGTTAACCTCCAAATTATATAGTTCCTAAAAATCATTTTCGTGTTTTTTACTAATAAAAACATGTAGAAATTCAGCATCTAACCCCAGTGATCTATCCTTGTTTAAATAAACAATGGTATACATATTTGCATGTGTATAAATATATTCAATCATATCTTGACCCCAATCAAATGTTACTAAAGACCCGTTCTCATCAATAGGATTACCATGATAAATTGGCTCCTCAATATATTCGATTCCTTCTTTATTGATTCTTGCTCTTTGTAAAGTCTTTGTGAGTGTATGATACCAAGGGACAGTAAACACATGAGCGCCGCCAGGCTTTAATACACGCTCTATTTCTTTAAAGGCTTTGTTTGGCTCCATTACATGTTCAAAGACATCTTGAGTAATGAATAAATCAAAAGATTCATTTTGAAAAGTCATGTCTTCTAAGTTCTCGCATCTAACCCCTTGAAAGTATTGGCCGAGAGGGTAGTTTTTAAAGTATTGAGAGTATGTATAGTTTTTGCAGTTTTTTATTAGTAGTTGAGTTGTAATTCCCCCAGGAGAGGATTCGTGGATATGATAGGAACCCCATTTTGGAAAAAATGTATTTAAAACATGGATTAGAGCGCGCTGCCTTGGTATAGAGTGGCATGTAGAACATAAGTAGTGATCTCTAAGCCAATCATTATGCTCTATAAATGTAGCTTTCTTCTCACAAATAACGCAATATCCATTATTGTGCTTCAAATTACCTTCCACATGACATCACTCCTGTGTAAAAAAATGCATATGACACACACGTCAACAACCAGCGAAATCAAAGAGAGTGGGTGGAAATTAGGGAACTCATAAAAGTGAGATTGGTAGAATGGAATAATTAGCGGGAGAGAACCCCACGCTAATTAAAGTTTCACTTTATGCTATGCGATACATTCGCTTTTATTCATTGAAGAATGTATCGACTTAGAATGTCCCTTTTGTGTACGGATACATTTCAAAGTCTTGTGCATATATTTCTGTAACTAAATCCATGGTTTCTTTATCATAAAAGCTTTCATATGTTGGAAAGCGGGGGAAGGATACATCTGTAATGCTAAGTTCTGCATAGTTTCCCGTATAAAGCATCTTATGAGCACGATGATGATCTGAATTTGTAAGAAGCGCTAAATTTGATTTAGTCAAATCGTACGTGTGTTCTATCTTGGTGATTTGTGTATTAAAATCTTCTAAAGGAATATAGCGTTGGATGAAGTTTTCTTCACCTGGGACGTATTGCTGACTAAAATGTATATCTATTGCTAGGGAATTGGAACTGAATGCTTGAACGTAATATAAAAATTGTTTAAATGATATTCCTTGATTACTATATTTGTCATTATAAAAATAATGCCGGATACTTTCCCATTGAGGGCTAGCATATGGATTGTCAGCAAGCAATAAAAAGGAGCTGACCGCCCTTGTATAGGGATTCCGTACAAGTTTACAAACATCTTTTTTTGCTGTTAGAAGCCCATTTTGTAACTCTGGTATGTAGTTGGTGTTGTTTTTATACACCCAGAATTCATAGTAATGAATAAAGTCATGGTATTTCTTTGCTTCAGTAAATAATCCAATTTGAAAAAAGAACCAATTAGCTAAAGTAGTACATCCGCTTCTATGGCTCCAGAATAGTATAAGTGGAAAGTCTTTATGGAAATGTGGGATTCGATCTTTATGTAGGATTACATGATTTAAAAGCTCTTGATTTACATTCTTCATACATGTAGTGCTCCTTTTTGAACGTTTTATTTATGGAGAAGGTTTTTAAATAGAATAAACGAGAATATGAGAAGGCAAGTTTTTACTAATCCAATATATTCATGGGAATGAGTAAATATTATGAGTGTTTTTGCGGTCATCTTAAATAAGGTATCGATTCTAAAAGGAAAATATAAAATAAAGATAATGAAAATTTATAAGGGGCATACAATTATAAGAGAATGAATAATAGAGGTGACCAAGTTCGTTTATTTGTATTTCTAGGTGTGATAAGCAAAAATCTTATTACTAGAGAGGATATTATGAGGAAGAATAATTATTTAATAGTAGGTGGAAATAGTTTCATTGGTATAAACCTCGCATTAGGTTTATTGAAACAAGGTCAAAATGTAAAAGTATTTTCCAGACATATAAATAATTTCCCTCAAAATATTATAAGTGAGGTTGAATTTATTAAAGGTGATTTAGCGAATGTTAAAGATATATATAAAGCTTTAGTGAGTGTGGATATTATTATTTATTTAGCTGCAACGTCTAATGTAGCAACTTCAATTGAAGATGTTTTCGGAGATATAAACAGTAGCTTTTTTTTTCTTAACTTCATGGAAAGTGTTAAAAATTTTCCTGTTAAAAAAATTGTATTAGCATCTTCTGGAGGAACGGTTTATGGTGAACCGGAATATTTACCTATTGATGAGGAACATCCATTAAAACCACTTTCTCCTTATGGAATAACAAAAGTATCGCTTGAAAATTACTTGTACTTTTATAAGAAAAAATACGGAATTGAATATGTTGTATGCAGATATTCTAATCCATATGGAAAATATCAAAATCCTTTAAAGAAAGTTGGGGCAATAAATTGTTTTTTGTATCAGCATCTCAGTAATGAAAAGATTAATATATATGGGAATCCACAAGAGATTATTCGAGATTATATTTATATCGATGATTTAGTTGAAATCACTATACAACTATCACAATTAAATCGTTTGAAATCTTGTGTGTATAACATAGGGAGCGGCAAGGGTCTCTCTTTAAAACGAATTATAGTAGAATTGGAGAAATTAACGGAAAGAAAAGTGGACTTTACTTGCTATAAACAAAGGCAAGAAAATGTTCAAAAAATCATTTTAAATATAGATAGAGTAAGACGAGAATGTAATTGGGAACCGAAAATAGATTTCAAAAGTGGAATTAGATTAAATAAGCTATGGATTGAAGAGTTCTTATATAGTAAAAAATAATAAGCCATGCCCTACTTTTGTATCAGTAGAGCGTGGTTTATTATTTTATTTCTTTTTTTATTACCCAAAGGTCTTGATGTTCCCACCAAAAACCTTCAGTGTATTTTTTGATGACAGGGTTATAGGGTAATAATTTAATTTTGTCACATACGTAAGAGGGACTAACGATCGTTTGCCCGTATTGATGAACATCTAAATCCAATTGTTCACTAGAAGGGAGAAACCAATAACCCTGTTTATTTAAATCTGGAAAGCTGAAGTACTTTTTACTTTGATAACCATGAGTTGTGAAAATGAGTAAGCCTTCAGGAGAAACAGCATTATACAATGTTTGAAGCCAACGAAACCAAGTTGTATCAGGCATATGAGAAAAAAAGGATAGACAAAAGACGATATCATACGTAG
Organism: Bacillus sp. FSL R9-9492; assembly: GCF_038007365.1. NCBI lineage: Bacteria > Bacillati > Bacillota > Bacilli > Caryophanales > Bacillaceae > Bacillus > Bacillus sp. FSL R9-9492. The sequence goes on from NZ_JBBOXC010000001.1 coordinate 293,612, forward strand.
ACGAGGCCAATTTTACTTGTTCAGGTTCAGGGTGAGATAAGATAGAAGAAGTATTTAATGTGTTTTCAATAAAATTAATAGCCTCTTCATGTATATCACAGGTAGTTATACTTAAGTTCGTTTGTGGGTTTAATAAATGACGTGTTACGCAGCCATATCCGGATGCGAATTCTAATAATTTAATTGGAGTGTCTATAGGGGGATAAAAGGAAGTAATTAAATCTAAAAGTGTTTCTGCGGATTTTCTCCCATCTTGAAAATAATAATCTATCGCTTCTTTTTTAGATGGGAAGACTGGATTAGTGACAAGGAATTGAAAGATATGATCCTCTGGATGGATACTTGCATTTACATTGTAGTTGTGTGCAATTTGAGAAAGCAAATCTTTATTTGCTTCTATAAATTCTTTCAAAGAGTAACCCCCCTTAAATGATAGTAACGTTTTACAAGAGATACTGATGGCGAATAAAATATATCATTAAATCTTCAAATATGCTTTAAGGTACTTTCTATATGTGTACATTTTCTTTTTTGAAATGTCGTCGATAGTAAAGGTTTCTTTAATGAAATTCTGCATTTGTACAACTTCACTGTAATGGGAATATGAATCTTCTGTTCTCGTTACGCTATTTGTATGTCGTCTATGATAGTTTAGCGGTTTTGGATTGAAATAAACGTTCCCCTCTTTAAGAATAGAAACATAGAAAAACCAATCACCAGCTACTTTAAACTTTTCTAATTGTTTTTCTGTTGTTTTTATATCTATGTTTTTAAAAACTACACTTGAGACATTAGGTATGGTGTTTTTAATAAGTAATGTATCTTGTATTTCATCTATCCCTTTTCGGAAATAAGAACTTTTCCATTTTTCTTTATCAATATCATTTGTGTAATCTAAATAATGATTGGCTAGGATATTTCCTTGTTCATCTATTTGTTTTGATTGTGTGTAGCTTAAGGTAACATCACCATTTATATGAAACCCTTGTATTACTTCTTCTAAAAATGTCTGATCACATAAGTCATCGGCCTCTGCAATCCAAATATAATCACCGGTTGCTGCAGAGATGCCTTTTATCCATTGTTTAAATACAGAACCAGAGTTTTTATCATTAATAATCTGCTGAACTTTTAGGTGGGGCTTATTTTCGTTTGAGAGCACCTGTTCAAATATAGATACGCTATTGTCAGTAGAGGCATCGTCTAGGAAAATTAGTTCGTAAAGGGGATAGGTTTGGTTTAATATGGATTTAACTCGGTCAGATAAGTATTTTTCGTAATTATAGTTCGGTATGATTACGCTTATTTTTTTGTAATTATGATCAAGTAGGTTTAACAGTTGATAAATGTAATGAAGAAAGTTGAAATCTTTTTCAATAAGCTCTTGGC
>NZ_JBBOXC010000001.1:300000-312500 GCF_038007365.1 Bacillus sp. FSL R9-9492
GGAAAGCCGCAGTGAATAGGCCCAAGCGACTGTTTAGCAAAAACACAGGTCTCTGCGAAGCCGTAAGGCGAAGTATAGGGGCTGACACCTGCCCGGTGCTGGAAGGTTAAGGAGAGGGGTTAGCGTAAGCGAAGCTCTGAACTGAAGCCCCAGTAAACGGCGGCCGTAACTATAACGGTCCTAAGGTAGCGAAATTCCTTGTCGGGTAAGTTCCGACCCGCACGAAAGGTGTAACGATTTGGGCACTGTCTCAACCAGAGACTCGGTGAAATTATAGTACCTGTGAAGATGCAGGTTACCCGCGACAGGACGGAAAGACCCCGTGGAGCTTTACTGTAGCCTGATATTGAATTTTGGTACAGTTTGTACAGGATAGGCGGGAGCCATTGAAACCGGAGCGCTAGCTTCGGTGGAGGCGCTGGTGGGATACCGCCCTGACTGTATTGAAATTCTAACCTACGGGTCTTATCGACCCGGGAGACAGTGTCAGGTGGGCAGTTTGACTGGGGCGGTCGCCTCCTAAAGTGTAACGGAGGCGCCCAAAGGTTCCCTCAGAATGGTTGGAAATCATTCGTAGAGTGCAAAGGCATAAGGGAGCTTGACTGCGAGACCTACAAGTCGAGCAGGGACGAAAGTCGGGCTTAGTGATCCGGTGGTTCCGCATGGAAGGGCCATCGCTCAACGGATAAAAGCTACCCCGGGGATAACAGGCTTATCTCCCCCAAGAGTCCACATCGACGGGGAGGTTTGGCACCTCGATGTCGGCTCATCGCATCCTGGGGCTGTAGTCGGTCCCAAGGGTTGGGCTGTTCGCCCATTAAAGCGGTACGCGAGCTGGGTTCAGAACGTCGTGAGACAGTTCGGTCCCTATCCGTCGTGGGCGCAGGAAATTTGAGAGGAGCTGTCCTTAGTACGAGAGGACCGGGATGGACGCACCGCTGGTGTACCAGTTGTTCTGCCAAGGGCATAGCTGGGTAGCTATGTGCGGAAGGGATAAGTGCTGAAAGCATCTAAGCATGAAGCCCCCCTCAAGATGAGATTTCCCATAGCGTAAGCTAGTAAGATCCCTGAAAGATGATCAGGTTGATAGGTTCGAGGTGGAAGCATGGTGACATGTGGAGCTGACGAATACTAATAGATCGAGGACTTAACCATATAATATGAAGCAATGTTATCTAGTTTTGAAGGAATATACCTTCATCAGTTTGGTGATGATGGCAGAGAGGTCACACCCGTTCCCATACCGAACACGGAAGTTAAGCTCTCTAGCGCCGATGGTAGTTGGGACCTTGTCCCTGTGAGAGTAGGACGTCGCCAAGCAACTTTAAGACGAGTCAGAATGACTCGTCTTTTTTGTGTTTAATGAAATAAGCTTGTTATTAATGGCTCAAGGAATTCATTGATAACAAGCTTATTTGTTTAAAGATAAATGTATTTATCTAATATGGACTTCCGGTAAAATCGTTATTTATCATATCTTCACTTTGTTTTTTACATCGATAAGCTTAAAACGTTCGCAAACGAGCAGCATATCTTCAGAAAAACTAAGAGCAAGTTCGCTTAGTTCCTTTGTAAAAAACTGAATATGGGTATCTCTCCAGTAACTATAGGTACGATCGCCTTCGCCTTCAGCGATAGCGAATTCTTCAGTCACTTCATTCATTGGCATTATAGTTACTTCTATTGTCTTAATAATAGCTACAGGTTCATCCTGACTATTGAGTACAATACTATAATCGTTAGTTGTTGGTAGTGGTTCATTTTCTAATTCATAAAAAATATGGCCGGAGCATGTTGCGGTTTTCACACCATCAATGATTAATTGAGCGAGATAATCAGGAGAATCACCAAATTGCCAAGCTGTAACAGATTCTGGTTTTTTATTGTTTCCCCAATAAGTATCCCAATATGATTGTGCTAATGGATTCATTTGTATGTTTACCTCACTTTAGTTAAAGTTCACTTTCTTTATAAGCCCTGGGCAATTTGCCTATTTGTAATAGTTTTGTAGTCATATAAAATCTGGGTTGTTGTATTACGGATTAATACAAGTAATACGCTGAAGGAATATGGTTTATAAACTTGTTCTGTCCATTTATGACCATTTTCCCCGTAGACGCCCATATTAATAGACGAGATATTTAATTTTCGAATTGTTTCGTATGGTAATGGATATAGTTGTTATGTAGTCTATTTGTGATTTGGGCTGCAATAAAGTTAGGGTCAATGCCCGATCACCTACACGTACTTCTCTTCCATAAATATAGAAACAAGGAAGAAGTGATGTATAGCAAAGGGGTGAGAACGTTAGTTCTATCGTGGTGTAATGGGTAGACTCAATCAATTGAGGTGCTTATTTTTACTTCAGTATATGTGTATAAAGAAGAAATGCTATTACTAGGTTCGGATTTCAAATATAGCTTTTAACGTTACATATTTTAATGAAGTGTTGATTAGAAGTAAAGAATATTCTAATTATTAATATTGATCTATTATCCACTATGCCATATTGAAGTGAGTAATACTAGAGGTGAAATAGATAAAAACCGATATTCCTTGAATATCGGTTTAATAATATGTGACTTATATGAAGCTATAGCAATACGAAAAGTGTAAATACAATAGCTAACAAAATACGATAATATGCAAAAGGTTTTAAACCTATCTTTTCTAAAAGCTTCAGGAAGGTTACTACCGCTAGCATTGCTACTATAAAAGAGGTAATGAATCCTATAGCAAACATAGGAATATCATCCGCACTTAAATACTTCCAACTTTTTAATAAGTCTAAGCCTGTAGCTCCAACCATTACAGGAAGAGCAATGAGAAAAGAGAACTCAGATGCAGCCTTATAATTTACTTTCGCTAATAGACCTCCAGAAATAGTAGAGCCAGCCCTTGAGAAGCCAGGATATACTGCTAAGCATTGAAATAATCCAATTGTTAATGCTTGACGGTATGTTAAATCATCTAGTGAAAAAGCGGTTACCTCTGCTTTTTTTGCTTCTGCAAAAATCATAAGAAATGCTCCTGCTACAAGTCCGATTACGACAGTATACGGCTGGAATAAGTATGCTTTAATAACATCATGTAATAATAAGCCAACAACTACTGCTGGGAATACACCGAGAAAAACATGTAATGCATTGAATTTTTTCTCTTTCCGTAGAAGGGGTTTAATATTACATAAAGAAACAAGGCGTTTGTGATATAAAATCGCGATAGCTAAAATTGCCCCTAACTGTATGACAATTTCAAACGTTTTTGCCCTTTCTCCTTCAAAACCTAATAAATGTCCGACTAATATAAGATGGCCAGTAGAAGAGATGGGTAAAAATTCAGCTAACCCTTCTACAATGCCAAGTATGAAGGCAATGATAAGATCGCTCATAGTTTCACTCCTATAGATTAATGAATATCTACTCTTTTAAAATAGAATAGTGTTGTAATAAATCCGAAAATAGCTGTTACTGCAATGATGATATAAGAATACTCTGGTGGATAAGTCGGTTGTAATTCGTTATTTGCTATATCTAGAGTAGCGGTCCATGGGAATAGGTCTTTATGTTTTGAATTTACGATCATAAGGTTAGTCATTGTAATAATGATTGTTAATATAATAGGCGGTACATAGGTCTTCATTACAAGAGTTAGTAGTACAATAGGTGAAGACAAAAGAAAGAGAAGTCCACCACATATTAAAAATTTTACGAGAGAGCCTAAAAGTAAGGTGATACTAAACCCAGGGAAGCTACCTACTAGCCCTAATAATAAAGTTAGCGCCCAAGCAACTAAAGTTAGCATCATGATCCAAAGGAATAGAAGGATAAACTTACTTATAATAAAGTTAATACGTGATACTGGGATAGTTAGCAAGTTTTTTAATGTATCTTCCGTGTATTCGCGGGTAAATAGATAAGCGATTACAACTCCATATAAGGGGAATCCTATAATTAAAGTAGTGTATAGGTTAACTTCAGTGAACAGTTGACCAAATAAAATAGTTGGAGTAGGCTGCTTTGTCTTCAGGTGTATATAAGAAGCTACAACCACTAAAAATGGCGCGACACCTGCTCCGATAATACTAATCAAAAACATATTGGATCGTTTCAATTTTAATAGTTCTGTATAAAGAAGATTAACCAATTGCGCCACCCCCAACTAGTTTGGTGAAATAATCTTCTAGTCTATCTTCGCTCATCACAATTTTTAATACTTCAACATCATTACGAACTAACGTTCTGTTAATGTGTCCTTGCTGTCCAAAGTGAGAATAAACGCGAATATTTCCTTCATCATGTACCTCATAATCAAAAATTTGAAAATGCTTTTCTAATAGCATCGCAGCTTTATTATCATTATTTACCTGGAATTCTATGTACTTACGATTGGCTTTACGCAGTGTATCAAGAGAAACTTCTTCTAATAACCGTCCTTCATGAATAATTCCCATACGATCGACTAGTTGTTCCACCTCAGCTAATATATGACTAGAAATGAGTATCGTTATATTTCTGTCTTGAGCTAAAGATTTAATGAGTTTTCGCATTTCTTTAATACCGATTGGATCTAGTCCGTTAGTTGGTTCATCTAGTATGAGTAGTTCAGGATAATGGAGAAGAGCACGTGCAATTCCTAAGCGTTGCTTCATTCCTAAAGAGTATTTTCCTACTAATTTTTTTGTTTCGTGCTGCAAGCCTACAATTTCTAATGCTTCTTCAATTGCATTCCTTTTGTGAACTCCAATTATCTTTGCATTAATTAATAAGTTCTCTCTTGCAGTTAAGTTTTCATAAAATCCTGGGACTTCAACGATAGAACCAATTCTTCTTAAAATGTCTTTTGGATTCCGAAGTAAATCCTCACCGAATATTTCTATATTTCCACTTGTAGGTTTTATAAGACTAAGCAGCATACGGATTGTAGTTGTTTTACCAGCACCGTTACGCCCTATGAATCCATAAATCTCTCCTTGCTGTACATTTATATTTAGATTATCTACTGACTTTTGGTTCCCATAAACTTTAGTAAGGTTTGTCGTTTTTATAATTGTATTTATAGGGGGCACCTACTTTCTATAAGTTCTTAATTACATAATAAAAAGGAAGGTTTAACTGCATATTAATCATTTCTTAACTATTTCTTAAAAGTAGTGTGTTTTGGGATGGAAAAACCAAAAGTAGTTCGTTCCCAGGGAATACTGTCAACCCATATACGCCCACCATTTTTTTCAACGAGGGCTTTAGAAATAGAAAGTCCGAGGCCACTACCACCGTAAGAAGGATTTCTTGATTGTTCGCTGCGGTACATCCGCTTAAATACGTTTTGTAAATCATGTTTTGGAATACCGGGTCCCTTGTCCCAAATAAGAAGCTCATATTCTGTATTGGTTTCTAGTAGTTCGACTCCTACTATTTTCCCAGCTTTTCCGTGATGGATAGCGTTTTTTATTAGATTACCTATAATTCGTATAAGGCTAAGGTGATCTGCAATAATAGGGGAAGTAGATTCTGGTATGAGAACTTGTAGTTCAATGTTATGTTTTGATAGCTCGGGTAAAAATTCGATTAATACTTCTTTAGTAACTTCAGAAAAATCGAGTTCTTCTTCTTTTAATGGAAATTCATCAGCATCTAGCTTGGCCATATTAAAGATTTCATCGACCAGATGTTTTAAGTCATTCGATTTCTTATAAAGTATTTCAAGATATTCCTGCTTTTCTACTTCAGAAGCAGCGACATCATCTTTTAAAGCATCAATATATCCAATAATAGAAGTAAGTGGTGTCCGGATATCATGTGAGATATTAGATAAAAGTTGTTTTCTAGCTTCTTGGGATTTCCTTGCTTCGATCTGACCCTTTTCTAATGCAGTTATTAAGTCGTTTATTGAAAACACGATACTATTTAGTGAACGGTCGTTATTTGTGAATAGCCTCGTTTGTAAATTCCCTTTAAGTGCACGGCTTAATTTAGTAACCATCGATTCGTTGCTTTGAATAAAGTGAACTCTTGAAAAGAAAAGATATATTGTGATTATGATAAGAGCAATAAATAAAGATATTTTCACATGGTATCCCATATCTATATTTAAAAGTCCGCAAATGATAAGTTGTAATGAAATAAGAATGAGGATCTTATCATTTTTCAACCTTTTCACCTACAAACTTATAACCGATTCCCCATACAGTCTGAATGAATTTTGGATTGGAAGAATCGATTTCTATTTTCTTTCTAAGCTTTCTAATATGCACCATAACTGTATTATCATCTTCTATATAATTATCGTCCCATACATTCCGAAAGAGTTGTGTTTTCGTAAATACTTGCTCTGGGTTTGAAGCGAAGAATTTTAATAGTTCAAGTTCTTTTCCAGTTAAGTTGATTTCTTTTTCGTTCGTATGGACTGTGTATTTTTTAAAATCGATAGTTAGTCCTTTAAATGTTAAAGTTGTTTTCTCTTGTACGTTAGTGTTACTTCCAAGAACTAAAAAACGTCGCATAAGAGCTTTTACTCTTGCAACCACTTCGTGAATACTGAAAGGTTTCGTAATATAATCATCAGCACCTATGCTTAAGCCCAAAATTTTATCAACTTCGTGATCTTTAGCAGTTAACATTAATATAGGAATGTTGGTTGTATCTCTAAGTTTTCTACACACTTCGATACCATCTACTTTCGGCATCATAAGATCTAATATAACGAGGTTGTAGTTATTTTGGTTAAATAAGCACAACGCTTCTTCGCCATTAATTGCAGTATCTACCATATATAATTCTCGTTCTAAATATCTTTTTAATAAGTCTCGAATTTCTTTATCGTCATCTGCTATAAGAATACGTATATCTTTCATATCGTCACCTGTTTCTAATAGAATGTTATTGATATTACAACTTGATAAACAAAGGGGAATAGGGAGCGGTAATAAAAAATAAAGCAACTTTCTAATTATATACTATTAATTGTTAAAATAAGGTTGCTAGTTTAGCTGAAAAGAATCAATTGTATGAGTTCGGTAAGATGGGGGAAGCGAGTCCTTTGAAATAGAGAAGTGCCTAAATTGAATAGTATTTAGAAGAATAGATTGGTAAAAAAAAGTAGACGATGGTTTCTATTTTGATGAGATCTTTGTAGGTCCTTATCTAGAGTTAAAAGAGTGCAAAGGTACTAAATTAAATTTCTTTGGAAAAAGGTGTTGACGATTAGACTATAGAGGTGTAATATAGGACAAGTCGCCGATAGCAACAACGCAGAAAGCGACAAAAGAAATAAAAAAACTTGGTTGACATTGAAATATGAAAATGTTAACATAAGGGAGTCGCAAATGAGCGGCAAACAAGTTCTTTGAAAACTGAACGAAACAAACAACGTGAACGTCAATTTTTATTTTTAGATGCTAGACAAACTAACTTTATTGGAGAGTTTGATCCTGGCTCAGGATGAACGCTGGCGGCGTGCCTAATACATGCAAGTCGAGCGAATGGATTAAGAGCTTGCTCTTATGAAGTTAGCGGCGGACGGGTGAGTAACACGTGGGTAACCTACCCATAAGACTGGGATAACTCCGGGAAACCGGGGCTAATACCGGATAATATTTTGAACTGCATAGTTCGAAATTGAAAGGCGGCTTCGGCTGTCACTTATGGATGGACCCGCGTCGCATTAGCTAGTTGGTGAGGTAACGGCTCACCAAGGCGACGATGCGTAGCCGACCTGAGAGGGTGATCGGCCACACTGGGACTGAGACACGGCCCAGACTCCTACGGGAGGCAGCAGTAGGGAATCTTCCGCAATGGACGAAAGTCTGACGGAGCAACGCCGCGTGAGTGATGAAGGCTTTCGGGTCGTAAAACTCTGTTGTTAGGGAAGAACAAGTGCTAGTTGAATAAGCTGGCACCTTGACGGTACCTAACCAGAAAGCCACGGCTAACTACGTGCCAGCAGCCGCGGTAATACGTAGGTGGCAAGCGTTATCCGGAATTATTGGGCGTAAAGCGCGCGCAGGTGGTTTCTTAAGTCTGATGTGAAAGCCCACGGCTCAACCGTGGAGGGTCATTGGAAACTGGGAGACTTGAGTGCAGAAGAGGAAAGTGGAATTCCATGTGTAGCGGTGAAATGCGTAGAGATATGGAGGAACACCAGTGGCGAAGGCGACTTTCTGGTCTGTAACTGACACTGAGGCGCGAAAGCGTGGGGAGCAAACAGGATTAGATACCCTGGTAGTCCACGCCGTAAACGATGAGTGCTAAGTGTTAGAGGGTTTCCGCCCTTTAGTGCTGAAGTTAACGCATTAAGCACTCCGCCTGGGGAGTACGGCCGCAAGGCTGAAACTCAAAGGAATTGACGGGGGCCCGCACAAGCGGTGGAGCATGTGGTTTAATTCGAAGCAACGCGAAGAACCTTACCAGGTCTTGACATCCTCTGAAAACTCTAGAGATAGAGCTTCTCCTTCGGGAGCAGAGTGACAGGTGGTGCATGGTTGTCGTCAGCTCGTGTCGTGAGATGTTGGGTTAAGTCCCGCAACGAGCGCAACCCTTGATCTTAGTTGCCATCATTAAGTTGGGCACTCTAAGGTGACTGCCGGTGACAAACCGGAGGAAGGTGGGGATGACGTCAAATCATCATGCCCCTTATGACCTGGGCTACACACGTGCTACAATGGACGGTACAAAGAGCTGCAAGACCGCGAGGTGGAGCTAATCTCATAAAACCGTTCTCAGTTCGGATTGTAGGCTGCAACTCGCCTACATGAAGCTGGAATCGCTAGTAATCGCGGATCAGCATGCCGCGGTGAATACGTTCCCGGGCCTTGTACACACCGCCCGTCACACCACGAGAGTTTGTAACACCCGAAGTCGGTGGGGTAACCTTTATGGAGCCAGCCGCCTAAGGTGGGACAGATGATTGGGGTGAAGTCGTAACAAGGTAGCCGTATCGGAAGGTGCGGCTGGATCACCTCCTTTCTATGGAGAATTGATGAACGCAGTTCATCAATAAACGTTGACTTGTTTTGTTTCGTTCAGTTTTGAGAGAACTATCTCTCAAGTTTAAATGTATGTTCTTTGAAAACTAGATAACAGTGTAGCTCATATTTTTTTAATTTTAGTTTGGTTAAGTTAGAAAGGGCGCACGGTGGATGCCTTGACACTAGGAGTCGATGAAGGACGGGACTAACGCCGATATGCTTCGGGGAGCTGTAAGTAAGCTTTGATCCGAAGATTTCCGAATGGGGAAACCCACTATACGTAATGGTATGGTATCCTTACCTGAATACATAGGGTATGGAAGACAGACCCAGGGAACTGAAACATCTAAGTACCTGGAGGAAGAGAAAGCAAATGCGATTTCCTGAGTAGCGGCGAGCGAAACGGAATCTAGCCCAAACCAAGAGGCTTGCCTCTTGGGGTTGTAGGACATTCTATACGGAGTTACAAAGGAACGAGGTAGACGAAGCGACCTGGAAAGGTCCGTCACAGAGGGTAATAACCCCGTAGTCGAAACTTCGTTCTCTCTTGAATGTATCCTGAGTACGGCGGAACACGTGAAATTCCGTCGGAATCTGGGAGGACCATCTCCCAAGGCTAAATACTCCCTAGTGATCGATAGTGAACCAGTACCGTGAGGGAAAGGTGAAAAGCACCCCGGAAGGGGAGTGAAAGAGATCCTGAAACCGTGTGCCTACAAATAGTCAGAGCCCGTTAATGGGTGATGGCGTGCCTTTTGTAGAATGAACCGGCGAGTTACGATCCCGTGCGAGGTTAAGCTGAAGAGGCGGAGCCGCAGCGAAAGCGAGTCTGAATAGGGCGTTTAGTACGTGGTCGTAGACCCGAAACCAGGTGATCTACCCATGTCCAGGGTGAAGTTCAGGTAACACTGAATGGAGGCCCGAACCCACGCACGTTGAAAAGTGCGGGGATGAGGTGTGGGTAGCGGAGAAATTCCAATCGAACCTGGAGATAGCTGGTTCTCCCCGAAATAGCTTTAGGGCTAGCCTTAAGTGTAAGAGTCTTGGAGGTAGAGCACTGATTGAACTAGGGGTCCTCATCGGATTACCGAATTCAGTCAAACTCCGAATGCCAATGACTTATCCTTAGGAGTCAGACTGCGAGTGATAAGATCCGTAGTCAAGAGGGAAACAGCCCAGATCGCCAGCTAAGGTCCCAAAGTGTGTATTAAGTGGAAAAGGATGTGGAGTTGCTTAGACAACTAGGATGTTGGCTCAGAAGCAGCCACCATTTAAAGAGTGCGTAATAGCTCACTAGTCGAGTGACTCTGCGCCGAAAATGTACCGGGGCTAAATACACCACCGAAGCTGCGAATTGATACCAATGGTATCAGTGGTAGGGGAGCGTTCTAAGTGCAGTGAAGTCAGACCGGAAGGACTGGTGGAGCGCTTAGAAGTGAGAATGCCGGTATGAGTAGCGAAAGACGGGTGAGAATCCCGTCCACCGAATGCCTAAGGTTTCCTGAGGAAGGCTCGTCCGCTCAGGGTTAGTCAGGACCTAAGCCGAGGCCGACAGGCGTAGGCGATGGACAACAGGTTGATATTCCTGTACCACCTCTTTATCGTTTGAGCAATGGAGGGACGCAGAAGGATAGAAGAAGCGTGCGATTGGTTGTGCACGTCCAAGCAGTTAGGCTGATAAGTAGGCAAATCCGCTTATCGTGAAGGCTGAGCTGTGATGGGGAAGCTCCTTATGGAGCGAAGTCTTTGATTCCCCGCTGCCAAGAAAAGCTTCTAGCGAGATAAAAGGTGCCTGTACCGCAAACCGACACAGGTAGGCGAGGAGAGAATCCTAAGGTGTGCGAGAGAACTCTGGTTAAGGAACTCGGCAAAATGACCCCGTAACTTCGGGAGAAGGGGTGCTTTCTTAACGGAAAGCCGCAGTGAATAGGCCCAAGCGACTGTTTAGCAAAAACACAGGTCTCTGCGAAGCCGTAAGGCGAAGTATAGGGGCTGACACCTGCCCGGTGCTGGAAGGTTAAGGAGAGGGGTTAGCGTAAGCGAAGCTCTGAACTGAAGCCCCAGTAAACGGCGGCCGTAACTATAACGGTCCTAAGGTAGCGAAATTCCTTGTCGGGTAAGTTCCGACCCGCACGAAAGGTGTAACGATTTGGGCACTGTCTCAACCAGAGACTCGGTGAAATTATAGTACCTGTGAAGATGCAGGTTACCCGCGACAGGACGGAAAGACCCCGTGGAGCTTTACTGTAGCCTGATATTGAATTTTGGTACAGTTTGTACAGGATAGGCGGGAGCCATTGAAACCGGAGCGCTAGCTTCGGTGGAGGCGCTGGTGGGATACCGCCCTGACTGTATTGAAATTCTAACCTACGGGTCTTATCGACCCGGGAGACAGTGTCAGGTGGGCAGTTTGACTGGGGCGGTCGCCTCCTAAAGTGTAACGGAGGCGCCCAAAGGTTCCCTCAGAATGGTTGGAAATCATTCGTAGAGTGCAAAGGCATAAGGGAGCTTGACTGCGAGACCTACAAGTCGAGCAGGGACGAAAGTCGGGCTTAGTGATCCGGTGGTTCCGCATGGAAGGGCCATCGCTCAACGGATAAAAGCTACCCCGGGGATAACAGGCTTATCTCCCCCAAGAGTCCACATCGACGGGGAGGTTTGGCACCTCGATGTCGGCTCATCGCATCCTGGGGCTGTAGTCGGTCCCAAGGGTTGGGCTGTTCGCCCATTAAAGCGGTACGCGAGCTGGGTTCAGAACGTCGTGAGACAGTTCGGTCCCTATCCGTCGTGGGCGCAGGAAATTTGAGAGGAGCTGTCCTTAGTACGAGAGGACCGGGATGGACGCACCGCTGGTGTACCAGTTGTTCTGCCAAGGGCATAGCTGGGTAGCTATGTGCGGAAGGGATAAGTGCTGAAAGCATCTAAGCATGAAGCCCCCCTCAAGATGAGATTTCCCATAGCGTAAGCTAGTAAGATCCCTGAAAGATGATCAGGTTGATAGGTTCGAGGTGGAAGCATGGTGACATGTGGAGCTGACGAATACTAATAGATCGAGGACTTAACCATATAATATGAAGCACTGTTATCTAGTTTTGAAGGAATATACCTTCATCAGTTTGGTGATGATGGCAGAGAGGTCACACCCGTTCCCATACCGAACACGGAAGTTAAGCTCTCTAGCGCCGATGGTAGTTGGGACCTTGTCCCTGTGAGAGTAGGACGTCGCCAAGCAAAAACCTAAGTCGTTTCGACTTAGGTTTTTTTGTGTTTATTTTTATTTACCGAAGGTTAAAATCCATAAATTTAATAACCCTAAAGATGAAAAAATAATGAAATAGAAATGGTATAAAATAAAATTCGGATGATAAAGTAATATGTTTAAATATAAATAGAAGGTAAGAATTACCTTTTTATGTTAATTTAGTTGTCGAATGAACAATAATGTTTTTGATCTTATATGAAAAGATTAAGTGAAAAATAGCTATCCAGTTCTTTTTCACTTAATCTTTTTGTATTTTTAAGGGATTTTACATAA
>NZ_JBBOXC010000001.1:317500-535000 GCF_038007365.1 Bacillus sp. FSL R9-9492
TTTAAAGAGTGCGTAATAGCTCACTAGTCGAGTGACTCTGCGCCGAAAATGTACCGGGGCTAAATACACCACCGAAGCTGCGAATTGATACCAATGGTATCAGTGGTAGGGGAGCGTTCTAAGTGCAGTGAAGTCAGACCGGAAGGACTGGTGGAGCGCTTAGAAGTGAGAATGCCGGTATGAGTAGCGAAAGACGGGTGAGAATCCCGTCCACCGAATGCCTAAGGTTTCCTGAGGAAGGCTCGTCCGCTCAGGGTTAGTCAGGACCTAAGCCGAGGCCGACAGGCGTAGGCGATGGACAACAGGTTGATATTCCTGTACCACCTCTTTATCGTTTGAGCAATGGAGGGACGCAGAAGGATAGAAGAAGCGTGCGATTGGTTGTGCACGTCCAAGCAGTTAGGCTGATAAGTAGGCAAATCCGCTTATCGTGAAGGCTGAGCTGTGATGGGGAAGCTCCTTATGGAGCGAAGTCTTTGATTCCCCGCTGCCAAGAAAAGCTTCTAGCGAGATAAAAGGTGCCTGTACCGCAAACCGACACAGGTAGGCGAGGAGAGAATCCTAAGGTGTGCGAGAGAACTCTGGTTAAGGAACTCGGCAAAATGACCCCGTAACTTCGGGAGAAGGGGTGCTTTCTTAACGGAAAGCCGCAGTGAATAGGCCCAAGCGACTGTTTAGCAAAAACACAGGTCTCTGCGAAGCCGTAAGGCGAAGTATAGGGGCTGACACCTGCCCGGTGCTGGAAGGTTAAGGAGAGGGGTTAGCGTAAGCGAAGCTCTGAACTGAAGCCCCAGTAAACGGCGGCCGTAACTATAACGGTCCTAAGGTAGCGAAATTCCTTGTCGGGTAAGTTCCGACCCGCACGAAAGGTGTAACGATTTGGGCACTGTCTCAACCAGAGACTCGGTGAAATTATAGTACCTGTGAAGATGCAGGTTACCCGCGACAGGACGGAAAGACCCCGTGGAGCTTTACTGTAGCCTGATATTGAATTTTGGTACAGTTTGTACAGGATAGGCGGGAGCCATTGAAACCGGAGCGCTAGCTTCGGTGGAGGCGCTGGTGGGATACCGCCCTGACTGTATTGAAATTCTAACCTACGGGTCTTATCGACCCGGGAGACAGTGTCAGGTGGGCAGTTTGACTGGGGCGGTCGCCTCCTAAAGTGTAACGGAGGCGCCCAAAGGTTCCCTCAGAATGGTTGGAAATCATTCGTAGAGTGCAAAGGCATAAGGGAGCTTGACTGCGAGACCTACAAGTCGAGCAGGGACGAAAGTCGGGCTTAGTGATCCGGTGGTTCCGCATGGAAGGGCCATCGCTCAACGGATAAAAGCTACCCCGGGGATAACAGGCTTATCTCCCCCAAGAGTCCACATCGACGGGGAGGTTTGGCACCTCGATGTCGGCTCATCGCATCCTGGGGCTGTAGTCGGTCCCAAGGGTTGGGCTGTTCGCCCATTAAAGCGGTACGCGAGCTGGGTTCAGAACGTCGTGAGACAGTTCGGTCCCTATCCGTCGTGGGCGCAGGAAATTTGAGAGGAGCTGTCCTTAGTACGAGAGGACCGGGATGGACGCACCGCTGGTGTACCAGTTGTTCTGCCAAGGGCATAGCTGGGTAGCTATGTGCGGAAGGGATAAGTGCTGAAAGCATCTAAGCATGAAGCCCCCCTCAAGATGAGATTTCCCATAGCGTAAGCTAGTAAGATCCCTGAAAGATGATCAGGTTGATAGGTTCGAGGTGGAAGCATGGTGACATGTGGAGCTGACGAATACTAATAGATCGAGGACTTAACCATATAATATGAAGCTAATGTTATCTAGTTTTGAAGGAATATACCTTCATCAGTTTGGTGATGATGGCAGAGAGGTCACACCCGTTCCCATACCGAACACGGAAGTTAAGCTCTCTAGCGCCGATGGTAGTTGGGACCTTGTCCCTGTGAGAGTAGGACGTCGCCAAGCAAAAACCTAAGTCGTTTCGACTTAGGTTTTTTTGTGTTTATTTTTATTTACCGAAGGTTAAAATCCATAAATTTAATAATCCTAAAGACGAAAAAAGAATGAAATAGAGGCAGTTTAAAATAATGGTAATGATTTTTTATGCTCCGGATTTTTCGAATGCTCCTAAAATAATCCCTAAGAATAGGAAAGATTATTTCTATCATAATAATGAGAGTAGAAAAAATGGGATGATATAAATAAGCATTCAATAATTACAGCAATTACTGCGATGGAGAAAAATAAATAGGATAATAGCACAGTTATTTTTTTTCACGGTTATTCCTCCTTTGAAATTAAATCGTTATAATATAGGTTCTATCGATGTATAGAACACAAGAGAGTATATATATTGATTAAAACATACTGAAGTATTATATAAATAGTTATACGTAAAATAGATCTCTAGAAATATATATTCTAATTCCCTTTCCTTCTTGCATATAGTTGCAATTCTTCTTTTGAATATAACTAAAACACGAACGTTATCGATGACTAATAAAAAAACATTCGATTATTTATTGACATTGTTTATGAAATATTGTTAATATAGCCATAGAAACAATAATATATAAGACCTCATATAATCGCGGGGATATGGCCTGCAAGTCTCTACCTAACGACCGTTATTCGTTAGACTATGAGGGAAAGTCACTCGGTATTTTTCTATTCACAAGGGATACGTATGCCTGAGTAGAGCACTTTCTCTCATAGTAAAAGAGAAACTGTTCTATTTCAGGCTTTTTTTATTTGAATCGGGGGGATTCTAATATGAAATCACTAGTTGGAGTCATAATGGGAAGCACGTCAGACTGGGAAACAATGAAATATGCTTGTGACATTTTAGATGAATTAAATATACCGTATGAGAAAAAAGTTGTATCCGCTCATCGGACTCCGGATTATATGTTTGAATATGCAGAAACAGCTCGTGAACGTGGAGTAAAAGTTATTATTGCTGGAGCTGGTGGAGCAGCGCATTTACCAGGAATGGTTGCAGCGAAGACAAATCTTCCTGTAATTGGTGTTCCAGTTCAATCAAAGGCGTTAAACGGCCTAGATTCGTTATTATCCATTGTCCAAATGCCAGGAGGGGTTCCAGTTGCAACTGTTGCAATTGGTAAGGCTGGTTCAACGAATGCTGGATTACTTGCTGCACAAATACTTGGATCATTTCATGATGATATACATGATGCATTAGAGTTGAGACGAGAAGCTATTGAGAAAACTGTGCGTGAAGGTAGTGAGCTAGTATGACGAGAATCATTTTACCTGGAAAAACAATCGGCATTATTGGAGGCGGCCAGCTTGGAAGAATGATGGCGTTGGCAGCTAAGGAAATGGGTTATAAAATTGCTGTTTTAGATCCTACAAAGCATTCACCATGTGCACAAGTTGCTGATGTTGAAGTCGTTGCACCATATGACGATTTAAAAGCAATTCAGCATTTAGCAGAGATAAGCGACGTTGTCACATATGAATTTGAGAATATTGATTATAGATGTTTACAATGGCTTGAAAAACATGCTTACTTACCACAAGGTAGTCAGTTGTTAAATAAAACGCAAAATCGTTTTACAGAAAAGAATGCAATTGAAAAAGCTGGGTTACCAGTAGCATCGTATAGATTGGTTCAAAATCAAGATCAACTTACAGAAGCAATTAAAGAGTTATCTTTCCCTTCTGTCTTAAAAACAACGACAGGTGGATACGATGGTAAAGGGCAAGTGGTTTTAAAGAGTGAAGCTGATGTTGTGAGAGCAAAAGAACTTACTAATAAAGCAGAGTGCATTCTAGAAAAATGGGTGCCTTTTGAAAAAGAAGTATCAGTTATTGTAATTCGTAGTGTAAGTGGTGAAACGAAAGTATTTCCGGTAGCGGAAAATATTCATGTAAATAACATTTTGCATGAATCTATCGTTCCAGCCCGCATTACAGAAGAACTTTCTCAAAAAGCAATTGCTTACGCAAAGGTACTTGCGGATGAACTAGAACTTGTGGGAACACTAGCGGTAGAGATGTTTGCTACAGCTGACGATGAGATTTACATTAATGAATTAGCACCAAGACCTCACAATTCAGGACACTATACACAGGATGCATGTGAAACGAGTCAATTTGGTCAACATATTCGAGCAATCTGTAATTTACCTCTTGGAGAAACAAATTTGTTAAAACCAGTTGTCATGGTTAACATTTTAGGCGAACATATAGAAGGGGTCCTAGGACAAGTGAATAGACTAACCGGGTGCTATTTACACTTGTATGGAAAAGAAGAAGCAAAAGCACAGCGGAAAATGGGGCATGTTAATATTTTAAATGATAATATTGAAGTCGCTCTAGAAAAAGCGAAGAGTTTGCATATTTGGGACCATCAAGAACAACTGTTGGAGGGAAAAAGATGATTAATCGTTATACACGCCCTGAAATGGGTGCGATTTGGACGGAAGAGAACAAATTTAAAGCGTGGTTAGAAGTTGAGATTTTAGCGTGTGAAGCATGGGCTGAGCTTGGCGATATTCCAAAAGAAGATGTGAAAAAAATTCGTGAACATGCATCATTTGATATTGATCGTATTTATGAAATTGAAAAAGAAACACGTCATGACGTAGTTGCTTTCACTCGTGCTGTATCAGAAACACCAACATTAGGCGAGGAACGTAAATGGGTTCATTACGGTTTAACATCTACAGACGTAGTAGATACAGCGTTATCTTATATCTTAAAACAAGCAAATGAAATCTTGTTAAAAGACTTAGAAAACTTTGTTAGTATTTTAGCTAATAAAGCGAAAGAGCATAAATACACGATCATGATGGGAAGAACACACGGTGTACATGCAGAGCCAACAACATTTGGTTTAAAACTTGGTCTTTGGTATGAAGAAATGAAACGTAACGTAGAGCGTTTCAAACAAGCTGCTGATACAGTTCGCGTTGGTAAATTATCTGGTGCGGTTGGTACATATGCAAATATTGATCCATTCGTAGAAAAGTATGTTTGTGAAAACTTAGGATTAGAAGCAGCACCAATTTCAACACAAACATTGCAACGTGATCGTCATGCACATTACATGTCAACACTTGCACTAATCGCAACATCTGTTGAAAAGATGGCAGTTGAGATTCGTGGTTTACAAAAGAGTGAAACACGTGAAGTTGAAGAGGCTTTCGCAAAAGGTCAAAAAGGTTCTTCTGCAATGCCACATAAACGTAATCCAATTGGATCTGAAAATATGACTGGTTTAGCTCGTGTTATCCGCGGTTATATGATGACAGCTTACGAGAATGTTCCGTTATGGCATGAGCGTGATATCTCTCACTCTTCTGCAGAACGTGTAATTTTACCAGATGCTACAATCGCGTTAAATTACATGTTAAATCGCTTTGGTAATATCGTTAAAAACTTAACTGTATTCCCAGAGAATATGAAACGCAATATGACAAGAACATACGGCTTAATTTACTCTCAGCGCGTAATGCTTACACTAATTGACAAAGGTCTGGTACGTGAAGAAGCTTATGATATCGTACAGCCTAAAGCAATGGAAGCTTGGGAAACACAAGTACAATTTAAAGAGCTTGTAGAATCTGACGAGCGTATTACAAGTAAGTTAACGCAAGAAGAAATTAACGAATGTTTCAATTATGAACATCATATGCAACACGTTGATACAATCTTTGAACGCCTTGGATTAAACGAAGCGTAAAATTTCATATGGCACAGAATAGAGTCATTCTGTGCCATTCTTTATAAAAATATTATTCACATTTTTCAAACTACAGGGGGCTTGCGAAATGCAAAAGCTAGAATTGCTGTATGAAGGTAAGGCAAAAAGAATTTATCGTACAGAAGCAGCAGATATGGTTTGGGTAGAGTACAAAGATAGTGCGACTGCTTTCAATGGGGAGAAAAAAGCGACAATTACAGGAAAAGGTCGTTTGAACAATGAGATTACAACTTTATTGTTCAGAAAGTTACAAGAAGTTGGAATTAAAACACACTTTGTGGAGAAGTTATCTGATACAGAACAACTTGTCAAAAAGGTGAGTATTATTCCATTAGAAGTTGTCACAAGAAACGTAATTGCAGGTAGTCTTTCAAAAAGACTAGGAATGGAAGAAGGAACTGCTCTTACAACACCAATCGTAGAATTTTACTACAAAGATGATGATTTAGGAGATCCACTTGTAACGGAAGATCATATTCGTTTGTTAAATGTTGCAACACCAGAGCAAGTAAGCGTATTACGAGATGCAGCTCTACAAATCAATCAAGTGATGATTGAGCATTTCGCAAGCTGTCGTGTAAGATTAGTAGATTTTAAATTAGAGTTTGGCGTAACAGAAGAAGGGGAAATCATATTAGCAGATGAAATTTCACCAGATACTTGCCGTTTATGGGATGAAACGAGCAATGAAAAATTTGATAAAGATGTATTCCGTCGTGATCTTGGGAATTTAACAGAAGCATATGAAGAAATTTTAAAACGTTTAGGGGGAGCTTCACATGTATAAAGTTAAGGTATATGTAACGTTAAGAGAAAGTGTATTAGATCCACAAGGAACTGCGGTAAAGGGAGCGCTTCATAGTCTTTCATTTACAGAAGTACAAGACGTTCGAATCGGAAAATATATGGAATTAACAATTGATAAATCAGTATCTGATCTGGATAGCAAGGTAAAAGAAATGTGTGAAAAATTATTAGCAAACGTTGTAATGGAAGACTTCCGTTATGAAGTTGAGGAGGTTGTCGCACAGTGAAATTTGCAGTCATAGTATTCCCAGGTTCGAACTGTGATGTCGATATGTTCCATGCAATTAAAGATGAGCTTGGTGAAGAAGTAGATTACGTTTGGCACGATAGAGAGAATTTAGATGAATATGATGCAATTTTACTACCAGGTGGATTCTCTTACGGTGACTATTTACGTTGTGGTGCTATTTCTCGCTTTGCTAACGCAATGAAAGCAGTGCAAAAAGCTGCTGAGCAAGGAAAGCCAATTTTAGGAGTGTGTAATGGATTCCAGATTCTTGTTGAATCAGGATTACTACCAGGAGCATTAATGAGAAACGAAAACTTAAAGTTTATGTGCCGTACGGTTCAGTTACGTGTTGAAAATAATGAAACTATGTTTACATCACAATATGAAAAAAATGAAGTAATCAATATTCCAATTGCACATGGTGAGGGGAATTACTATTGTGATGAAGCAACTCTTAAACAATTAGAAGAGAATAATCAAATCGCATTCCGTTACGTAGAAAATCCGAATGGAAGCGTTTCAGATATTGCAGGTATTGTAAATGAAAAAGGAAATGTTCTTGGTATGATGCCACACCCAGAGCGTGCTGTAGATGAATTACTTGGCGGTGCTGAAGGTTTAAAAGTCTTTCAATCTATCTTAAAACAGTGGAGGGAAACATATGTCGTTAATGCTTGAGCCAAATCCAACACAAATTAAAGAAGAGCGTATATATGCGGAAATGGGGCTAACAGACGAAGAGTTTGCCATGGTTGAAAAGATTTTAGGCCGTTTGCCGAATTATACAGAAACGGGATTATTCTCTGTTATGTGGTCTGAACATTGTAGTTATAAAAATTCAAAGCCAGTTCTTCGTAAGTTTCCAACGACAGGTGAGCGTGTCTTACAAGGACCTGGAGAAGGCGCTGGAATTGTAGATATCGGTGATAATCAAGCGGTTGTATTTAAAATGGAAAGTCATAACCATCCTTCTGCAATTGAGCCATATCAAGGGGCAGCGACAGGTGTCGGTGGTATTATTCGCGATGTATTCTCTATGGGAGCACGTCCGGTAGCTCTATTAAACTCACTTCGCTTCGGTGAATTACAATCACCACGCGTGAAATATTTATTTGAAGAAGTAGTAGCAGGAATCGCAGGATACGGTAACTGCATTGGTATTCCTACTGTTGGCGGCGAAGTACAGTTTGATCCATGTTATGAAGGAAATCCACTTGTAAATGCAATGTGTGTAGGCCTAATTAATCATGAAGATATAAAAAAAGGGCAAGCACATGGTGCTGGTAATACAGTAATGTACGTAGGAGCATCAACTGGTCGTGATGGTATTCACGGTGCAACATTCGCATCTGAAGAGTTATCTGAAAGCTCAGAAGCGAAGCGTCCGGCAGTTCAAGTAGGGGATCCATTTATGGAGAAACTTCTTATTGAAGCATGTTTAGAACTTATTCAGTCTGATGCACTTGTTGGAATTCAAGATATGGGAGCTGCTGGTTTAACATCATCTTCTGCAGAAATGGCAAGTAAAGCAGGTATGGGTATTGAAATGTACTTAGATGATGTACCACAGCGTGAAACTGGAATGACTCCATATGAAATGATGTTATCTGAATCACAAGAGCGTATGTTAATCGTTGTGAAAAAAGGTAGAGAGCAAGAAATAGTAGATTTATTTGAGAAGTATGGTCTTGCAGCAGTTACGATGGGGAAAGTAACTGAAGATAAAATGCTTCGATTATTCCATAAAGATGAAATGGTAGCTGAAGTACCAGCGGATGCTCTTGCAGAAGAAGCACCAATTTATCATAAACCGTCAAAAGAAGCAGCATACTTTGCTGAGTTCCAGCAGATGAAAATGGAAACACCAAAAGTAGAAGATTATAAAGAAACGTTATTAGCTCTATTACAACAACCAACGATTGCAAGTAAAGAGTGGGTATATGATCAATATGATTATCAAGTGCGCACTAGCACAATCGTTACACCAGGTTCAGATGCAGCGGTTATACGTGTACGCGGCACAGAAAAAGGATTAGCAATGACGACAGATTGTAACTCTCGCTACATTTATTTAGATCCAGAAGTGGGCGGTAAAATTGCAGTGGCAGAGGCAGCACGTAATATCGTATGTTCTGGCGGGGAGCCACTTGCAATTACAGATTGCTTAAACTTCGGTAACCCAGAAAAACCAGAGATCTTCTGGCAAATTGAGAAATCAGTAGACGGTATGAGTGAAGCTTGCCGCAAGTTACAAACGCCAGTTATCGGCGGGAATGTATCAATGTATAACGAGCGTAGTGGTGAAGCTGTATATCCAACACCAACTGTTGGGATGGTTGGACTTGTACACGATTTAAAACACGTAACAACACAAGAATTTAAACAAGCTGGCGATTTAGTTTATGTAATCGGAGAGACGAAAGCTGAGTTTGGTGGAAGTGAATTACAGAAAATGATCTACGGAAAAATTTTCGGTCAATCACCAAGCATCGATCTAGATGTAGAATTAAAACGCCAAAAGCAAGTACTAGCAGCAATTCAAGCTGGCCTTGTTCAATCTGCACATGATGTTGCAGAAGGTGGTTTAGCAGTTGCAATTACTGAAAGTGCAATTGGTGCTAACGGTTTAGGTGCTACTGTGAAATTAGATGGGGAAGCAACAGCAGTATTATTTGCAGAATCACAATCTCGCTTCGTTATAACTGTAAAACGTGAAAATAAAGAAGCATTTGAGAAAGTGGTTGAAGCAATTCAAGTTGGAGAAGTGACAAATACAAATGAAGTAACAATTCATAATGAAGAAAATGAAGTATTACTTACAGCAAATGTAGATGAAATGAGAAAGGCTTGGAAAGGGGCAATCCCATGCTTGCTGAAATAAAGGGGTTAAATGAAGAATGTGGCGTTTTTGGAATTTGGGGGCATGAAAATGCAGCACAAGTTTCGTACTACGGATTGCACAGTTTGCAGCACCGTGGGCAAGAGGGCGCAGGCATTGTTGTAAATAATGGGGAAAAAATCATCGGTCACAAGGGGTTAGGTTTAATATCAGAAGTGTTTTCAAGAGGTGAGCTAGAGGGATTAAACGGGAAATCAGCAATTGGACACGTACGATATGCAACAGCTGGTGGAAGTGAAGTTGCTAACGTTCAACCATTATTATTCCGTTTTTCTGATCATAGCATGGCGTTAGCTCATAACGGAAATTTAATTAATGCAAAAATGCTTCGTCGTGAATTAGAGGCAGAGGGAAGTATTTTTCAAACAAGTTCAGATACAGAAGTACTTTTACACCTCATTAAGCGTAGTACAAAAGATTCTTTAATTGATAGTGTAAAAGAGGCTCTAAATAAAGTGAAAGGTGCGTTTGCATATCTTTTACTAACTGGAAATGAAATGATCGTTGCGCTAGATCCAAATGGATTCCGTCCTCTTTCAATTGGAAAGATGGGGGATGCTTACGTTGTAGCATCGGAAACATGTGCTTTCGATGTAGTTGGTGCAACATACATTCGTGATGTAGAACCTGGTGAATTGCTTATTATCAATGATGAAGGAATTCACGTAGATCGTTTTACAAATGAAGTAGACCATGCGATTTGCAGTATGGAATACATTTACTTTGCACGTCCAGATTCTAATATAGCTGGTATTAATGTTCATGCAGCACGTAAAAACATGGGGAAACGTTTAGCGGCGGAAGCTCCTATTGAAGCTGATGTTGTTACTGGTGTACCAGACTCTAGTATTTCAGCAGCAATTGGTTATGCGGAGGCGACAGGGATTCCGTATGAGTTAGGGTTAATTAAAAATCGTTACGTTGGACGTACGTTTATTCAACCTTCTCAAGAACTGCGTGAGCAAGGGGTTAAGATGAAGCTTTCAGCAGTAAGAGGCGTAGTTGAAGGAAAACGAGTTGTTATGATTGACGATTCTATCGTAAGAGGAACGACAAGTAAACGAATTGTTCGTATGCTTCGCGAGGCTGGAGCGACAGAAGTCCATGTAAGAATTGCTTCACCACCTCTTAAGTATCCATGCTTCTATGGCATTGATATTCAAACGAGAAAAGAATTAATCGCAGCAAATAATTCAATAGAAGAAATCCGTCAAATCATCGGAGCAGATTCACTAACATTTTTAAGTGAAGATGGATTAGTAGATGCAATTGGACGCCCATATGAAGGGAAATACGGTGGTCTATGTATGGCTTACTTCAATGGAGACTATCCAACAGCTCTTTATGATTATGAGCAAGAGCTTTTAGAAAGTATGAAATAAGAAGAAAAAAGCTTCTACTTCTTTTGATGTAGAAGCTAGCTTCTTTCTTAAAACGGCCGCCCTGGATGGGGAGAAATTAAAAGACGAGGTGTAAAAAACGATGGCGAACGCATATAAGCAAGCAGGAGTAGATATTGAAGCTGGATATGAAGCGGTATCTCGCATGAAAAAACACGTACAAACAACAATGAGAAAAGAAGTGCTAGGCGGTTTAGGCGGTTTTGGAGGTATGTTTGATCTATCAAAATTTGCATTAGAAGAACCTGTATTAGTATCTGGAACAGATGGCGTGGGAACGAAATTGATGCTCGCTTTTATGGCAGATAAACATGACACAATTGGTATTGATGCAGTAGCAATGTGTGTAAATGATATTGTTGTCCAAGGAGCAGAGCCGCTTTTCTTCCTTGATTATATTGCTTGTGGTAAAGCTGAACCTAGTAAAATTGAAAACATCGTCAAAGGTATATCAGAGGGCTGTCGCCAAGCTGGTTGTGCATTAATTGGTGGAGAAACAGCTGAAATGCCAGGAATGTATTCTACGGAAGAATACGATTTAGCTGGTTTTACAGTTGGAATTGTTGATAAAAAGAAAATTGTAACAGGTGAAAAAATTGAAGCTGGTCACGTATTAATTGGCTTAGCATCTAGCGGTATTCATAGTAACGGTTATTCTTTAGTACGAAAAGTATTACTAGAAGATGGAGAACTATCTTTAGACCGTATTTACGGCCGCTTAGAACTACCTCTTGGTGAAGAATTATTAAAACCAACGAAAATTTATGTCAAACCTATTTTAGAACTATTGAAGAAACATGAAGTATACGGTATGGCGCATATTACAGGTGGCGGGTTCATTGAAAATATTCCACGTATGTTGCCAGAAGGAATCGGTGCGGAAATTGAATTAGGATCTTGGCAAGTTCAACCGATTTTTAGTTTACTTCAAGAGGTTGGAAAACTAGAAGAGAAAGAAATGTTCAATATTTTTAACATGGGTATTGGTATGGTAGTAGCAGTAAAGGAAGAAGAGGCAAAAGATATTGTTCGTCTTCTTGAGGAACAAGGCGAGAAAGCTCATATTATTGGACACACTGTACAAGGGTCTGGTGTTACCTTTATTGAGGGAACAGAAGTATGAGTAGATTAGCAGTTTTTGCTTCTGGGAGCGGCTCTAACTTTCAATCTCTCATTAATGCGGTAGAAGACAAAATATTGGATGCAGATATTAGTTTATTAGTATGTGATAAACCAGAGGCACGCGCTATTGGACGGGCACACTATCACCATATTCCGTGTTTTTCCTTTTCAGCGAAAGCATATGAGTCAAAAGAAGCATTTGAAAAAGAGATATTAAAAAAGCTAGAAGAGTACGAAATTGATTATGTTATTTTAGCTGGATATATGCGTTTAATTGGAACGACTTTACTAGAAGCGTACGGCGGGAAAATTATTAATATTCATCCATCACTACTACCGAGTTTTCCAGGGAAAGATGCTGTTGGTCAAGCGTTAGAAGCGGGTGTGAAAGTAACCGGAGTAACGATTCACTATGTAGATGCAGGTATGGATACAGGTCCAATTATTGCGCAAGAAGCAGTAGTTGTTTCTGAAGGGGATACGAGAGAAAGCTTACAAAAGAAAATTCAACAAGTTGAACATAAATTATACGTAAATACAGTGAATCAAATTGTTCAGTCTGTGAAAAAACCAACTGTTAACTAACATACAACCAGGGGTGAAGGATAAATGAAAAAGCGTGCATTAGTAAGTGTTTCAGATAAAACAGGGGTAGTAGAATTTGTTAAAGGTTTACTTGAACAAGGGATTGAAGTTATTTCAACAGGTGGTACGAAAAAATTATTAGAAGAAAACGGCTTGCAAGTAATTGGTATTTCTGAAGTAACTGGTTTCCCAGAAATTATGGATGGTCGTGTAAAAACATTACATCCAAATATTCATGGTGGTCTATTAGCAGTTCGTGATAATGAAATGCATGTAGCGCAAATGAATGAATTAGGTATTCAACCAATTGACTTTGTTGTTGTTAACTTATACCCATTTAAAGAAACAATCGCTAAGCTTGATGTAACATTTGCTGATGCAATTGAAAATATTGATATCGGTGGCCCAACAATGATTCGCTCTGCTGCGAAAAATCATAAATATGTATCGGTAGTTGTAGATCCAGTAGATTATGATGTTGTATTAGCAGAACTGAAAGAGAACGGTGAAGTAACAGAGGAAACGAAACGTAAATTAGCAGCGAAAGTATTCCGTCATACAGCGGCATATGATGCGTTAATTTCTAACTACTTAACAAAGCAAATGGGCGAAGAAAGCCCAGAAACGTTAACGGTGACATTTGAGAAAAAACAAGATTTACGCTATGGCGAAAATCCACATCAAAAAGCAACGTTCTATAAAGCGCCATTCGCAGCAACTTCTTCTGTTGCATATGCAGAACAATTACACGGTAAAGAATTATCTTACAACAATATCAACGATGCGGATGCAGCACTTAGCATCGTGAAAGAATTTACAGAACCAGCAGTAGTAGCGGTAAAACATATGAATCCATGTGGTGTTGGAGTGGGTACGGATATTCATGAAGCATACACACGCGCTTATGAAGCAGATCCAGTATCAATCTTCGGAGGCATTATTGCAGCGAATCGTGAAATTGATAAAGCTACAGCAGAAAAGTTACACGAAATTTTCTTAGAAATTGTTATCGCACCTTCTTTCTCACAAGAAGCTTTAGAAGTATTGCAAAGTAAGAAGAACTTACGCTTACTAACTGTAAATATTGAAAAAGCGACAAGTGCAAGCAAAAAACTAACTTCTGTACAAGGTGGTCTTCTTGTTCAAGAAGAAGATACGTTATCATTAGATGAGGACGCAATTTCAATTCCAACGAAACGTGAACCATCAGAGCAAGAATGGAAAGATTTAAAACTAGCTTGGAAAGTTGTAAAACATGTGAAATCAAATGCAATTGTTTTAGCGAATGATAACATGACAGTTGGTGTAGGTGCGGGACAGATGAACCGTGTAGGTTCTGCAAAAATCGCAATTACACAAGCTGGCGAAAAAGCACAAGGTAGCGCACTTGCATCTGATGCTTTCTTCCCAATGCCAGATACAGTAGAAGAAGCAGCAAAAGCTGGAATTACAGCAATCATCCAACCAGGCGGATCGATTCGTGATGAAGATTCTATTAAAATGGCAGATGCGTATGGGATTACTATGGTGTTCACTGGCGTACGTCATTTCAAACACTAATAGAGGATGTTAAAAAAGTCCGGTCAAGATAACTGTCGCATGTCGTCGTTGCAATGCCAGTGCGGTACTCATGTAGGAAAGCTACACTCCGTGTCCTCCTGGCAAATGCGCCTTGACCTGCTCGGTTCTCTTGATCCTCCTTTTTAACTTTCTATTGATACGGTTGTTAAAAGATTCCGGTCAAGATAACTGTCGCATGTCGTCGTTGCAATGCCAGTGCGGTACTCATGTAGGAAAGCTACACTCCGTGTCCTCCTGGCGAATGCGCCTTGACCTGCTCGGTTCTCTTGATCCTCCTTTTTAACTTTCTATTGATACGGTTGTTAAAAAATTCCGGTCAAGATAACTGTCGCATGTCGTCGTTGCAATGCCAGTGCGGTACTCATGTAGGAAAGCTACACTCCGTGTCCTCCTGGCGAATGCGCCTTGACCTGCTCGGTTCTCTTGATCCTCCTTTTTAAACTTTTATTGATATGAAAACAAACTAGGAGCATAGCTTCTAGTTTGTACTTATTTAATTATTGGGGGATGAAATATGAATGTTTTAGTAATTGGCCGTGGTGGACGTGAGCATGCTTTAGCTTGGAAGTTTGCACAATCTGAAAAGGTAGAAAAAATATATGTAGCGCCAGGTAATGAAGGTATGCGAGACGTTGCAACACCAGTTGATATTGATGAGAATGATTTTGATGCATTAGTCTTATTCGCAAAAGAAAACAATGTAGGCTTAACTTTCGTTGGACCAGAAATTCCACTTATGAATGGAATCGTTGATTGCTTTAAGGAAGAGGGACTTCGTGTATTTGGACCTAATAAAGCGGCTGCTGTTATTGAAGGTAGTAAAGCTTTTACGAAAGAATTGATGAAAAAGTATGATATTCCAACTGCGGCATATGAAACTTTTACAGACTATGAAGAAGCAGTAAAGTATATTCAAAAAGTTGGTGCACCGATTGTAATTAAGGCAGATGGTTTAGCTGCTGGTAAAGGTGTAACAGTAGCAATGACGCTTGAAGATGCATTACAAGCTGTGAAAGAAATGCTGCAAGATGTGAAATTCGGTGAAGCAAGCAAGAAGGTCGTTATTGAGGAGTTTCTAGATGGACAAGAATTTTCATTAATGGCATTCGTAAATGGAACAACCGTACATCCGATGGTAATTGCTCAAGATCATAAACGCGCTTTTGATGCTGATAAAGGTCCGAATACAGGCGGAATGGGTGCATATTCTCCAGTACCACAAATTCCAGAATCAGCAGTTCAAGAAGCGATTCAAACAGTATTACACCCAACTGCCAAGGCGATGATTGCAGAAAACCGTTCGTTTACAGGTATTTTATACGCAGGTCTTATTTTAACAAATGATGGTCCAAAGGTAATTGAGTTCAATGCACGCTTTGGCGATCCTGAAACGGAAGTTGTATTACCACGCTTAGAAAATGATTTAGTTGATGTATGTAACGCTGTATTAGATGAAAGTGAATTAACGTTACAATGGTCAAAGGAAGCAGTTATTGGTGTCGTACTTGCTTCGAAAGGATATCCAGAAGCATATAAAAAAGGTGAAATTATTAACGGATTAGATGCACTGCAAGATGTAATAGTTTTCCATGCGGGTACAGCGATGAAACATGGTGACTTTGTAACAAACGGTGGCCGTGTATTATTTGTTGCTTGCAAGGCGAATAGTTTACAAGAAGCGAAAGATAAAGTATATAAAGAAATCGGTAAAATTGAGAGTGATGGTCTATTTTACCGAAGTGATATAGGATATCGTGCAATTGGGCATGAGATGATGAAAAGCTAATGTATAAAAAATCCCGCTGATTTCTCAGCGGGATTTTTATGCATCTTTATCTTTTTTTAATTTCCCTTTTTGCTTTGCCATTTCTCGAAGTAAATACTCGATGTGTGCATTGACGCTACGAAACTCATCATTCGCCCATTTTTCGATGACTGCGTGTAATTCAGGATCAATACGTAATGGAAAGCTTTTCTTTTTGGCCATAATCACTTACAACCTTTAGTATAGGCTTCCTGTATTAATAACTGGTTGCGCACCTTTATCTGAAACGATGGCAACTAATAAATTGTTCACCATATTTGCTTTACGCTCGTCATCGAGTTCCAGTACGCCTTCTTCATCTAACATATGGATTGAATCTTTCGCCATCTTCACAGCACCTTCAACAATCTCTTTTCTAGCAGCTAATACTGCTTTTGCTTGTTGACGCTGGAGCATTGCATGGGCAATTTCTGTTGCGTAAGCTAAATGTGTTAAACGAGTTTCTAATACTTCTACGCCAGCGATTTCAAGTCGTGCTTCTAACTCACGCTTTAATTCTTCAGAGATCTCTTCAGTATTTCCTCGTAACGTGATGCAAGTTTCATCTTGGAAATTATCATAAGGATATTTTGTAGCAACGTGGCGGATTGCTGTTTCACTTTGAATTTCTACGAATCGATCGTAATGCTCAACACCAAACATTGCTTTTGCGGAATCAACAACTTTATATACGATAACGGCTGCAATTTCAATTGGATTGCCCTCAACATCGTTTACTTTTAATTTCTTACTGTTAAAGTTTTCAACACGTAAAGATACAGTTTGACGAAAAGCGAATGGAATTGTTAAAAATAAACCATTTTGACGAATTGTTCCTAAATAACTACCGAAGAACGTAATAACTTTCGCTTGATTCGGTTGAACGATACCGATACCTGTAGCTAAAACAGATGCTAATATGAGAGCTAAAATAGCTATTACAAACATTTCTTGTACAAGGCAAAATACACCGATAGCGGCTAAAACTAAAATTCCAATAACGCCGAGAAATCCATTAACATAAAATACTTGTTTTTCTTTCATATGATCGCCTCCTTGATATAAAAATGATATCACTTTTATATCATTACATGCAAGAGGGTTACACCTAATTTTCTGAATTTTATTGTTTGATATCTTTTATGTACGTTTTA
This sequence comes from Bacillus sp. FSL R9-9492, assembly GCF_038007365.1. Lineage (NCBI taxonomy): Bacteria > Bacillati > Bacillota > Bacilli > Caryophanales > Bacillaceae > Bacillus > Bacillus sp. FSL R9-9492. The sequence continues at coordinate 334,810 of NZ_JBBOXC010000001.1, forward strand.
AGGGCAAAAACAAGAATGTACGTTCTGTTTCGTGGTAAAATAAAGAAGACTTAGCTGCCCACTGCAGCAGCTAAGTCCCTTTGAGAGCATCTTGCATCGTGACAAATGATTCAAAGCGGTTTTGCCAGGATTAATTCTTCAATCGCTGACTCAATCTCTTTGTCAGAAGTGTCATAACTTCCATCTGACTTTGCCTTTGGCTTGTCATGACTGGAAGCTGAATTAACTTCTTCTTTATTATGTCCTTTTTCAGTGAAATTCATGCTAGGCATTTTAAATGCGCTCATATTCATATATTTTCCAAACTTACAGGCTTCAACAATAGGGCAGAAACGAACGATCCCCTCCGCAATTTTCATGGCACCAATCCATAGCAAAACTTTAGACCAAGTGCACCAAGGTTTACGTACGAGTTTAGCTGTACTACAACCGAAGAGGATGAGTCCGAGTGTAATTCGAATTAGAGCACTAATTGTGCCGATGTTTTGCTTCATTAGAAAAACACTCCTTTTTAATTAACTTCGAAATAGAAAATACTATTTCATTTGTTAGTATTCCGTATAAGTTTTTTGATATGTAATCCAACATTTGACGTTGAAAAAGATGTTGGATTGGGCGTGTGTGTAGGTAGTTTTTTTTGTTATAATGAAAGAATGCGTAAAAGGAAGTTCAAAAAGTCCGGTAAAGATAGCTGTCGCATTTCATCGTTGCATACGCCAGTCCGGTACTCATGTAGGGAAAACTACATTCCGTTCCTCCTGGCGAATGCGCCTCGATCTGCTCGGCTCTCTATATCCTCCTTTTTGAACAAATATAGTAGGGAAGTTCAAAAAGTCCGGTAAAGATAGCTGTCGTATTTCATCGTTGCATACGCCAGTCCGGTAAAGATATAGCAAGGAATGTAAAAAATCTTGATAAAAATTAACTGTTATTTTGAACAGAAATTATATAACTAGAGAAAAGAAAGGGTGTTTTCATGTACGATATTTCCAAATGGAAACATGTATTTAAGCTTGATCCAAATAAGGAGTTAAGTGACGAACATTTAGAAATGATTTGTGAATCTGGAACGGATGCTGTTATTGTAGGCGGAAGTGACGGTATAACAATTGATAACGTATTACACATGCTAGTTAGCATTCGTAGATATGCAGTGCCTTGTGTGTTAGAGGTTTCTGATGTGGAGGCAATTACACCAGGATTTGATTTTTATTACATCCCAAGTGTTTTAAATAGCCGAAAAGTAGAATGGGTAACAGGTGTTCATCATGAGGCATTGAAAGAATTTGGGGATATTATGGACTGGGACGAAATTTACATGGAAGGGTATTGTGTTTTAAACCCAGAAGCGAAAGTAGCCCAGCTTACAGATGCAAAATGTGATTTAACAGAAGATGATGTTATTGCATATGCGCGTTTAGCAGACAAGCTATTACATTTACCGATATTCTATTTAGAATATAGCGGGACGTATGGAGACATTGAGCTTGTTAAAAATGTAAAAGCAGAATTGAAACAAGCTAAGCTATATTATGGCGGTGGTATTTCTAATGCAGAACAAGCGAAAGAAATGGCACAGTATGCTGATACAGTAGTTGTTGGAAATATTATTTATGATGATATAAAATCGGCATTAAAAACAGTTAAAGCAGTAAAAGGAGAGTAGGTGCAGGCACATATGAGTACGACAGATAAGTTATTAAATGGTTTAAATCCGCAGCAACAAAAAGCAGTACAAACAACAAATGGAGCACTTCTATTAATGGCAGGCGCAGGTAGTGGGAAAACACGTGTGTTAACACACCGTATTGCATATTTACTTGGTGAAAAAGGTGTGGCGCCATGGAATGTACTAGCAATTACCTTTACAAATAAAGCTGCTCGTGAAATGCGTGAGCGTATTGATAAACTTGTTGGACCAGAAGCAGAAGATATTTGGATTTCTACGTTCCACTCTATGTGCGTACGTATTTTACGACGTGATATTGACCGCATTGGTATTAATCGTAACTTTACAATCTTAGATTCAGGTGATCAGTTAACTGTAGTAAAAAAAATTATGAAGGAGCGCAATATTGACCCGAAGAAGTTTGAGCCGCGCTCTATTTTAGCGGGTATTAGCAATGCGAAAAATGAACTGTTATCTGCAGATAAATATGCAAAAAAAATTACAACCGCTGATCCATATGAAAAATTAACGAGCGATGTATATACAGAATATCAAAAACGTCTTTTGAAAAATAACTCATTAGACTTTGATGATTTAATTATGACGACGATTCAGCTATTTGAACGTGTTCCAGAAGTACTAGAGTTTTATCAGCGTAAATTCCAATATATTCACGTTGATGAGTATCAAGATACGAACAAAGCTCAGTACCTTCTTGTTAAACATTTGGCATCACGTTTTAAAAACCTTTGTGTTGTTGGTGATTCGGATCAGTCTATTTACCGCTGGCGCGGGGCTGACATTTCTAACATTTTGTCATTCGAAAAAGACTATGAGAATGCACAAGTTATTCTGTTAGAACAAAACTATCGTTCATCACAAAATATTTTAAATGCAGCTAATGCTGTAATTGAAAAAAATTCAAACCGTAAACCGAAGAAATTATGGACAGAAAATCAAATTGGAAGCAAAATCTCGTATTATCGTGCTGCAACCGAAAAGGACGAAGCGTATTTTGTTGCGAAAAAAATTCGTGACGATATTCAAATGGGGAACCGAAAATATACTGATTTTGCAGTGTTATATCGTACAAATGCCCAGTCTCGTATGATTGAGGAGATTTTCCTAAAATCTAATATCCCTTACAAAATTGTCGGCGGTACTAAGTTCTATGATCGTAAAGAGATTAAAGACATTTTGGCGTACTTACGTTTAATTGGGAATCCAGATGATGAGATTAGTTTTGCACGTATTATTAACATGCCAAAGCGCGGGATTGGTGCGACTTCTATCGATAAAATTATTAATTATGGTGTGCAAAACGGAATCTCATTAACTGCTGTATTTGATGAGATTGAGCATGTTGGTGTAAGTGCAAAAATAACAAAAGCAGTAAAAGAATTCGCAAGTTTATTACACAACTGGGTAAATATGCAAGAGTATTTATCTGTTACAGAATTAGTAGAAGAAGTTATTGAAAAGACAGGCTATCGCGATATGCTGAAAAATGAGCGATCTTTAGAAGCAGAAGGTCGTTTAGAAAACTTAGACGAGTTTTTATCTGTTACACAAACATTTGAATCCCAAAGCGAAGATAAGAGCCTTGTTGCATTCTTAACAGACTTAGCTCTTGTTGCTGATATTGATCGTGTAGATGAAGATCCAACTGCTGGTGAAGAAGTTATTTTAATGACGATGCACTCAGCAAAAGGATTAGAGTTCCCAGTTGTCTTTATTGTTGGCTTAGAGGAAGGGATATTCCCGCATACTCGTTCTCTTATGGAAGAGGATGAAATGCAAGAAGAGCGTCGTCTTGCCTATGTAGGTATTACTCGTGCAGAAGAAGAGCTATACTTATCCAATGCTCAAATGCGTACTTTATTTGGTAGAACAAGTATGAATGCAGCATCTCGATTTATTACAGAAATTCCGGCAGAATTAGTAGAACCATTAAACGAAACAGCACCGAAGCGTGAAACTTCGTTTGGTGCAAAGGGAAGAACGACAAGCGCAACTACAACACGTTCTCGTTCAGCTTTCGCGCGTCCGGCTGTTAAGACGACAGGTGGCGAGCAAATTGGCTGGGGAATAGGCGATAAAGCAGCTCACCAGAAGTGGGGAGTCGGTACAGTTGTAAGTGTAAAGGGTGAAGGTGATTCAAAAGAATTAGATATTGCATTCCCAAGCCCAATTGGTATTAAACGTTTATTAGCAAAATTTGCACCTGTGACGAAACAATAGGAAAGGACTGAGGATATGTCAAAAGAGATAGCCAAAAAACGTATAGAAGAACTGCGTGATTTGTTAAATACATTTAACTATCAATATCACGTATTAGACAATCCTTCTGTTTCTGATGCGGAATATGACCGTGATATGCAGGAGCTTATAAAATTAGAAGCAGAGAACCCAGAGTTTATGAGTGAAGACTCTCCCTCCATTCGCGTTGGGGGGACTGTTCTTGATATATTTGAAAAGGTAACGCATAAATCACCAATGTTAAGTTTAGGAAACGCGTTTAATGAAGGAGATTTGCGTGATTTTGATCGAAGAGTACATCAGGGAATTGATGATGCGAATGTAAGATATATATGCGAATTAAAAATTGACGGACTTGCTGTTTCACTTCATTATGAAAAAGGGCGCTTCATTCAAGGAGCAACACGTGGTGATGGTATAACGGGTGAAGATATTACCCAAAACTTAAAAACGATTAAAGCTATCCCGCTGCGTTTAAATGAAGAAGTAACGTTAGAAGCACGAGGCGAGGCTTATATGCCGAAGCGTTCATTCGTTAAATTAAATGAAGAAAAAGAGCAAAATGGTGAAGATGTATTTGCGAATCCACGTAATGCGGCAGCAGGATCGATACGCCAACTTGATCCGAAAATTGCAGCGAAGCGTAACTTATCTATGTTTGTGTATGGTCTTGCTAATGTAGAAGAAAAAACAATTCCATCCCACAGTGAATCACTGGATTTCTTAGGTGAGCTTGGATTTAAGACGAATCCAAATCGTCGTACATGTGAAACAATTGAAGACGTAATAGCCTATGTAGAAGAGTGGCAAGAAAAACGCCCGCATCTTGATTATGAGATTGACGGAATCGTTATAAAAGTAGACGATGTTGCTATTCAAGAAAGCTTAGGAACTACAGCAAAGAGTCCAAGATGGGCAATAGCTTATAAATTCCCAGCTGAAGAAGTTGTGACGAGATTAACAGGGATTGAATTAAGTGTCGGCCGCACAGGAGTTGTAACACCAACTGCAGAGCTCGAGCCAGTTAGAGTGGCTGGTACTATCGTTCGTCGTGCTTCTTTACATAACGAAGATTTAATTCGTGAAAAGGATATTCGAATTGGTGACTACGTTGTTGTGAAAAAGGCTGGAGATATCATTCCTGAAGTTGTGAACGTTATTTTTGATAAGCGTACTGGTGAGGAAGAAGAATATCATATGCCAACGCATTGTCCAGCATGTGAGAGTGAACTTGTTCGTTTAGAAGAAGAAGTAGCACTTCGATGTATAAATCCGACTTGCCCAGCTCAAATTCGTGAAGGATTAATCCATTTCGTTTCAAGAAATGCAATGAATATTGATGGACTTGGAGAACGTGTAATTACACAACTCTTTGATGCGGATTATATTCGTACGTTTGCTGATTTATATTCATTGACGAAAGAGCAATTATTAGAACTAGAACGTTTCGGTGAAAAATCAGCAACAAATTTAGTCCAAGCAATTGAGAATTCTAAGGAAAACTCATTAGAGCGATTATTATTCGGTCTTGGTATTCGTCATGTCGGTGCGAAAGCGGCACGTACATTTGCTGAGCATTTCGAAACGATGGATGAGCTTGTGAAAGCGACGGAAGAAGAATTAAAAACAATTAATGAGATTGGTGAAAAAATGGCTCAATCCGTTGTAACGTATTTCGATAATGAAGACGTATTAGAGCTATTACAACAATTTAAAGAGTATGGCGTGAACATGGCATACAAAGGTATAAAAATTGCTGATTTACAAAATGTTGAATCGTACTTCGCAGGAAAAACTGTCGTCTTAACAGGGAAATTAGAAGTTATGGGCCGCAGTGAAGCGAAGAAGAAAATTGAGGCATTAGGTGGAAAAGTAACAGGAAGTGTTAGTAAAAGTACGGATTTACTTGTTGCTGGTGAAGCTGCAGGCTCGAAATTAGCGCAAGCAGAGAAGCACAATGTTGAAGTTTGGAATGAAGAGAGGTTCTTACAAGAGCTGAATAAGTAAGAGGTGCAAACTTACGATGAAAAAAATAGCGTTAGCAGTATTAAGTCTTAGCCTACTTGTAAGTGGGTGTAGCATTGGTTCTAATAAAGATGAAAAAACAGTTGAGAAATCGGGGAAAGCGAAAGAGCAAGCTGTTATCCCGAAATACTCGATTTCGGATGAATATTATAAGACAACAGTTCCATTTAATGCAGGATCTGCACGTGGTTTAGTTGTGCAAGGTTTAAATAGTCGTCTAGATGTAGATGAATTTGAAACAGGATTAATGCGTATTGCCAAAGAATCATTTAGCACGAAAGATTATTTCTTTAAAGGCGGAGACGTTTTAGATACTCAAAGTGTTCAAATGCTTGTAAAAAGAAAGCGTACAGACGCTGAACAAAAAGAGCTAGAGGACAAGTTGAAAAAAGATGCAGTTAAATTTCCGAATGTAGGGTTGAATCCAGCCTTAAGTGAAGGATCAGAATCGCTAGAAGTAAAGAATAAAAAAAGTCCAATGTATATCTCAAATATTTTAGAGCATGATTATTATGTAAGAAAAGGTGAGAACGATGTTGAACGTGGTGGCATTGTAGTTGGATTAGCGATGAATTCTGTTCAATATTATGAGGAAGAGCATGGTTATCCGCGTGAGGCTGCAATTCCAGATGTAAAAATGTTAGCTGAAGGGAAAAGGATGGCCCAAGAAATCTTGAAAGTAATGCAGCAAAAAAAGCCTGAAATAAAAAATATTCCGGTTACATTTGCGATTTATCGTCAAGGTCCAAAGTCTTCGCTTGTACCAGGGAATTTTGTTTCTTATGCTAAGGTAGAAAAAGGTAGTGAAACGGTTGAGGATTGGAAACCAATCAATGAGAAATATTATTTGTTCCCGTCAGAACAGGCAAAAGCGGATAATAAACGTGAAGACCTTGCAAGGGTTTCAAACTTTAAAGCGAAGTTAAGTGAGTATTTCCAAGGCGATTATACAGCTGTTATCGGTACTGGAATGTATAGAGATGATGAATTAAGAGAAATGAAGCTCGATATTCCTGTCCAATTCAATGGGAAAGCTGAAGTGATTGGTTTTACACAATATGTAGCTGGACTTGTTATGGAATACTTCCCGAATTATATGAAAGTACAAGTAACAATTAAATCTGTAGAACGCCCAGAAGCAATTATTATACGTGAAGCGAAGCAAGATGAACCGTTTGTGAAAATTTTAGATTAAAGATGAGAGCTGTTCCATAAAGGAACAGCTTTTTTTCTTGAAAAATTTTGTTATAATTTTAAATGTTACAAATAAAGGGGTAAGGGGCAAATTCATGGAAGAACTAAGCTTTCAAGTCATTATTTTATTAATTGCATTCGGATTTTTAGCTGCTTTTATTGATTCGGTTGTTGGAGGGGGAGGGTTAATTTCGCTTCCTGCACTTATGTTTGTTGGTTTATCACCAGCTTCGGCAATCGCAACGAATAAATTAGCTGCAACGATGGGGACGCTTACGAGCACAATTTATTTTATTCGATCAGGTAAGGTGAATTTTCGGATTGTAGGAAAGTTAATCCCGTTAACTATTATTGGAGCAGTCGCAGGGGCTTTAGTAGTAAAGTTTATTCCGCCTGATATTTTGCGTCCACTAGTGCTCATAATGTTGGTTTTTATTGCCATTTATATTATTGCGAAAAAAGATTGGGGAAGTGCATCTACCTATAAAAAGATGACAAAAGGAAAAACATTAATGTTTTTCTTTGTTATTTTAATGATAGGATTTTATGATGGATTTTTTGGACCAGGGACAGGATCCTTTTTAATTTTTGCATTTTTATTAATTGGTTTGGATTTTATTCAAGCGGCAGCATCTGGAAAACTTTTGAACTTCGTTAGTAATATCGTATCTTTAATTACTTTTTTATTTTTAGATGTGATTCATTTTGAATACGGTATAATTATGGGCTTATCAATGATTTTAGGTGCTTATTTTGGATCGAAGTTTGCGGTTCAAAAAGGTGTTGGATATGTAAGGACTTTATTTTTATTAGTTACTATTTTATTAATCGGGAAAAATGTTTTGGAATATACTCATATTTTGTAGATTCATACGTATGTATGAATCTCTTTTTTTTATTATATTTTAAAAATTTATTAATTTTTAAAATATAAGTCTAGGAATATTTGAATAAATCTAAATTATCGTGTAGAATAATGTTGTAAAATGTAAACGTTTTTCTAAGGGGAGGCTAAAAAGATGGTAGTAGCATACAAACATGAGCCATTTACAGATTTTTCAGTAGAGGCTAACAAATTAGCGTTTGAAGAGGGTTTAAAGAAAGTAGAATCTTATCTTGGACAAGACTATCCATTAATTATCGGGGGAGAAAAAATCACTACAGAAGACAAAATTGTTTCTGTAAACCCTGCAAATAAAGAGGAACTTGTTGGTCGTGTTTCAAAAGCAAGCCGTGAATTAGCTGAAAAAGCAATGCAAGTAGCGGATGCAACATTCCAAACTTGGAGAAAGTCAAAACCAGAAATGCGTGCAGATATTTTATTCCGTGCTGCAGCAATCGTTCGTCGTAGAAAACATGAGTTCTCTGCTATTCTTGTAAAAGAAGCAGGTAAACCATGGAATGAGGCAGATGCTGATACAGCAGAAGCAATCGACTTTATGGAATATTATGCTCGTCAAATGTTGAAATTAAAAGACGGTATTCCAGTAGAAAGCCGTCCAATTGAATATAATCGTTTCTCTTACATTCCATTAGGAGTAGGTGTTATCATTTCTCCTTGGAATTTCCCATTCGCAATTATGGCAGGTATGACAACAGCTGCTGTAGTTTCTGGTAACACAGTATTACTAAAACCAGCTAGTACAACTCCTGTAGTAGCAGCGAAATTTATGGAAGTATTAGAAGAAGCTGGTTTACCAGCTGGCGTAGTAAACTTCGTTCCAGGTAATGGTTCTGAAGTTGGTGACTATTTAGTAGATCACCCTCGTACACGTTTCGTTAGCTTCACTGGATCTCGCGATGTAGGTATTCGTATTTACGAACGTGCAGCAAAAGTAAACCCAGGACAAATTTGGTTAAAACGTGTTATCGCTGAAATGGGCGGTAAAGATACAATCGTTGTTGATAAAGAGGCAGATCTTGAATTAGCAGCTAAATCTATCGTTGCATCAGCATTCGGATTCTCAGGACAAAAATGTTCTGCATGTTCTCGTGCAGTAATCCATGAAGATGTATACGATCATGTATTAAATCGTGCTGTTGAATTAACAAAAGAATTAACAGTAGGTAACCCAGATGCAAAAGATATCAACATGGGACCTGTTAATGACCAAGCTGCATTCGATAAAGTAATGAGCTATGTTGCAATTGGTAAAGAAGAAGGTAAAATCGTATCAGGTGGCGAAGGAGACGATTCTAAAGGCTGGTTCATCCAACCAACAATCGTTGCTGACGTTGCAGAAGATGCTCGTTTAATGAAAGAAGAAATCTTTGGACCAGTAGTAGCATTCTGTAAAGCAAAAGACTTTGATCATGCACTTGCAATTGCAAATAATACAGAATACGGTTTAACAGGAGCAGTTCTTTCTAACAACCGTGACCATATTGAAAAAGCACGCGAAGACTTCCACGTTGGTAACTTATACTTCAACCGTGGATGTACTGGTGCAATCGTAGGTTACCAACCATTCGGTGGCTTTAACATGTCTGGTACAGACTCTAAAGCTGGTGGCCCTGACTACTTAGCACTTCACATGCAAGCAAAAACTACTTCTGAAACTTTATAAGAAATAGTAGAAAAGATCTTCACAGACTGTGAAGATCTTTTCTTTTTGAGAAACTCTCTATAGCAGAAGTAATCGATTTTATAGAAGCTAGTTAATTTCAATCAAGAAAAGGTTGCCAAATATTACTATTTGTTCTTTTGAATTAGTTAAACCCTATTAATATCGGGATAAACATGAAAATAGAAACAAAACAGCGAGAAAAATTGACTTATTAGTCATATTTTTTAGTATTCATTTTGAGGATTTCCTGTATAATACAATTTGAAAGAAAATCTATGGTTAGACAAGAGAACACTCCTTTCGGCTTTGCTAACTGAAAGGAGTGTTTTTTTTAGGTCGCTAAAAACTCTTCTGTACTCATTATATTTGCGTATACTCCATTTAAACTCGCCAAAATTGTATTATGAATATAAACAGCTGGTATAGTAGCATTCTTAAATGAAAGATCTTTTGTAGCACAAGCATCGTGTATTACGGTACAGTGAAGGCCAAAATCAAAAGCAGCTCTTACTGTAGCATCAATACACATATGGGTCATCATCCCGCATATTACGACGTGCTCAATTCCTGAACGTTGTAATTGTTCTAGAAGATCAGTTTCTCGGAAGCTATTTGGATAATGTTTAAGGATAACGGTTTCCTCTCTAAGTGGACGGACATTTTCGTGAATATGGACACCTTCTGTATTGGGTAGGAAAAAAGTAGCGCTATCTTTTATAGCTACATGTTGGATATGAAAAATAGGTTCGTTTCTTATTCTAAAATGTTGTAGTAGCTGACTAGCATATTCACTTGCTTCTACTGGATTACGTAATTCCATCATTCCGCTTGGAAAATAATCATTTTGAATGTCGACGAGCAAAAGAGCTGTTTTCATATATCTATCTTCCTCCGATTTCATATTCAAATAATGTTATTCAATGAGTAGAGAAGATTCTCCTTTTTAAAAGTATGAGTGAGAAGGATTTTACATAACTTTAAAAATCACTATTGTATTGTTACTTCTTATTTTAAAATTCAAATAGAGAAATAATTAATATTTTTCCGAAAAATGTATTGACTCTCATTATTCTGAGTTCTATAATAAGACTTAATTAAACGACAATTAAATCGATACACTCTTATCCAGAGAGGTGGAGGGACTGGCCCTACGATACCTCAGCAACGGGTTTTTTAATACCGTGCTAACTCCAGCAAGCCTATAAAGGCTTGGAAGATGAGAAGATGTGAATGAGTACATATAAAAGTGCTCTCCTTCTTATCTTTTATTACTGATAAGAAGGAGAGCACTTTTTATTTTACCTCGAAAGCTCTACTTCAAGTTTTTACAGCATATAGGAGGGAAGAAAATGATTTCTTTTAACAATGTAAGTAAAGTATATGAATCAGGTGGGCAATCTGTTCATGCGGTTGAGGATGTAACGCTGTCAGTTGAAAAGGGCGAAATTTTTGGCATTATCGGATTTAGTGGTGCTGGAAAGAGTACGTTATTACGTTTAGTAAATATGTTAGAAAGACCAACTGCAGGAACAATTTCAATAGATGATAAAGATATTACATCATTATCGGCGAAAGAATTACGGAAACTAAGACAAAGAATTGGGATTATTTTCCAAAGTTTCAATCTATTTAATTCAAGAACGGTGTTTGGGAACATTGCTTATCCATTAAGGTTAGCGAAATTGCCGAAGAATGAGATAAAAGAAAGAGTGAATGAACTACTAAAATTTGTTGGTTTAGAAGATAAAGCGAACTATTATCCAGAACAGTTATCAGGTGGACAAAAGCAGCGTGTTGGGATTGCAAGAGCACTTGCGACATCACCGGATATTCTCATATGTGATGAGGCAACATCAGCTTTAGATCCGGAAACAACAACAGAAATCTTAAATTTATTAAAGAAAGTAAATAGAGAGTACAATTTAACGATCCTACTTATTACACATGAAATGCACGTTGTGAAAGAAATTTGTCACCGTGTAGCCGTTATGGAAAAAGGAAAAGTAATTGAGGAAGGAAAACTGTTTGACGTTTTCACACAACCAAAAACAAAGACAACTCAAAATTTTGTACGCTCTGTTATTAATGATCACTTACCAGAAAGTGTTCTAGCGAAAATTCAAAACGGAGGTCAGATTTATCGCCTGACTTTTACTGGGGAAGAGACAGGGCAGCCTGTACTATCATATATTGCGAAAAACTATAACGTCGATGTAAATGTTCTTTATGGAAATATTATTGAACTCCAAAATGTGCTATTTGGAAATCTTCTTGTAGAACTACAAGGTGAACAGAAAGAAATTCAAAAAGCATTACAACATCTAAGACTGCAAGTGCAGCTGAAGGAGGTAGAAGCTCATGCGAGTTGATTGGAGTATATTTTGGCCTCGCATATTAGATGCGACGGGGGATACCCTCTTAATGGTAATTGTAACCCTTATATTCGCTACAATTCTCGGTATACCTCTAGGTTTACTGTTATATGTAACGAGAAAAGGAAATTTTTTAGAAAATAAATGGGTCTTTTCTATTCTTAATATCATAATTAATACAATTCGTCCGGTTCCATTCATTATCTTTTTAGTAGCTTTAAGCCCGCTAACAAGAAGTGTTATTGGAACGACGATTGGAACGGCTGCAGCAATCTTCCCAATGACGTTAGTTGCATCAATTGGTATTGCTAGAATGGTTGAAACCAATCTTGTTTCTGTTCCGAAAGGAGTAATTGAAGCAGCACAAGCAATGGGCGCTTCACCACTTAGAATTGTTTTTGAAATCCTCGTACCAGAAGCTTTAGCACCATTGATCCTAGGTGTCACGTTTATGACGGTCGGTTTAATTGAATTTTCTGCAGTCGCAGGACTTGTCGGTGGTGGCGGTCTTGGTGACTTAGCAATGACATATGGTTACCAACGCTTTGATACGTCAGTTATGTTTGTAACGGTCGTTTTACTTATTATTCTTGTACAGGTGGCTCAAAATTTAGGGAACTACTTTGCGAAAGTCTTTTTACGCAGATCATAAAAAGGAAGAGGGGAAAAGAAAATGAAGAAAATTTTAGCATTTGCATTATCAGCGATCGTAGGAATTACAGCATTAAGTGGCTGCTCAGGTGGAGACACAGGTGCAGGAGCGAAAGAGAAAGTAGTTCGCGTCGGTGTAACTGGAACAGATGGAGACGTTTGGGAAATTTTAAAGAAAAAAGCTGAAAAAGAAGGGATTAAAATTAAACTGGTTGAGTTCTCTGATTACACAACACCCAACAAAGCGTTAGCTGATGGAGATATTGAACTAAACTCATTCCAGCACATTGCTTTCTTAGAGCAATTTAAAAAGGAGCATAAGTTAGATATTACAGCTGTTGGTACAACGCAAATTGCACCGATGGGCTTATACTCTGAAAAATATAAGAAAGCAAATGAAATCCCAGATGGTTCGGAAATTGCTATTCCGAATGATCCAACGAACCAAGCACGTGCATTAAAACTTCTTGATGCAGCTGGATTATTAAAGCTTAAGAAAGATTTTGGTCTATTTGGGGATCCAAGCGGTATCGCTGAAAATCCGAAGAAGCTAAAAGTTACACCGGTTATCGCACAGCAAACACCTCGTGTGTTAAAAGATGTAGCGGCTTCAGTTATTAATAACGGTGTTGCTGGTCAAGCTGGATTAGACCCAGCGAAGGATCCAATTTTCTTAGAAGATCCAAATAATGAAAATGCAAAGGCCTATATTAATATTTTCGCAGCTCGTACGAAAGATAAAAATGATCCAACACTGAAAAAAGTAATTGAGTTATACCATTCAAAAGAAGTAACAGATGCAATTAAGAAAGAAACAAATGATGGTTCAATTTCAGTAGATCTTTCACTTGATGAGCTTGAAAAAATCGTAAAATAATTATTGAGTTTAACGACTAACAGTAGGAACCCCTCCGCTGTTAGCTCGTTCAACATATAATCTACTTAACAAACAAAACCCTAATTCTGTACCTTCTAATTTTGTATAACATAGAATCCAATGTTTGTTAAGTAGAGTGATGGACCAGGAGTTTTCCTGGTCTTTTTTTAATTAAAGCAGCTGGCTAATAATAAGGAAATCCAAATTATGATTGGGTAAGAGATTAAACTAAAAATGAGTGTACTTGCTAATTTCTTTTTAGGGATTAATAGTTTCTTTGATGAAAATAAGAAAAGAGAAAATAGGATAATGATAGATGCTGAGATTACTCCTGGATTATAAGAACGATAAATGAAATACAAGATAATATGCTGAACGGCGTTAAAGAAGATACAGCCCTGTATAAAAATGATCAAATAAATAGAAGATATGATGCTTAATTGATATAGAATGACTATGAGTAAGACGAAGGTTGTTAATATGGAAATTGCAATGAAAAATTGTTTGTTAGTTATAAAATGGATCGAAAATCGATTAGCGATATATTGTGGCATTTGGAAAGCTTCTTCAAGGTTATGAAAAAAGAATAGAAGGGGGATTAGCCAGATTGTATTAGTGGTGAAATGTCTTGTTGAAGATGTTTTTATCAACTTATATCAGCTCCAATAAAGGGATAGAAAGCCTATAAGAAAAGGCTTTCTACAAGGGTATAGTTATTCAATTATGATGCTTTTTAAATTACTCTCAGGTTGCGGTTGTTCTTCAGCATAGGAGGAGAGCTCCTCTTGCAAAATATTTAGTGCGTGCTTAGCTGATTGCTGAATCGGATTCGGTAGCTCTTCTAATATACGCATACCGATTTTTATTTTTGTACGAATTACCTTTCTTAGTAATTCATCATGCATGTACTACACCTCCAAACCGAATGTTTAGTACATCATCTTCAAACTTAGCTCCTTGAATAGAAAGGTGTGTTAATGTTTTTGGTAAGGTGATATTTCGCTTCATAGAGCCGGCTCGAATAATAAGTTCATCACCTTTTTGATTTAATGAAAGTTCACTTTTGTTTGAGAAGGGAATGGACAGAACGAAAATATACTCATCGCCATCTTTTTTTACATATTGTGTGCGGCCATTAAATTTCACTTCAGTAGGAGAAGGGTCTGATTTAAATAAAGCATTTCCTACACGCTCTAACATAGCTAAACCAACAACTTCTTGTTCAAACATGGGAGCTTCGTAAATAGGAAGTGGCTGAAAACTATCTTTAATTAACGCCTTATATTTCTTTTGTGTATCTTTCCATGCCTGAAAGTAAGGGTCGGTAACAGTGTTAGGGATGACGCGGTTAATCATAATGGCATCTACGTTATAATCGTATAAGTTTAAATAAGTAAAACTACGCTGAGCTTCTTTAATGACCATTTTTTCAGGATTTACAACAACGCGAATACTCGTTACTTTTCGGTTTGATAAAATATCTCTCATTTCTCCGAGCTGTTCAAGCGTATTCGTTAATTCGTCCATAATATCATCAGTTGGAAGGGGGACACCAAGAAGTGGTTGAGCTACAGGACGAACAACTTTTAAAATCTTCCTTTTAATAGGAAAGAGTTTTTCCATCCACCAGCCGAGCATGTCTGGAAAGCTAAGCATTGCTAAAGTTTCTCCAGTCGGTGCGCAATCAATAATGATGACGTCGTAAGTGTTGTGTTTATAGTAATCGAGTACTCGAAGTAAGCTAATTAAATCTTCCATACCAGGGAACATCGTTAATTCTTCTGTTGTAATATCATCAGCTGCTTTTGAAGTGAAGAGTAGTGTAATGTATTTCTGCAATTTCCCCCAGCCTTTTTCCATTTCATAAATAGTGTTAATTTCTTGTGCCCACAAGTTTTCACGAATTTCTAGTGGCTCAGAAGATAGTTTTATGCCAAATGAATCCCCTAAACTATGAGCAGGATCTGTACTCATTACTAATGTTTTTAATCCTTGTTTTGCACTTTGGATTGCTGTTGCTGCTGAAATGCTAGTTTTTCCTACGCCGCCTTTACCTGTATACAGAATAATTCTCATCATTAATATCCCCTTTGTTTCGAATGTCGAATATTACGAGTGTCGAAATATTCAATTGAATAAAAACCCAACTAGGGTCTTATTCAATCGGAATGTTTTTCATTTTAGGTGTAGAAATCTTTTCTTCTGTTTTTTGCTGTGACGTAGCAATGTGATTCATGATCTTTTGGAATATTTGTAGTAAGAATGCTTTTTCTTCTTCTGACAATGCATCTGTCACTAGGCTAAAGTAATGGGCCGCATTTTGTTTTACTTCTTGAACGAGCATTACGCCGTTTTCTGTTAAACGAATTAATACAATGCGTCGATCGCTTTCATTCCGGTAGCGTTCAATATATCCCTTTTTTACAAGGCGATTTACAACGCCCGTTGTTGTACTCATCGGTATATCAAGAAGATCAGCAATTTTTGTCATTGTAATATCCGTATTTCGCTCCATCCAAAGTAAACAAAATACTTCTGTCTTGGAAAGTGTTAAATCAAGGCTTACCCATTCTTCAGGATAGAAAAGTTTCTTGGCGTTATCTAGCAGTAAGTCTAAAAAATGTTCATATTGTAACAATTATTTCCACTCCCGTATATTTCGAGGTTCGTAATATTTGTTTTTATTTTATGTGGAATTGAAATAAATGTCAATGTTTTTAACTGTTTTTTCAGATTTGAAAGAAAATTATCTTCAAAATAGAAATTTTTTGTGATAGATTAATAAATAGAAAAATGATTTTACATAAAAACCCATTGTGATAAATATATTTATCTATAATAGGTGTACAGCTAACGAGGGGGAGAACGATGAGAAGACGAAATACGCAAGCGTTCACGTTTTTAGCATGGACTTCATTTGTTTGTGCGCTTTCAGGAATGCTAATTGGGATTTATACGCTAGATGAAACGCTTAGTGTAAAAGGGTACTATTTAATCGGAACATTATTTTTAACGATGTCTTGTTTTGTATTACAAAAAACAATTCGTGATAATGAGGAAGATAATGAAAGATTTCCGAAAAATAAATCGTTAGATAAAGAGTAAATTGTAAAGAAAGGCACTTGCCTTTCTTTTTTTATGTAAAAATGCCGTAAGTGCCGTGTGTTGACTTGCTTGAAGTACTGAAAATTTGGTATCATCAATAGTATTGTAGATTGAACGATATATTATGGAGGTGGCCTAGCCGTGTCAAGAATTTCCGTTGAGAATGTAAAGCACGTAGCACATTTAGCACGTCTTGCAATTACTGATCAAGAAGCAGAAAAATTTCAAAAACAACTAGATGCAATTGTTACATTTGCAGAACAGTTAAATGAATTAGATACAACTGATGTAAAACCAACAACTCATGTATTAACTATGAAAAATGTTATGCGTGAAGATGTGCCAGAAAAAGGTTTACCAGTAGAAGAAGTATTAAAAAATGCACCGGATCACAAAGATAATCAAATCCGTGTTCCAGCAGTATTAGAATAGAGGAGGGAATTTCGATGTCATTATTTGATCATTCTGTATCAGAGTTACATAAGAAGTTAAACAACAAAGAAATTTCCGTTACGGATTTAGTAGAAGAATCTTACAAACGTATTTCGGATGTTGAAGATAACGTAAAGGCTTTTCTTACATTAGATGAAGAAAATGCACGCGCGAAAGCGAAAGAATTAGATGCAAAGATTGGTGCTGAGGATAATGGTTTATTATTCGGTATGCCAATTGGTGTAAAAGATAACATTGTAACTAACGGTCTTCGTACAACTTGTGCGAGCAAAATATTAGCAAACTTCGATCCAATTTACGATGCGACAGTTGTACAAAAGCTAAAAGCTGCTGACACAGTTACAATCGGTAAATTAAATATGGACGAGTTCGCAATGGGTTCTTCAAATGAAAACTCAGGCTTCTACGCTACAAAAAATCCATGGAACTTAGATTACGTTCCAGGCGGATCTAGTGGTGGTTCTGCAGCAGCAGTAGCAGCAGGAGAAGTATTATTCTCTCTAGGTTCTGATACGGGTGGTTCTATCCGTCAGCCAGCTGCATATTGCGGCGTTGTAGGTTTAAAACCAACTTACGGACGCGTATCTCGTTACGGATTAGTAGCATTCGCATCTTCACTTGACCAAATCGGACCGATTACACGTACAGTAGAAGACAATGCATACTTATTACAAGCTATTTCAGGTATTGACCGTATGGATGCAACTTCTGCAAACGTTGAAGTAGGAAACTACTTAGCTGGTTTAACAGGCGATGTTAAAGGTTTACGTATTGCTGTACCGAAAGAATACTTAGGCGAAGGTGTTGGCGAAGAAGCTCGTGAGTCAGTACTAGCTGCTTTAAAAGTGTTAGAAGGTATGGGCGCAACTTGGGAGGAAGTATCTCTTCCGCACTCTAAATACGCTCTAGCAACGTATTACTTATTATCTTCTTCTGAAGCATCTGCGAACCTTTCACGCTTTGATGGCGTACGTTACGGTGTTCGTTCTGATAATGTAAATAACTTATTAGATCTTTACAAAAATACACGTAGCGAAGGTTTCGGTGATGAAGTAAAACGTCGTATTATGCTTGGTACATTTGCTCTTAGCTCTGGTTACTATGATGCATATTACAAAAAAGCACAACAAGTACGTACATTAATTAAAAATGACTTTGAAAATGTATTTGCTAACTACGATGTTATTATTGGACCAACAACGCCAACTCCAGCATTTAAAGTGGGCGAAAAAGTGGACGATCCAATGACAATGTATGCAAATGACATTTTAACAATTCCAGTAAACTTAGCGGGTGTTCCAGCGATTTCTGTTCCATGTGGATTCGGTGCTAACAACATGCCACTTGGTCTACAAATCATTGGTAAACACTTCGATGAAACGACGATTTACCGCGTTGCACATGCGTTTGAGCAAGCAACAGACTATCATACAAAAAAAGCAAGTCTGTAAGGAGGCGAGCATAGATGAATTTAGAAACAATTATTGGTTTAGAGGTTCACGTTGAGTTAAAAACAAATTCGAAAATTTTCTCTGCGAGTCCAACAGAATTCGGAGCGGAGCCAAATACACAAA
Source organism: Bacillus sp. FSL R9-9492 (assembly GCF_038007365.1). Taxonomy (NCBI): domain Bacteria; kingdom Bacillati; phylum Bacillota; class Bacilli; order Caryophanales; family Bacillaceae; genus Bacillus; species Bacillus sp. FSL R9-9492. Next base: position 353,556 of record NZ_JBBOXC010000001.1, read on the forward strand.
CAAGTGTAATTGACTTAGGATACCCAGGGGTACTTCCTACTTTAAATAAGGAAGCAGTTAACTTTGCAATGAAAGCCGCAATGGCATTAAACTGTGAAATCGCAACGGAAACGAAGTTCGACCGTAAAAACTATTTCTACCCAGATAATCCGAAAGCTTACCAAATCTCTCAATTTGATAAGCCAATTGGTGAAAATGGTTGGATTGAAATCGAAGTAGACGGTAAAAAGAAACGTATCGGTATTACACGTCTTCATTTAGAAGAAGATGCTGGTAAATCAACGCATGTAGCTGACGGTTCATTAGTAGACTACAACCGTCAAGGTATGCCTTTAATCGAGATCGTATCTGAGCCAGATATGCGTACTCCAGAAGAAGCATATGCGTACTTAGAGAAGTTAAAATCAATCATTCAATATACAGGTGTATCTGATTGTAAGATGGAAGAAGGTTCTCTTCGTTGTGATGCGAATATTTCACTTCGTCCAGTTGGACAAGAGAAGTTCGGTACAAAAGCAGAACTGAAAAACTTAAACTCTTTCACTTACGTGCAAAAAGGTCTTGAGCATGAGCAAGTGCGCCAAGAAAAAGAATTATTATCTGGTGGTATCATCCAACAAGAAACACGTCGTTATGATGAAGCAACGAAGAAAACAATCTTAATGCGTATAAAAGAAGGATCTGACGATTACCGTTACTTCCCAGAGCCAGACTTAGTTGAACTTTACATCGACGATGAGTGGAAAGAAGAAATTCGTGCTTCTATTCCAGAACTTCCAGATGCACGTAAAGCTCGCTATGTTGAAGAAGTTGGCTTACCAGCTTATGATGCGCATGTATTGACATTAACGAAAGAGATGTCTGATTTCTTTGAAGCAACAGTTGCAGACGGTGCTGATGCGAAATTAACATCAAACTGGTTAATGGGTGAAGTACTTGCATACTTAAACAAACAACAAAAAGAATTAAAAGACGTTGCATTAACGCCAGCTGGCTTAGCTAAAATGGTTCAATTAATTGAAAAAGGTACAATTTCTTCTAAAATCGCGAAGAAAGTATTTAATGAATTAATTGAAAAAGGTGGAGACCCAGAAGAAATCGTTAAAGCAAAAGGTCTGGTTCAAATTTCTGACGAAGGAACACTTCGTAAGGTTGTAACAGAAATTCTTGATAATAATGAGCAATCTATTGAAGACTTTAAAAACGGTAAAGACCGTGCAATTGGCTTCTTAGTTGGTCAAATTATGAAAGCTACAAAAGGACAAGCAAATCCACCGCTTGTTAATAAAATCTTACTTGAAGAGATTAATAAGCGCTAAAAAAAGAGAAGAATTCTTATTTTTGAACGCTAAAATAGTATAGATTCTTAAAGATTAAACAGAAAAAACACCCGTATTTGGGTGTTTTTTCTGAGTTAATCAAACGTTTGTTTAAATGGTGAAAAATAATTTAAACAAACGTTTGATTAACTGTCAAAAGTGAAAAAATGTTTGTATAGCAACTATGGTATGATAGTTGCAAAAAGGTGGGAATAATGATAAATCTAGACATAGAGAGTTTTTTCATCTCATGAAATAATAGATAATTATTATTCATTATATGTAAATTGATGTGAGAGTTTTACTGCCCGTAAATAGCGGGATAAATTTCTTGGTTAAATAAAGCAAAACTATCAGGAGTGAATAGTTACTTTTGATGGGCTACACGAATCGGGTTCTTACTGCCTGTTTGAGCGGAATTAAAGAAGGATAGGAAGATGAGAGGAGGTAAGCATAGGGATACTGAATAAGGGTTCGGTGTATTCGTTTTTCAATGAATAAGGAATTTCCTGTGCTAATAAATGATGAAGCGAGCAAGAATTATTTATAATCCTACTTCTGGGCGCGAGCTATTTAAGAAGAGCTTACCAGAAGTATTACAAAAATTAGAACAAGCTGGATATGAAGCGTCTTGTCATGCGACAACTGGTCCTGGAGATGCGACTGTGGCAGCGAGGCAAGCTGCGGATCGTAAGTTTGATGTTGTTATCGCAGCTGGTGGTGATGGTACGTTAAATGAAGTAGTGAACGGTTTAGTAGGACATGAGCATCGTCCAAAGTTTGGAATTATTCCAGTTGGAACGACAAATGATTTTGCGCGTGCGATCGGTGTACCTCGTGTTATTGAAGAGGCTGCGGATATTATTTGTAAAGGAACAACGGTACCGTTAGATCTTGGTAGAGCAAATGATACATATTTCATTAATATCGCTGGTGGCGGCCGTATTACAGAATTAACATATGAAGTACCAAGCAAGCTAAAAACGGTATTAGGCCAACTTGCTTACTATTTAAAAGGAATCGAAATGTTACCATCATTACATCCAACATATGTTGAAATTGAGTATGATGGGAAGTTGCTACAAGAAGAAATTACGATGTTTTTAATTACGAATACTCGTTCAGTTGGTGGATTCGAAAAAGTAGCACCATATGCATCTATTAACGATGGATTATTTGATTTATTAGTACTGAAAAAAGGTTCTATCGCTGATTTAATTAAAGCAGCAACACAAGCGCAGCGTGGGGAACATATTAACAATCCGAAAGTACTATATACACAAGCGAATCGTATTAAAGTGCATTCACCTGATAAATTAATGATCAACTTAGATGGTGAATATGGCGGAGATGCACCAATGGAATTTGAAAATATATATCATTGTCTGGAACTATTTGTTCCTGAACATCAAGAGGATGCCCTGTAAAGGCATCTTTTTTTGCTTTCACCTCACTATTTGCGAGCAATAAGATTCCCCCACTGATTAAAGTTTCTCTATGTGCAGATGAATTGTAAATTGTAAGTTAGTTTGATTTTTATGGTATTTTTACAATCCGTTTATTTTATATCCATATTTTATTGATACACTGGAAGAGATAAGAAATGAGAGGTAGGATGCTATGGAGAAGGTAAAAGCAATACTATTTGATAAAGATGGGACATTAATGGATTTTCATTCAATTTGGATAAAAGTAGCTGAAGAGCTTGTTGCAGAATGTATAAATTTATATCAATTACCAGAATCAATGCAGCAGGCTTTATTAAAAGAGATTGGCGTAGATGGAGCATTTGTTCATCCGCGTAGTGCGCTCGCTGCTGGAACGAGTCTTGATGTGGCCAAGGGGCTTTGTAAGTATATTGCATCATCTAGAGAAGAAGAGATGCATCAATGGGTGAGTGAAAAGTTGTTTGCTCTTATGTACGAGCATCGTTCACATATGAGAATGACGGCAGATTTACCGAAAGTTTTACAAGCGTTAAAGGATAGAGGGTTTATTCTAGGTGTCGTTACAGCTGATGATTTCGCGCCGACAGAATTATTTTTAAAGCAATATCAATTGGAAGCTTTTTTTGATTGTGTTATAGCTTCAGATACATTTCCAGCACAGAAGCCAGATAAAAAAATTGTAGAATCGTTTTGTGAGAGATTTAATTTAGAGACATGTGAAGTAGCAGTCGTCGGGGATACACCGACGGATTTATATTTAGCGAAAAATGGTGGCGACTGTTATGCGATTGGCGTACTATCTGGTACGGGTGATCGTCAAACGCTAGAACCACTTGCAGATTTAGTATTACAATCTGTTGAAGATTTAATTTCTCATTCAGGTGAGTTTATTTGGGAACAAGGAAAGTCTAATGTATAAATGAATAAGTCTATAAGGACTCTATATGAGTCTTTATAGACTTATTTTTTTATGCCGAGATAGTAAGAGAATGGGATGAATACTAGAAAGAGGGAGTTGGCATACATCTTGCAATATAAAGAGAAAACATTGTATAGAAAAGGATGGGGTACACAATGAACACAAAAAAATTTGCTAAAGTAAATGAACAAATTCCAGGACCGAAAGCAGCGTCTTTATTAGAACGCCGCCAAAATATAGTACCAAAAGGAGTAAGTAATGGTATTCCAACATTTGTACAGTCTGCAAATGGTGCACTCGTAACAGATGTGGATGGAAATCAGTACATTGATTTCGCAGGAGCAATTGGGACAATTAATGTAGGACACTGTCATCCAGCTGTTAAAGAAGCGCTTCATAAACAAGTAGATCAATATATTCATACTGGATTTAATGTGATGATGTATGAGCCGTATATTGAATTGGCAGAAAAGCTGGCCGCATTAGCGCCAGGTAATTTCGATAAACAAGTGCTGTTTTTAAATAGTGGGGCAGAAGCGGTTGAAAATGCAGTGAAGATTGCTCGTAAATATACGAAGAGACCTGGAATTATCGCATTTTCTAAAGGATTTCATGGGCGTACATTAATGACAATGACGATGACAAGTAAAGTAAAACCATATAAATTTGGATTTGGCCCATTTGCTCCAGAAGTATATAAAGCGCCATTCCCATATGAATACCGTCGCCCAGAAGGTTTAACAGAAGAGCAGTATGATGACTTTATCATTGAAGAGTTCAAGAACTTCTTCATATCAGAAGTAGCACCAGAAACAATTGCAGCAGTTGTAATGGAACCTGTTCAAGGGGAAGGCGGATTTATCGTTCCAAGTAAGAAATTCGTTCAAGAAGTACGCAGCATTTGTTCAGAGAACGGTATTTTATTTGTAGCTGATGAAATTCAAACAGGCTTTAGTCGTACCGGAAAATACTTTGCAATTGATCATTATGATGTCGTTCCAGACTTAATTACGGTATCTAAATCATTAGGTGCTGGTGTACCGATAAGTGGTGTCATTGGACGTAAAGAAATTATGAATGAGTCTGCACCGGGAGAACTGGGCGGAACATATGCAGGAAGCCCACTAGGATGTGCGGCTGCATTAGCTGTGCTTGATGTAATAGAAAAAGAGAAATTAAATGATAGAGCGATAGAAGTAGGGAAAGTCGTAATGAACCGATTCCAAGAGATGAAAAACAAATATAATTGCATCGGTGATGTGCGCGGCTTAGGTGCAATGTGTGCATTCGAGCTCGTTCAAGATCGCAAGACGAAAGCGCCTGATAAAACATTAGCGTCTAATTTATGTGCAGAGGCAAATAAGCATGGATTACTTCTACTATCAGCAGGAACATATGGAAATGTTATTCGTGTTTTAATGCCATTAGTGATTACAGATGAGCAACTTGAGGAAGGTTTAACAATAATTGAAGAATCATTGCAAGCTTGTTATGAGCAAGCAAATATCGCTCGTGTATAAAGAATTGGGATAACTTAAAAAAGGGCATAAAGCTTTTCTTTTTAGGCGAAAGAGAGCATCTGGCCATGCATAGAATCGGTCAGCCCCTTTTCCTGCCCCATGCCAAGCTAAAACAAAGTGAGGGTGTGGTTGCGATGGCATTCTGTATTTTTCAAGGCAGCGAATTATGTGTTGAAAAAATATAAATAGATTTGTATAAATAACAAATTGAAAACATTCTAGCTTACTCTATATAAAATGCAGAAAATTCACTTTATAATAAAGGTAGTGAAGTGAATCGATGGATTTAAAGTAAGGGGTGGCTAGGATGGTTGCAGAAAAGGAACGAGTGTTGATGGATTTACAAGATGTATTTGAATATGCATTTGACGAAATTTTTGTTACGGATGATAAAGGAATCGTTGTACGTGTAAATAGCATGTGTGAAAGACATTACCAGCTCTCTGCTAAGGAATTAGTAGGAAAGCATGTAAAAGAACTACAAAAAGAAGGGATTTTTTATCCGTCTGCAACGTTAGAAGTAATTGAAAAGAAAAGGCCAGTTGAACTTGTTCAAACAACGAAATCAGGAGAGTATTTGCATGTTCGTACAAGGCCTGTTTTTGATGATGAGGGAAATTTAAGAAGAGTGATTAGTTATTCTCGTGATCTTACAGAACTCTATCAATTACGTCAAAAGGTAGAGGAAATGGATAATCAGTTAAAAACATATAAAAAAGAATTAAGAGAAACATATGAACACGAAGGACTTATTTTTAAAAGTATCGCTATGCAAAAAATAATCGAAACAATAAAAAAAGTATCTGTAGTAGATAGTACTGTTCTCGTATTAGGTGAGACTGGAGTGGGGAAAAGCCGATTAGTACGCCATTTGCATGAAGTGAGTCACCGGAAGAATGAAAGTTTCTATGAAATTAATTGTGCGGCATTGCCGACGAATTTAATCGAATCTGAGCTTTTTGGATATTCAGGTGGGTCTTTTACAGGTGCAAATCGTGAAGGGAAAAAGGGGCTATTAGAATCAGCGCATAAAGGAACTCTTTTCTTAGATGAAATTGGTGAAATGCCGCTTGAAATTCAAGCGAAGCTTTTGCAAGTATTGCAAGAAAAAACGTTTCGTCCTATAGGCGGAAGAGAATTAAAAAAGGTGGACGTTAGAATTGTAGCGGCAACAAATAGAGATTTAAGTACGATGGTGAAACAAGGAACATTCCGGAAAGATTTATACTATCGTCTGAATGTCATTCCAATTTCAATTCCGCCACTTCGGGAGAGAACAGAAGACATTTTGCCGCTCATCTATCATTATTTACAGCATTTTAATAAAAAGTACGGACGTGATGTGAAGTTAGCACCTAGTACGTTACAAATGTTTGTAGGGTACCCTTGGGAAGGAAATAATAGAGAGATTGAAAATGTAATTGAACGAATTGTTATCACTGCAGATGATTTTGTAATGGTAGAAGATTTGCCACTATCTATGCAAGAGGCCACAGTTGAACAATCCGGACAAAGTCTTTATAGAATGCTGGAAGAGGTAGAGAGAAATATTATTCTTAAAGCATATAAAACGTATGGATCAAGTTATAAAGTGGCTGAGTTTTTACAAATAAGTCAATCTGCTGCTACTAGGAAGATTAAGAAGTTTATAGAGGAGGAAGAAAACATTGGATAAAAAAGTGACGTTCGTAAACTTAGAGAAAAAAGCGATGTATATAAATGGTGAGTGGATTACACTGCAAGAACAAATCGAAGTGAATAATCCAGCGACAAAGGAAGTATTTGCAACTGTACCAAAGGGCGGGATTACAGAGGCAAAGCAAGCAGTTGATGCTGCACATGAGGCTTTTAAATTATGGTCAAAATTAACGGCAGCGGATCGCGCAGTAAAGTTAAAAAAATGGTTCACGCTCATTGATGAAAATAAAGAAGAAATTGCAGCAATCATGACGAGAGAGCAAGGGAAGCCGTTTGCAGAAGCACTTGGTGAAGTGAATTATGCAAATAGTTTTGTTGAATGGTACGCAGAAGAAGGAAAGAGAATATACGGTGAAATGATTCCTGCTTCTCATCCGAATAAGCGTATTTTAGTTATGAAGCAACCAGTTGGGGTTATGGCAGCTATTACGCCTTGGAATTTCCCGGCTGCTATGATTACGAGAAAGGTAGCTCCAGCACTTGCAGCAGGCTGTACGGCAGTTGTGAAACCAGCGAGTCAAACGCCATTAACTGCATTGAAGTTAGTTGAATTAGCACATGAAGCAGATATTCCAAAAGGTGTAATAAATATTGTAACAGGTAGTGCAAAAGCAATTGCTGATACGTGGATGGAAGATGAGCGCGTTCGAAAAGTTTCCTTTACAGGATCAACTGAAATTGGAAAAGAATTAATGGCTAGCGCTGCGCAAACGATGAAAAAGGTTTCGCTTGAATTAGGTGGTCACGCTCCATTTATTGTTATGAATGATGCTGATTTAGATAAGGCGGTAGAAGCGGTAATTGGTTCGAAATTCCGTAACGCAGGACAAACGTGTATATGTACAAACCGCATCTTTGTTCAAGAAGAAGTGTATGAAGAATTTGCAGGGAAGTTCACAACAGCTGTAGAGCAGCTGAAAGTCGGAGATGGATTCGGCGAAGGAACAACTGTAGGTCCACTTATTGATGCGAATGCAGTTTCGAAAGTACAAGAACATATTGAAGATGCAATTCAAAAGGGCGGAGAAGTTTTATACGGTGGCCATAAATTTGCAGAGTTAGATGGTTATTTCATTCAGCCAACAGTAATTGGATTGGCAAATGACACGATGCTTTGTATGAATGAAGAAACATTTGGACCGGTTGCACCAGTTGCTAAATTTAAAACAGTTGAAGAAGTAATCGAACGAGCAAATAATACACCATATGGCTTGGCTGCTTATATTTTCACAAAAGATATTAGTCAAGCATTCCAAATTAGTGAAGCGTTAGAGTACGGAATTATCGGCTTAAACGATGGCCTTCCATCAGTTGCACAAGCACCATTTGGAGGCTTTAAAGAAAGTGGTATCGGCCGTGAAGGAGGCCATTTCGGTATCGAGGAATATTTAGAAATTAAATATATTTCGTTAGGACTATAAGTAGTATACTAGAATCTCTATAAGGTAACAGAGAAGGAGATTCTAGTATGGTATATTGGCTATTATTACTCGTAACAATTATTTTTGAAGTAGCTGGAACGATTGCGATGAAGTTATCGAACGGTTTAACAAAGCTTGTTCCAAGTGTACTTATTTTCGTATTCTATGGAATTTGTTTCAGCGTGTTTGCTATCGTTGTTAAAAAGATTCATTTAAGCATTGCTTATGCAATTTGGTCTGGTGTGGGAACGCTACTTATTACAATCATTAGTGTGTACTTTTTTAAAGAGCATATTAATTTATTCCAAGCATTTTGTATTCTCTTTATTGTTTTAGGAGTAATTGGACTGAAAGTGTCATCAGCATCATAAAAGGCTATCTTCCAGCGTGGAAGATAGCCTTTTATTTTTATTAAAACGCCCAGTTACCTTTACGGAAGATCGGCTCATGTCTTCCATCAGCTGTAATGCCGTCGATATCAAGCTCAGCTGATCCAATCATGAAGTCTTCGTGTGTAATACTAGCGTTTGCGCCATTTTCAGCAAGTTCTTCTTTAGACATTGTTTTTCCGCCAACTAAGTTAAATGCATAAGCATTTCCGATTGCAAGGTGGCAAGATGCATTTTCATCAAATAGCGTATTGTAGAATAAAATATTTGTGTTTGAAATTGGTGAATCATGAGGTACTAAAGCTACTTCGCCTAAGAAGTGAGAACCTTCATCTGTTTCTACTAAATGTTTTAAAGCCTCTTCACCAGATTCAGCTTTATAGTCTACGATACGTCCGTTTTCGAATGTTAATGTAAAGTTATCGATAATATTACCTGCAAATGCTAACGGTTTTGTGCTAGATACTTGGCCGTTCACACCTGTTTTAAGAGGCATTGTAAATACCTCTTCAGTTGGAATGTTAGCCATAAATGCTACGTTCTTTTCATTTAAGCTACCAGCACCAGCCCATACATGTTTCTCTGGAAGTTCGATTGTTAAGTCTGTTCCAGGGCCTGTATAGTGAAGAGCTTTATAATGTTTTTCGTTTAAGTAATCTACTTTTGTATGTAGTGTTTCATCATGTTCTTTCCATGCTTCCACAGGATTTTCTAAATCAGCACGAGTAGCTTTGAAGATAGCATCCCATAGTTTTGTTTCTTGTTCTTCTGGCGCTACGTCAGGGAATACTTTTGCAGCCCATTCTTTCGTAGGAACAGAAATTACGCACCAGCTTACTTTATCTGCTTGTACATAATCACGGTATACTTTCATCGCTTCTCCAGCTACTTTATGAGCTGTTGCAATTTTCTTTGGTTCTACACCTTTTAATAGATCAGGATTCTCTGCATAGATGGACATAAATGCAGCGCCTTCTTTTGCTAATTCTTCACGAGCATTTGCTTTCCAAGAAGGGAATTCAGAGAAAGCTTCTTCAGGAGCTAGATCGAACTTTAAGCGTGTTAACGTCTCATCATTCCAATCAACATATACGTGTTTTGCACCAGATTTATATGCTTTTTCTGTAACTAGGCGTACAAACTGTACAGCCTCAAGAGGTGCACTGATTGATAAAGTTTGTCCGGGTTGAATATTAACACCAACATTGACTGCAAGGGCAGCATATTTCTCTAACGTTTGTTCAAATGACATATGTATAATCTCCTTTAGTTTGAAAGATTTCTTACTATATATAATACAAGAAAATTCTAAAAATATATATAAATATAACGTAAAAAGAGAGCTCAAAATGTATTGAGCTCTAATAGTTATTTAATCGAAGAAGCAAATTGTTCTACAGTCGTTGTATGGTGTATGCGAACACGCTTCATTTTTAACAACTCATCAGGTTCACCCTTCGTAATGAATTGTCCTGGCTTCGTTGTTGTTGCAAATTGATAGTGTTTCTTTGTTTCTGCGACAACTTTATCATCTACATGACCGAAAGGATAAGCAATTGCGATAACAGGCTTACCTGTTATTTTCTCTAGCTTTTCTTTTGATCCTTTTAACTCTTCATCATAGTTTGTAATTTTCGGCAAGTCTGCGTGTGTTGCTGTGTGAGATTGTACAGAAAAAATACCTGAATCAACCATTTCTTTTATTTCAGATGTAGAAAGAGCTCCTTCTACATCAACGTTATCAACAATCATATATTCTGTTGCCGCTGGTTTAAATGTATCGTCTTTTAGTTTTTGTAAAACATGAAATGCATTCATATTATTTTTCATACCGTCATCAAATGTAACGAAAATCGGCTTGTTTACTTTATTTATATCGCCCCAGCGTTCAAACGTTAACAAAGTATAACCATTTTCTTTTAAATACTTCATTTGTGCTTCAAAGTTAGCAGGCGATACGAATAAATCTTTAATACCTTGTCCATGATAATCATCAATTGCGTGGTACATAAGAACAGGAACTTTTTGCTCGAAAGTAATAGTAGATTTCGTAAGTGGAATAGTTTTTCCGCCCTCTGTTGTTCCTGTAGCTTCAATTTGATATTCACCGCGTTTTCCTTCAAATTCTTTTATATCAAAGGGAAGTGTAAATTGTTGATTTTTCTCTTTAGAAGAAAAGGATTTAGCACTTTCCTTTCCATCAGCAGTGCGCCAAATTTTATATTGTACTTCGGTTAAAGAATCTTTTATGTCTGTAATATGAATATTTGCGTTTGTAGATTCGTGCGTAATTGGATTATAAGAAATTTTACCTTGTTCCGGCACCGTCTCTTCTTTTTTCTTAACCTCTTGAACCTTTTTTTCTTTTTTAGGCTCTACATTGCTAGTATTACATCCTGCTAGAATGGCAGATGTACATAAAGCAATCGCTGCGTATTTTCTCATAAAATCACCTTCTATTGTGTATTATGTTGCATGCTTACATTAAAATCCCCACCGCTATAAGAGAGGTGGGGATATACCCTTGTTCATCATATCATTTTTAGGTGAATGGTAGGTTAGTGACTTTGAATAGAGGTATTCTTGCGTTTCTTATTTGATTTGATAATGATATAACCTACTACAAAAATAAGAGGGATAATGAATACATAGATTGGCATTCCCCATACATAATAGCTTTTCATGCTTAAAACTAGTAAGTGTAAGAAGTCGAAAAGGGCGTGAGCTTTCATAATATCCTCCAATATATTTTTTACAAATTATAACATTGTTCATTTGTAATTTGTATATTTTGGTAAATGATTTAAGTTAATTTTAAAGTAAGAGAAAGGTTTATTAATATGCAATTTTGCATATGTAGAGTAGTTTCTATTAAAATATCAGGATCTTGGACTATAATAAGAACCGCTATAAATGTAAGTAAGAATGATGTACGGAGTGGAGAACAGAAATGAAATATAAAAAACTAGTATATATCCTTTTCATATCGCTATTCATAGTCGGTTGTCAAAGTGAAGTGAGTAAAGCGAATAGTGTGGAGGAGTATATTCCATCACGCCTTATGAATGCGGAAGTTACGGCGGATATTATGACGCTAGAATTTCCTTATGGGATAAAAGAGAAATTAGATAAAATTGGAAATAAAATGAGCGCTAGCATTACAAATAATTTAGATTGGTATTTGAAGTATGCAGAAGAAGAAATTATCCCGAAAAAAACTTTTCCTTATCATCAAAACTTGGGTATTACAAAAGAAGAATATGATTTTATGATAGATGAAATGAATAATGCAGAATATATAAATACAAAAGACGGAAAACTCTTTTTTAAAAAGAAAGACCATGAAATTCAAATTCTCTCTGATGAGAATTTGAAACTAATTAAAAATATTCGAATTGATACAGAGAAGAATACAATTAAAACTCCTTTTGGAGAGTGTGAATATGAAGGTGAAATAAAGGCATCGGATGAACAAAAAGCTACTGGGCCATGGAGTGGGAAGATGTGGACCTTAAAAAGCGATGGATTACTTTATCATTTTTCATTAGGAAAGTTAAAAAACATAAACAAATCTATCATTTATATTTCAATAAAAGGTATATATAAAGATAGGATTATCAATACAGAAGAAGCGGTCGAATTTCACTCGGTTTCATAAAGAATCAAAAAATCACCTTACTTAAAAGAGTAAGGTGATTTTTTATTAAATAAACAATCCAGCGATTGTTGCAGATAAAATAGAAGCAAGTGTTGATGCAAATAGCATTTTCCAACCGAATTTTGATACGATGCTTCCTTGTTTTTCAGAAAGGGCACGGATTGTACCAACAATCGCACCAATTTGGCTAATACTTGCGAAGCTAATTAAGAATACTGTAACGATTCCAACTGTACGTGGAGCTAATGTTGCAGTAGCGCCTTTTAAATCAAGGATTGCTACAAACTCGTTTAATACAATCTTCGTACCCATAATACCACCAGCTGGGATAATATCTTGAGTTGGAATACCCATTAAGAATGCGAATGGAGAAAGTATATAACCGAAGATTTGTTGTAAAGTAACAGCATATCCCATTGCACCTGAAGCAGCGCTAATTACGTAGTTTACAACTTCCATAACACCAATGAAGGCAATCATTAACGCAGCAACGATACCAGCTACTTTTAAACCATCAAGCGCACCGTTAATCATAGCGCCGATAAGGCTATCTCCGAATAGGTTTCTATCAAATTTTTGAACCACTTCGTCTTCTTTTTTCGTATCAACTGGTGTTAATAATGAACAAACGATTAAGCTTGAGAATAAGTTTAGCGGAAGAGCCGCTAATACATATTTCGCATCTAACATCATAACGTATGATGCTGTTACAGAGGCAGAAACTGAGCTCATTGCAGAACAACAAATGATAAACATACGGTTTTTATTAAAATGTTGTAAATCATTTTTAATAACGATTAACGCTTCACTAGAACCAAAGAATACAGAATTTACTGCGTGGAATGATTCAACGCGTGGTAAACCAGTAATTTTTGAAAGTGCACCGCCGACAATACGAACGATGAATGGTAAAACACCTAAATAACTAAAGATAGAAAGTAGTGCTGAGAAAAATACGATAATTAGTAATACGTTTAAGAAAAAGACAAAATCTCTTTGAATTCCATTAAAGAGAAAATCGACACCTGTCGTACCAAGTTTAATTAGTTTGTTGAAAACTTTACTAATGAAGATGATAATTTGCTGTCCGATCTTTGTGCCAAACATAAACCAACCAATTAAAATTTGGAAACTAATCATAATAGCAATTGCACGGAAGTTGATTTTACTTCTATTGTTTGACAAAGCAAAGCATAAACCTAAAACGACAAGAATACCGATAATGCTCATTACATATTGCATGTAGTTGCCCCTTTCAGAAGTTCGTATAAAGTTTTTACATAAAACGCTCGTTATATTACTAAAAATAAAGTAATGGAAGTTTCATGTCATACGTAAGATGTCTGACCTTTTTGAAAAATAAAAAAAAGACCCTATGGATTCACTTTCATCTATGAGAGAAAGCTAATCAATAGGAGTCTTTTTTATACATAGGCTAATATTCATTAGTTTTCCCCATAGTCCAGCAATTTAAGGTTGCCGGGTAGAAACTCTCGATCCATATTATCGACTATATATGAGGTAACATCGTCCGTATTAAATTAGTAGTAGCGTAACATTACTAGAGAACTATCGTCAATAGCTTTTTTTCTTCCAATAGAAATAGACCATATAAGTATGATAAAATGTAACGCAGTGTTATGAAAAAGAGAGGTCGGAAAATGAGTATAAAAATGACGCCACCAGTTGAAAAAAACGAGTTTATAGATGTAGTGTTTGAAGATTTAACACATGATGGTGCCGGTGTTGCGAAAGTGAAGGGATATCCTATTTTCGTAAAAAACGGATTACCAGGTGAGGAAGCGCAAATTAAAATTATTAAAGTGAAGAAAAACTTCGCGTTTGGTCGTTTAATGAAACTTCATCAAGAAAGTCCATATCGTAAAGATGCAGAATGCCCCGTGTACAACGAGTGCGGAGGTTGTCAACTTCAGCACTTAACATATGAAGGACAATTAAAAGCGAAAGAAAAACAAGTACGTGACGTTATGCAGCGCATCGGTGGATTAAGTGATGTTCCTGTTCATCCTGTACTTGGCATGAAAAACCCGTGGGTATACCGCAATAAAGCACAAGTGCCAATTGGAGAACGTGAAGGTGGACTTGTAGCTGGTTTCTATCGTCAAGGAACGCATGACATCATTAATATGGAATCATGCTTAATTCAGGCGGAAGAAAACGATACATTAATTCAAGAAGTAAAACGTATTTGTGAAAAGCACGGTATTTCGGCTTACAATGAAGAGCGTAACAAAGGAACACTTCGCCACGTAATGGCTCGCTACGGACAAGTAACAGGGGAAATTATGCTTGTCTTTATTACACGTACAGCTGAATTGCCAAATAAAGAAGCAATCATTGAAGAAATCGCAGCGAAATTCCCAGAAGTAAAATCAATCGTTCAAAACGTAAACACGAAACGTACAAACGTTATTTTCGGAGACAAAACGACAGTACTGTACGGATCAGAATATATTTATGACTTTATCGGTGACATTAAATTTGCGATTTCAGCACGTTCATTCTATCAAGTAAACCCAGAACAAACGAAAGTGCTATACGATAAAACGTTAGAATACGCAAAATTAAATGGTAACGAAACAGTAATTGATGCCTATTGCGGAATTGGATCAATCTCCTTATTCCTAGCACAAAAAGCGGAAAAAGTGTACGGCGTTGAAATCGTCCCAGAAGCAATCGAAGACGCAAACCGAAACGCAGCACTAAACAACATGACAAACGCTGAATTTGGCGTAGGAGAAGCAGAAGTAGTCATTCCAAAATGGTACAAAGAAGGCGTAATCGCCGACACAATGGTCGTAGACCCACCGCGTAAAGGCTGTGACGAAGCACTACTAAACACAATCATCGACATGAAGCCAAAGCGCGTCGTATACGTATCATGTAACCCAGCAACATTAGCACGTGACTTAAAAGTACTAGAAGAAGGCGGATATAAAACACAGGAAGTACAGCCTGTTGATATGTTCCCGCATACGACTCATGTAGAGTGTGTGGCTTGGCTTAAGTTGGTATAATAAAAAAGCAGTTGATATAGAAAAATCTATACCATCTGCTTTTTGGTTTATAAAAATACCATTCAGCAACGATTTTAGTTAAAATGAATATTGCTGATTTTCACAAAATATAAATGTCCAAATGTACTTTTGCTATTTGGCTTTATATTTTTAAATTGAGAGTTTGAAATTGTATTCATATTGAGAGGATTTGAATTTGAAATGATAGATAATTTTTGGAATGATTTACCACGACCGTTTTTCGTACTTGCACCAATGGAAGATGTGACAGATGTTGTTTTTCGTCACGTAGTAAGTGAAGCTGGT
The DNA here is from genome assembly GCF_038007365.1 of Bacillus sp. FSL R9-9492. Lineage (NCBI taxonomy): Bacteria > Bacillati > Bacillota > Bacilli > Caryophanales > Bacillaceae > Bacillus > Bacillus sp. FSL R9-9492. The sequence goes on from NZ_JBBOXC010000001.1 coordinate 369,272, forward strand.
TGCCCAGATGTATTTTTCACAGAGTTTACAAACTCGGATAGCTATTGTCATCCAGAAGGTATGAAAAGTGTACGTGGCCGTTTAATTTTTACAGAAGATGAGCAACCGATAGTGGCGCATATTTGGGGAGATAATCCTGAATATTTCCGTCAAATGAGTATTGGTATGGCAGAGTTAGGATTTAAAGGTATTGATATTAATATGGGCTGCCCTGTACCGAACGTAGCATCAAGAGGAAAAGGTAGTGGTCTTATTCTACGTCCAGACGTTGCGGCAGAACTTATTCAAGCAGCAAAAGCGGGTGGACTACCTGTCAGTGTAAAAACACGACTTGGCTTTAAAGAATTAAGCGAATGGGAAGATTGGTTAACGCACATTTTCAAACAAGATATTGCGAACCTTTCTATTCACTTACGTACAAGAGAAGAAATGAGCCAAGTAGATGCGCACTGGGAACTAATTCCGGAAATTAAAAAGTTACGTGACCGTATCGCACCAAATACGTTAATAACAATCAATGGAGACATTCCTGACCGTCAAACTGGAATGGAACTTGCTGAAAAATACGGTATTGATGGCGTTATGATTGGACGAGGAATCTTTAAAAATCCGTTTGCCTTTGAAAAAGAACCGAGAGAGCATAGCAGTCAAGAACACCTTGACCTTTTAAGACTGCAGCTTGACCTTCAAGATCAATATGCAGAAGTACTACCACGTTCAATCACAGGGCTTCATCGCTTCTTCAAAATTTATGTAAAAGGATTCCCTGGAGCTGCTGAATTAAGAAATCAATTGATGAACACGAAATCAACTGATGAAGTGCGTGCGTTGCTTGATAAGTTTGAGGCGAGTGTTGATAAGGATGGAGATAGTGAAACAGTGTAACTTTTGAAAGTTAGAGGGGATAGGGTGTAGCGATTTTATGAGTGTTTGTTTCATTTTAATTAAGGTGAACCATATCATAAGTAAGTGAGATATTCTATGTAAAACAAGGGTAAGAAAAGAATACAGGAGAAAATTGAAAATGGCAGGTTGGTCTTGATTTTCACTGATATTATCATGTTTATTTTATTATGCCTATAACTTGGAGGCTATGTGAATGGTAAGTGATCAGACGAGATATTCTAGGCTCGCGAATATAACAAAAATAATAAATACAAAATTAGAACTACGTGAAGTATTGCAGCGTGTAACAATGGCGATATCAGAGGAGATTGTTAAGTGCGACGCTGTTGGAATCTATTTACCCCAGGAAGATGGAACATTTAGAGGGTTTGCAGGAAAACCAGAGACAATAAATGGCGTAACGCTCGATACTCAGGTAATTGATCCTGAAATAGACTTACTGGCAAAAGAAGTTATTGAAACCAAAAAAACCATTTATATTCCTGATACATCAAAGGATCATCGGCCGGATCCGAGACCAGTTGCTGCGTTCAAAATTAAGTCCTTATTAGCTCTACCTATCTCATTTGGGCAAGAGTTATTTGGTCTGGTTTTTTTATTTGATTATGGAATTCCAATGAATTTAACAAATTCAGAAATTCAAAGTGTTGAAGCTTATGTAAATATGGCTGCGGTCGCAATTCAAAACGCAAATAATTTAACACAAAAGGAAAACCTTATTTCCGAGAAGCAGCTGTTACTAAATGTTACCCGTGATTTATCAATGTGTTCCTCGATACAGGAGAGTTTTGATAAATGTTTTCTTTACTTAGGACAGATTTTAGAGAGTAAAAACATGGCTGCCCACCTTTTAGACCCGCTAGACAAAACAACGATTAAAACAACGAAGTTAAGCAAGGACTGTGATTGGACAGAAGCGGATTGGGTGGAGAAAAGCTATGAAGCCAAGATCCAAGAGGTTATTCAAACAAAAAATATAGATAGTAAGGGTCTACTGATGATTCCATTGGTTTCAATGGGAGAAGTATTAGGGGTAATCGTCGTTGGCAAAGAGGGAAAAGCTCACAATTATGATAATTCCCAAATGCAACTGGCAAAATCTATCGTTGATGCCACAGCACCTACGTTTTCCAACTTGTTATATATGGATCGACTTGAAAGCATGGTGGAAGAGCGAACGAGAGAACTAGCTGTTGCTAATGAAAAGGTTACAAGTGTGATTGAAAGTATTACGGATGGATTTTTTACTTTGAATAATACATGGGAATTCACGTACGTAAATAAGCATCAATATTTTCCACAAAGAAAAACAGCAAAAGATGTATTAGGCAAGAATATATGGGAGATTTTCCCGAGTAGCGTTGAAGAAGTTATGTATAAGGAACTTCATCGTGCAATGTCAGAGCGAACTACAGTTTATTTTGAATTTTTTTCTACCTCTGATGAATATTGGCACGAAGTTATTGCATACCCGTATGATGATGGTATTTGTTGTATTTTTAAAAACATAACGGAAAAAAAGCAATATGAGCAGGAATTGAAAAGGTTATCGAACATAGATTTAATAGGGCAAATGGCAGCAGGTATCAGCCATGAGATTAGAAATCCAATGACAACAGTACGAGGGTTTTTGCAGTTATTAAAAGAAGAGCACACCTATGAGAAACATAATAAGTACTTTAATTTAATGATTGAAGAACTTGACCGTGCCAATTCTATTATTACTGAATTTCTCTCAATGGGTAATACAAAGAAATTGGATTTGCAGATGTTAGATTTAAATTCAATTATCCACGATATTATTCCTTTAATAAAGATTGATACGTATAATCAAAATAAATATATTCAAGTCGATACAAATGACATTCCGGAATTACTTTTAAATCGTAATGAGATACGGCAATTATTAATAAACCTATACCGTAATGGCTTAGAAGCGATGAGCACAGGGAAAGTTCTAACCATTAGCACCTACAAGGAAGGTCAAAATTGTGTGGTGCTTGCAGTGCGGGATCAAGGAAAAGGTATCAGGCCTGAAGTATTTGAGAAACTGGGTACTCCATTTTACACGACCAAAGATAATGGAACTGGATTGGGGTTAGGCATATGTTATGCCATTGCTGCCCGTCATAATGCAAAAATAGAAATTCAAACAGGATCGGAAGGCACTACCTTTTTTGTTAAATTTAATTATGAAAATAATGAATAATAACCTCATTTAGATTAGTTATGGTGAACTGTACCACAAATATTCATATTTGAGTTGCATAAAAAATGGACAAACCTATATTAGGTTTGTCCATTTTCAAGTATGTTAATTAATAGTAAATCCCCATCCGTAATTTCGCACGATTATCCTATCCTTTTTTGCTTTATTAATATCATCCTCAAAGGAAGGTGATGTCCCACTACCAACTAAAATACCTTTTACAGTATTTAATTTTAATTCTTCTTTACATAGTTTAATATAATGTTTAATTTGATTTAAAGCGTTTCTATCAATAGGGCCTTTCTTAATCTCTACTACAATAAATTCGTTATTAGTAGTATCTCTTAATAACAAATCTAAACGTGATTCATCTGAGAAGATATGCTGTGATTTTTCAATTGTATAGTTTGCATCAAGTATTGAAGGGTTAGAAATGATGAATTTCTCGATATCTCTTTCTAAAATTTGAAATACTTCTTCAGCGGTTAAAACTCTATTAGTAAGTCTACCCTTGGACTCATTTTGTTCAATTAAATCTAATAATAAATTGATATCAGATGGATTCAATTCTTTCCAAGTACGAAGAGCAGAAGAAATTGCACTTAATAAAGTTTGATTAGGATTAAGGTTTGCAGACCTGGATAATTTACTCAATAATTCAGGTGTAATTTCCAAAGGAACTTGAAGGACTTTAGATTGAATAGGATTTCCAAACGCAATACATTCGCTTGGTGTCAGTTGCTGAATCTCTTTCTTTAGGTGAGGATTATCATATTTATTCATGATTAAACGATTCTGTTTGATATCTTTTACAAGCACGACTTCTTCGACCAGATAATATGCGGTTATATAGCGCTTGTTATGTATTGTTTTATGAAAGAATAGAAAATCTCCCTTTTGTACTTTTAGGAGCTTTTCGGTATTAGCCCCTGACTCTCCATATGTATATTCTGTTAGCATTGGGTCCTCATGTCCGAAGTTTCGTTCAGCATCTTTATAACCAATTAGATAATTCACTATTGATTCCCTCCCGTATGAACTCTAGTATCATTATAATTCAATTGGTTTAAAATGGATAATTCCAAGTGCCTAAACAACATATATTGCTGTTTTAAACTCATCCCCAAAAGCATTAATCCACCCAAGACTACAAAACCTCCCCCTAAAATGTTAAAGTAGTAACTTAACGACATTAATTTACACATGCTAAAAGCATTACTATAATCAACATTTCAGGAGGAAAAACAATGGCAATAAGCAATAATGATATTTTAATTAGAGTAAGATATGCTCTGGATATAAAAGATATAGATATGGTGGAGATATTTAAACTTGGTGGCGTTGAAGTAACAAAAGAAGAAGTGCGAAAGATGCTGACAAAATTAAAAAACAGTTACTATGATGAAGTTGAGGATAGTGATGTAGTTGAATATGATTACGAAATAAAATGCAATAATGTTATGTTAGAGTCATTTCTGAATGGTTTTATTACTTTTAAAAGAGGAAAACAAGATCCAAAATCAGGGCAATCGGATAGACAAGCGATGTCTTTAAAGAGTAATGGAAGTGTTAATAATCTCGTTCTAAAAAAATTGAAGATAGCACTATCATTAACAAGTGAAGATATGCTTGATATATTAGAAGACGTAGGAGTCATTGTAACAAAAGGAGAATTAAGCGCTCTATTAAGAAAAGAAGGCCATAAGAATTACAAAGAGTGCGGTGATAGATACGCAAGGAATTTCTTAAAGGGATTAGCTGTAAGCTATAGAGGATAAGGAATAAGCATTGTAACATTTATGTTAAAACAGTAAATGGTATAATAGCTAGAGTAGGTCGTTTGTAGCCTACTCTTTTTTATTTATAAAAATAACATAAACAAATATGCTAGGTGATGAAATGATACATACATATTCAGGTGAGACAATTAATTTTCATATAACTTATAAGAAGAAAAAGTCGGTGCGTCTTTTTGTAGATTCGTACGGAAATGTGGAAGTGCAAGCTCCAAAAGGAACGCCTGTTGAATACTTAGTCCAATTGTTAGAGGAGAAATGGGATTGGATTCAGAAAACACGTAAGGAAATGCAGGAGCGAGCGCTTGGACCACAGGAAAAGGGTTATGATCAAGGCGAGGGCTTTCTGTATTTAGGGAATACGTATCCGATACAGATTTCTCAAGATGCAAGTATTACGCAAGATAATGCAGTTTTTGAAGGGGATAAGCTACACATTTATGTGAATGAGCTTAAGGATGAGAAAATACAACAAGCTTTGAAACGATTTTACTATAAGCAGTGCAAAGCATTAGTAGAGAAGAGTATTAAAGCGCATCAAAGTAATTTTAAAACAAAACCACGTTCTATTCGTATTACAGATAGTAGTCGTACGTGGGGAACTTGTGATTCAAATCTACAGTTAACGTTTAATTGGAAGCTAGCAATGGCACCTCAGAGGGTAATTGATTATGTAGTTGTTCATGAAATGTGTCATATGGTTCATTTAAATCATGATCGATCTTTTTGGCGTCTTGTCGGGAAGATAATGCCTGATTATAAGGAAATGGAAAACTGGTTAGCGTTATCTAGTTGGAAGATGACGGTTTAGTTATTACTTTAGATTGTGGAATGAAATAAAGTAGAACCCTAATGAATTAGGGTTCTCTTTGTACATAGATTATCGTCCAAACTTCACAGTGAAAGTATCGTCTATTCTCTCCATCGCATACCCACGATACCCCTCCGAAAGCAACGCCTGCTGTCCACCAGCATCACTCATCGGAACGCTCTTAACATCGGACCAACCTCTTTCCTTATCCCCACGCAACTCCTTCACAAAAACATACCGCATACTCCCGCCATACTTCTCCTTCAGCGCAGCAATTTCCATACCTTGCGCAAACTTATCTTTTAAACTAGGAATGTTGAAAGGTGCAACGGTGCAGCAAACATAGTCGTACTGGCTGTCTTCTTTTTGTAATTTATCCATGATGACTGTGGCTAATATTTTTTGCATGCCATTTCCTCGGCAGTTTGGATGAACGTTTGAGATTTCTTGATAGATGACGCGGTGTAGCTGACTTTCTGGTAGACCAATATCAAGCCCTAAATGTTCATCGTCGATAGGAGGGACTAGTAGGGCACGAAATGCGATGAGCTCGTTTTGTATAAACGCCCCGATCATCATGCCGTTTCCTTCTAGAATGTATTGAAATTCTTCTAGCGAGAGTGGTTGTAAACGACCTTTATCTTCTAGCGCTTCAACTATAACGTTTTGTAGTGATAAAATTTGTTCCATATGTTCTAAAGATAGTAATGTAACGTGAAATGAATCGTTGTTTTGTTTTAATGTTCCTTCGTAAAGAGTCGTCATGTGTTAGTCCTCCTTTAGCGTACAACGTCTTGAAAGACGGTTAATTCTTGTAATGTATTTTCGTTTATTTCAATGCCGAGTCCCGGCTTTTCGTTTAAGCGAATAAATGGTACGTCGTAATGTAAGTTTCCGATGTCTTTCGTGAATTTTAATGGTCCCGTTAGCTCGACACTAGTAATGATTTTTTTTGAGAAAGCGACATGGAATCCTGCGGAAGAGGCAACAGATGATTCGACCATGGATCCAACTTGGCATTCAATGCCTGCCATTTCAGCTTGATGAGCGAGTTTTACAGCTGGATATATGCCGCCGCATTTCATTAGTTTTATATTCACTTTATCAGCTGCGTCTAATTTAATAATTTGGCGCATTTCACGAGAGCCTTTTAGTCCTTCATCAATCATAAGCGTAAGATCTGTTTTCGAACGAATATGAGCCATTGCATCAATATCATCCGCTACAACAGGTTGTTCAATCCAGTCGATGTTTAAATGACCTAATGAACGAAGTGCTGTTAATGTGTTTGCGCTATTTTTCCAGCCTTGGTTTACATCAACGCGAATCGCGATATCATTTCCTACACGTTCACGTACAGCTTCAATTCGTTTTACATCTTCTTTTACATTTGTACCGACTTTCATTTTGAAAGATTGGTAACCTTTTAGAATCATAGAGGCAGCTTCTTCAGCCATGTCTTCTGGATCTGCAATACTTAAGACGTGAGTGACAGGAAACTCTTCATGATAGCGTCCGCCAATTAATTGATATACAGGTTGATTTAATTTTTTGCCCATTATATCAAAACAAGCGATATCAATCGCAGCTTTCGCTGTAGGAACACTGTAAATCGTATTGTCCATCATATCGTGTATTTTCTCGATATTCATTGGATTTTTCCCAATTAGAGCAGGAGCTAGTGTATGTTTTAAAACATGGAAAGTACTTTCCCATGATTCACCTGTAACGTGATCATCAGCAACGCCTTCACCGTAACCGATAATGCCTTCATCTGTTTCCATTTTGACGATAATAGAAGGCATATCAGAATAAGAACCATAACTAATAACAAACGGATCGCGAAGTGGTAAACGAATTGCGTAAAGATGAATAGCTGTAATTTTCATTGAATAAAGACCCCTTCCTGTTTACAATGGTTTTGTACATTTGATATAGTTGACGTTAAATAGTCGTTAATTAATGATAAGGAGTTAGAGAAAATGATGATAAAAATTGCAGTTGTCGGTTCAAAAGAGTTTATGGAGAATCTTTTACCTATTGCTCATAAACTAGAAGAAATAGAGATTGATCCATATATTTACCTTCATCCAGCAGAATCTTCTGAACTATTAAAGCGTTTAAAACCTTGTGATGCTATCTTTTTCTCGGGTGCCCTACCTTATTATATGGCAAAAGAAATAAGAGAACAATTACCAATTCCAAGTGTATATTTGCAGCAAGACGAGACAACTGTCGCATCTTCACTCCTTTCTATAATATACCATCAAAGTATTCAACCTCATAAAATTTCAATTGATTTAGTAGATCGTTCGTTTATTACAAATGTGTTCCATGACATCGGTCTAAAAGAAACGCCGCAAGTGATGGATTATGAAAATATGTTATGGAGTAATGATGAAATTAAGAGAATCATTGATTTTCATTTAGCTAAATATCAATCTGGAGAGGTTGATTTAGCTTTAACTAGTATTCACGCTGTCTACGATGAACTTCAAAAAATAGGGATTCCTTCAGAGCGTATGATAGATCCAACGCAATCAATTATACATGGGTTAAAAGATGCAAAAATAAAAGCTGAGTTAGCAAAAAGCCATTCAGCTACTGTTGGTGCTTGTATTATATCCTTTATAGAGTTACAAGAAAGCTCGCTTGAACAATTAAATGTAATTTCAAAAGAATTACGTGGTTCATTTAAACAAGTTGATGAAATGACTTTTATTTTGTATACAACTCGTGGTGATATTGAATTGAGTATAAAAACAAATACGATAGATCGTTTATTTATGAATATAGAAGGCGCAGTATCTATTGGATTTGGTTACGGAAAAACAGTAAATGAAGCGGAACAAAATGCAAAAATCGCTCGAGGTTTCGCAAAGAATAATCCGATAGAAAGCTGCTTTTATATACTAACAAGTGATAAAGAATTATTTGGTCCGTTCCCGAAAGAACAGAGAGTACAAAGTTTAAAAAATGATAATCCTGAATTAATGAAAATAGCGAAGGAAACGAAGCTTAGTCCTGCAAACTTGTCAAAAATTATTCAGTTTAGTCAATCGCATCCATCATTGAAATTTACAGCGGCGGATCTTTCTGAGTACTTACAAGTGACTCGGCGATCGACGGAAAGGCTGTTAAAGAAATTAGTTGATTACAGATATGCTAATATTTGCGGCGAGGAAATGCCCTATCAACAAGGGCGCCCTCGTGCAATATATGAGCTGAATTTACCGTTGTATTCGTTTCAAAAATTTTAAGCTTCTAGTTGTGCTTTTTGTTTTTTCAGTAGGTCTGCTTTTTCAATATCAGATAGCTTCGTAATTGTGAAGCCAGTTATACCATAAATGATTGAGATAATAGGTACGATGAAATTCAATATAGCATAAGGAGCATATTCGAATGCACCGACTCCAAGTGTTGCGAGTATAAATACACCACATGTATTCCAAGGTACGAAAACAGAAGTTAATGTTCCACCATCTTCTAATGCTCTGGATAAGTTTTTAGAATGTAGTCCTTTTTCTGTGTACGCATTTGCATACATTCTTGAAGGAACAACAATCGAAATATATTGTTCAGAGCAAGTAAGATTCGTTGCAAAGCAAGATGCGATGGTAGAAGCGATAAGTCCTTTTGATGATGTCGCTAATTTTAAAATTTGATTTACAATTGAGCGAAGAATGCCAGTATGTTCTAGTACTCCGCCGAAAGTCATAGCGACAATTGTCATAGAAACTGTATTCATCATAGAGCTTAAGCCACCACGGTTAAATAGTTCATCTACTAGCTTGTTTCCAGTGTCTATGACAAATCCACTTTGGAGTGCACCGACAGCTGATGAGACAGAGCCACCTTGAATAAAGACTTGTGATAAGAATCCTAAAATAACACCTACGAGAATAGCTGGTATAGCAGGGACTTTTTTAGCGACCAATACCATAACGACTACGGGTATAATTAATAGGAAAGGCGAAATAACAAAGTTTTGTTGCAATACTTGTAACGTTTGATCGATGCTTTTTGCATCGATATTGTTATCACCGAAGCTTCTTCCTAAGAAAGCATAGACGATAAGAGTAATAATTAAACCTGGAATTGTAGTAAATAACATATGACGAATATGTGTGAATAAATCTGTATTTGTTAATCCCGCTGCTAAGTTTGTCGTGTCTGAAAGCGGTGACATTTTATCGCCAAAATAAGAACCGGAAATTATAGCGCCAGCAACCATTGGAGCTGGGATTCCCATACTTAGGCCAATTCCCATTCCAGCAACACCGATTGTTCCCATTGTAGACCAAGAGCTACCGATTGCTAATGCAACGATAGAACAAATAATTGTAATTGAAACTAAAAATAGTGATGGAGTTAAAAGTTTTAAGCCGTAATAAATCATAGTAGCGACGATTCCGCCGCCAATCCAAGCACCGATCGTTAAACCTACAAGAATAATGATAACGATAGCGGGTAATGCAAGGCGAATTCCTTTATACATCGATTCTTCAATGTCATTCCATTTGTAACCGTATCGCCAAGCGACGATCGAAGCAACGGTTGTACCGATAATAAGTGGGACGTGAGGGCTTTGTTCTAATACAACAATTGTAACCATCATAACTGCAACTGTAATGATAATAGGGATTATTGCTATGCCAAAAGGTATTTCTCTTTTCATAAACTGCCTCCTCATTATGTATGTTTGTATTTTTAGAATTGTCGCAAAATAGACGTTATTAAATTATAATAACTAAAAATAGATGTAAGCGTCAATATAAAAACAGAAAATATCGAATCTTCTATTTGTATGGATATCTTTATAAGATGAGTTGAGATCGGGTATTAACGATATTAAAAAATAAACAATTGACTTTTTTCTTAAAATTCAATATGTTCATAAAAACATCTGTTTTTCATAAGTATAATTAATCTGAATGGTTTGTAATTAGGGGAAGGAGAATGAAGCTTTGAAAACATTAGAACTACAAGAGCGTTTAACTGAAATTTTTCAGCATTTACATGAAAACCCTGAAGTAAGCTGGAAGGAATATGAAACGACAGCTTATATTACTAACTTTCTAAAAGAAGAAGGAATTTCATATAAAATATTTGATGATTGCCCTGGCGTGATTGCTGAAATCGGAAGAGGGAATCCAGTTATCGCGATTCGTGCTGATATGGATGCACTATGGCAAGAAGTAGACGGAGAATTTAAAGCGAATCACTCATGCGGCCACGATGCTCATATGACAATTGTGATGGGCCTTATTTTACAATTGAAAAATATGAGATGGGATAGCGGTACTGTTAGATTTATTTTTCAGCCGGCAGAGGAAAAAGGAAATGGTTCCTTAAAGATGGTAGAGAAGGGCGCCGTGGATGATGCTGATTTCTTATTTGGTGTTCATTTAAGGCCGATTGAAGAACTGCCTTTGAAACAAGCAGCCCCATCTATTCGTCACGGAGCTGCAGCATTTTTAGAAGGGATGATTCATGGAGATGATGCACACGGGGCACGCCCACATCAAGGTATAAATGCAATTGATGTCATTTCGATGATCAATATTGGATTGAAAAATATATGGTTACCGCCGCAGACGTCTTATTCTGTTAAGATGACGAGATGCCAAGCTGGTGGTGATAATCTAAATATTATTCCAGGTAACGGGCACTTTAGTTTAGATGTAAGAGCAGAAAATAACATATTACTAGATGAATTGAAGCGAAAAATAGAGCAAGTAATTCAGTCAGCTGAATCAATGGGATCTAAACTTTCTTATGAGTGGATTGATCTCGCACCAGGAGCTGAAGTGTCAGAAGAAGCTGAGCGTTTCATGCGGAAAGGCATTCTTGAAGTGTACGGGGAAGAGGGATGTACTGGACCACTGTATACGACAGGAAGCGATGATTTCCATTACTATACAGTGAAAAGACCCCATTTAAAAGCGGTCATGCTTGGACTAGGGGCGAACTTACAACCTGGATTACACCATCCGTATATGAAGTTTGAACATAGCTGTATAATGGATGGAGTAGAAATATTGAAACAAACTGTATTGAAAGTATTAGAAGACAGGGGCTAGAAAGCTCCTGTTTTTTTGGTAGGAATTTGTTGTTAAGTCGATATATTCGATTTCGCGATAATATAATTTCACGTACCAATTAATTTGATAAAAATGAGCATTCAGTACGTGGTGTATAATAATAGTAATATTTCTTAATAGGAGCAAACGAATGAACGAACAATATTACGATGCTGTATTAAATATAAAAACTGTCGGCGAGCAAAAAGGATTTAATAAGTCTATGCATTATCACCGTTATGAACCGACGCCATATAGCGGATTAGATGAGTTATTGAATCAATATGAAATAACAAGTAGCGATCGAATTGTAGACTTTGGGTGCGGAAAAGGGAGATTGAATTTTTACATGCATCATAAGTGCGATGCATTAGCGGTTGGAATTGAAATGAATGAAGAGTTTTATAAAGAAGCAATGGATAATCGTGATCGTTATGCGCGAAAAGTGAGAAACAGTAAAGATAAAATTCGGTTTGAATGTTGTTTAGCGCAGGAATATGAGATTGATCCGCGTGATAACCGATTTTATTTCTTCAATCCATTTTCTGTACAAGTGTTTATGAACGTAGTAAATAACATTTTGCTTTCAGTAGAAGCGGTGGAGAGAGAAATTGATATTATTTTATACTACCCTTCTGAAGATTATATTTTCTTCTTGGAGAATCAGACTGCATTTGAATTGAAGAAGGAAATAAGATTACCGGGTGCTTATGAGAAGAATGGGAATGAGAGATTTTTAGTTTATACATTAGGATTATAAAAAAAGCAGGTGCCTTGGCACCTGCTTTTTTAAAACTCACGTTTATATAATTAGTTACGGATTAAGTAATCGAATGCACCTAAAGCTGCATTCGCACCTGAACCCATAGAGATGATGATTTGTTTGTACGGATTATTTGTACAGTCACCTGCACCAAACACTCCTGGTACGTTTGTAGCGCCGTGCTTGTCTGTTACGATTTCACCGCGAACGCGTTCAACAGTTTCGCCTAACCAGTCTGTGTTTGGCACAAGACCGATTTGAACGAATACACCTTGTAATTCAACATGGTGTACTTCTTCAGTTTCACGATCGATGTAAGAAATACCGTTTACTTTATCAGTACCAGTGATTTCTTTCGTTTGAACGTTTTTCAGAACAGTTACGTTTGGTAAGCTGTTAAGACGTTCTTGTAATACAGCATCAGCTTTTAATTCTGGCATGAATTCAAGAACAGTTACGTGCTTAACAATACCTGCTAAGTCGATAGCTGCTTCAATACCAGAGTTACCACCGCCGATAACCGCTACATCTTTTCCGATGAATAATGGACCGTCACAGTGTGGGCAGTATGCTACACCTTTGTTTTTGAACTCAGCTTCACCCGGTACGCCAACATTACGCCAGCGAGCACCTGTTGAAACGATTACGCTCTTACTTTTCAGAACAGCGCCGTTTTCAAGTTCCACTTCAATAAGTTCTTTTTTCTCTAAACGTTTCGCACGTTGTAGATTCATTACATCGATGTCGTATTCTTTTACGTGCTCTTCAAGGCTTGCTACTAGCTTAGGACCTTCAGTGCGTTTTACGCTGATGAAGTTCTCAATACCCATAGTATCCATTACTTGACCACCGAAGCGCTCAGCAACGATACCAGTGCGGATGCCTTTACGTGCTGCATAAATTGCTGCACTTGCACCAGCTGGGCCGCCACCAACAACAAGAACATCGTATGGATCTTTATCAGAAAGCTCTGATGCATCTGGACCGTTACCCATTTTAGCTAAAATTTCTTCAAGTGTCATACGACCGCTTCCGAAAGATTCGCCATTTAGGTAAACAGTTGGTACTGCCATGATGTCTTTACTTTCTACTTCCTCTTTAAATGCAGCGCCATCAATCATAGTATGTGTAATACCAGAGTTTAGAACGCTCATCACGTTAAGAGCTTGTACAACATCAGGACAGTTATGACAACTTAGGCTGATATAAGATTCAAAATGATATTCGCCTTGAATGTTTTTGATTTGATCGATTAATTTTTGTTCAACTTTTGGAGCACGTCCACTCACTTGTAGTAAAGCTAACACTAATGAAGTAAATTCGTGTCCTAATGGAATACCAGCGAATACGACACCAGTGTCTTCGCCAGGGCGATTTACGCTAAAGCTTGGTGTTCTCTCTAGTTCAACTTTTTCTACTGTAATCTTAGATGACATAGTAGCTAATTCATCTACTAGAGATAACATATCTTTAGATACGTTATCGTCTCCTGCGCTTACTTTAAGTAAAATATCGTTCTCCATTAACTGAAGGTATTGGGATAGTTGTGTTTTTATATCTGCATCTAGTATCATTTTGATCGAACTCCTTAGATTTTGCCTACAAGGTCAAGGCTTGGTTTAAGTGTTGCAGAACCCTCTTGCCATTTAGCTGGGCAAACTTCACCTGGATTGTTACGTACGTATTGAGCTGCTTTAATTTTGTTAACAAGGATGCTTGCGTCACGGCCGATACCGTCAGCATTGATTTCCATAGATTGGATAACGCCGTCTGGATCGATGATGAATGTACCACGAGCAGCAAGACCTTCTTCTTCCATTAAAACGTTGAAGTTTGTAGTGATTGTGCGAGTTGGGTCACCAATCATAATGTATTCGATTTTGCCGATAGTTTCTGAGCTATCGTGCCATGCTTTGTGAGTGAAGTGAGTGTCTGTAGATACAGAGTATACTTCAACGCCTAAGTCTTTTAGAGTTGCGTATTGGTTTTGTAAGTCTTCAAGTTCAGTTGGACAAACGAATGTGAAGTCTGCTGGATAGAAACAAACTACGCTCCATTTTCCTTTTAAACTTTCGTCAGTAACTTGGATAAATTCTCCATTATGGTAAGCATTAGCTTTAAACGGTTTTACTTCTGTGCCGATTAATAACATATTAAAATTCCTCCTAAAGGTTGGTTTTGAGCATCGGAAATTAGTTTGCTCATAAAATATATTTTTTAATTAACTATAATAATTCTAATTCGATATTAATTATCATATAGAAGTGGTTATTTTGTCAAGAGAATAGACCAACTTTATACCAATTTAATTAATATTTATTCTCAATTAAGGCTGCTAGGGAATTAAAAGGTAATTTTCAAGTCATAAATTTTCAATGAGTGTTTGAAAGAGTAGTGTGTATGTTAGAGACATGGTGTAAGTATAAATTCTTAGGAAGGAAATATTTCTTAGAAGTTGTGGATTTGAAAAGGAACTGCTTACTTCTATTTTACAAAGAATTGTGTAATAAATAAAACAAAATGTATCGGAATCTTTGTGAACAATTATTGTCATCATAAATATATATAATAAGAAGCATATTGCAATGAGAAATAGAAACATTGACGCTCATTTCTAACAAGATATAATAAAAGCGAGATATGTATTGCAATAGAGAAGATGTAGTATAGATTGAAAAAGTTTCAGTCTATTATTTTTTACGGCTTTTAGAAAACGTTTACATTTAGTGTGGAGGGGAAACCATGTCTAAGTTCACGAAGTATTTTTTAATGGAAGCTAAAGATGTGATTGCATATGTGCAAGAGAAATTACCTAAGTTCGAGCATGCAAAGGGGCTAAAGTGTAAAGAAATAGGTGATGGTAATTTAAATTATGTGTTCCGCGTTTGGGATGAACAGAAGAACATTTCTGTCATTGTAAAGCAAGCTGGGGATACAGCGCGTATTTCAGATGAGTTTAAGTTGTCGACGAATCGAATCCGTATAGAATCAGATGTTTTGCGATTAGAAGGAGAGTTAGCATCTGGACTCGTGCCAAATGTATATTTGTTTGATAGTGTGATGAATTGTTGCGTGATGGAAGATTTATCAGATCACACAATATTGCGTACAGCACTCATAAATCATCAAATGTTTCCGAGGCTTGCTGATGATTTAACTACTTTTATGGTAAATACTCTTCTATTAACATCAGATGTTGTAATGAATCATAAAGAGAAGAAGGAACTCGTGAAGAATTATATAAATCCTGAGTTATGTGAGATTACAGAGGACCTCGTATATTCAGAGCCATTCACAAACCATAATAAACGCAACGAATTGTTTCAATTAAATGAAGGATGGATTAGGGAGCATATTTATAGTGATAAAGAGCTTCGTATGGAAGTAGCAAAACTTAAGTTTTCTTTTATGACGAATGCACAAGCGTTGCTTCACGGTGATTTACATACTGGTTCTGTTTTTGTAAAAAGTGATTCTACAAAGGTTATTGATCCTGAATTTGCTTTTTATGGACCTATGGGATATGACGTTGGGAATATAATGGCGAATTTAATGTTTGCTTGGGTGAATGCAGATGCAGTGATGCAATCTGGTATTGAGAAAGATACATATATGAACTGGATAGAATCTACCATGATAGATGTAATTGATTTATTTAAGAAGAAGTTTTTAGATGCTTGGGATATTCATGTGACAGAGATTATGGCGAAAGAAGAAGGCTTTAACCGAGTTTATTTACAATCTGTATTAGAGGATACATCTGCAGTGACGGGTCTTGAGCTAATTCGTCGTATTGTTGGTCTAGCGAAGGTAAAGGATATTACTTGTATTGAGAATGATGCAGCGCGTGCTAGAGCGGAGCGGATTTGTCTTCAGGCAGCGAGGAAGTTTATTTTACAAGCGAATCAATATGAAACAGGTAGTAGCTTTGTAGAAACGTTAAAAAAACAGTCAATGCATAGTGCGAAATAAGGGGAGAAGATGATGGCAGAGCAATTAATACCAATTCAGTGGAAAGATGATGCTTTAGTGTTATTGGATCAAACGGTATTACCGAACGAAGTAGTCTATGAATCTTTTAAAACGGCTGAGGGTGTGTGGGATGCGATTCAAGTAATGAAAGTACGAGGAGCGCCGGCAATAGGGGTTTCAGCAGCCTACGGTGTGTATTTAGGAGTAAAGGAAGTTGCGGAAAGTTCGGCGGAAGAATTCATAGCGGAAGTAAAAAAGGTATGTGCATACTTAGCGACATCAAGACCGACGGCAGTAAATTTATTTTGGGCGCTTGAAAGAATGGAAAGTGTCGCGAAAGAGAATGCTCACTTATCAATTGCGCAGTTGAAAGATAGATTATTAGAAGAAGCAAAAGAGATTCATAGAGAAGATGAAGAAATTAACCGTCAAATTGGAGAACATGCATTAACATTATTCCATGATGGTATGGGGGTATTAACGCATTGTAATGCAGGTGCGTTAGCAACGACTAAGTATGGAACTGCGACAGCTCCAATGTACTTAGCGAAAGAAAAAGGATGGGACTTAAAAATCTATTCCGATGAAACACGCCCTAGATTACAAGGTTCAACGTTAACGGCATTAGAACTGCAGCGAGCGGGAATTGATGTCACGGTCATTACAGATAATATGGCGGCAATGGTCATGTCACAAGGGAAAATCGATGCAGTAATCGTTGGATGTGATCGTGTAGCAGCAAACGGGGATGTAGCAAATAAAATTGGAACATTAGGTGTTTCGATTTTGGCTAAATATTATAACATTCCATTTTATGTAGCAGCACCAACGCCGACAATTGATTTGAAAACACTGACAGGAAAAGAAATTCCAATTGAAGAAAGAGATGCTTCTGAAGTGATCAATCGTTTCGGACAATACTCTGCTCCGCAAGAAAGTAAAGTATACAATCCGGCATTTGATGTCACGCCATATGAAAATGTAACAGCGATTATTACGGAAAAAGGGATTGTAAAAGCACCGTTTATGGAGAATTTAAAAAAGCTATTTCAATAAGTAGATAGTTTTTAGAAAAATAGTCATCATAAGTTTCTTACTAGGGGGATGTATATGTTACTGCAAAAAGAAAGAGAAGAAGTTGTAGCGTACGGAAAGAAAATGATTTCTAGTGGTTTAACAAAGGGGACTGGCGGTAATATTAGTATTTTCAATCGTGAACAAGGTCTTGTTGCAATTAGCCCAAGTGGTCTAGATTATTATGAAACGACGCCTGAAGATGTAGTTATATTGAATTTAGATGGTGAAGTGATAGAAGGAGAGAGAAAACCATCAAGCGAATTAGATATGCACCTTATCTATTATAGAAATCGTGAAGATATAAATGCGCTTGTGCATACACATTCTCCTTACGCGAAGACAATCGCATCATTAGGGTGGGAACTTCCTGCAGTATCGTATTTAATTGCTTTTGCAGGCCCGAATGTACGCTGTGCACCGTATGAAACATTTGGTACGGAGCAATTAGCAGAGGCTGCTTTCGAGGGCATGATTGATCGCCGTGCAGTTTTACTTGCGAACCATGGTTTAATGGCCGGAGCGAATAATATAAAAATGGCGTTTACTATTGCAGAAGAAATAGAGTTTTGTGCTCAAATTTATTATCAAACGAAAAGTGTCGGAGAACCGAAATTACTGCCAGAAGACGAGATGGAGAATTTGGCGAAGAAGTTTGAAGGGTATGGGCAGCAGTAGAATGAAATGAAAACACCCTCAAGAAAAAAATCTTGAGGGTGTTTCTCTATGCCTTCTTCAATAACAAATACATAAAGTAGGGTGCACCAATTAAAGCAACGACAATACCAGCTGGAATACCGCTAGGTTCGACGATATTTCGTCCAATTGTATCCGCTAGTAGTAATAACCATCCGCCGATTAAAACGGCGATAGGGATGAATATTTGATGCCTTGGACCTACTAAAGATTTGGCGATGTGAGGAGCCATAAGTCCGATAAAGCTAATGCCTCCTGTTACGGAAACAGCAGCGGCAGCAAGTGCAACGGCGGCGATTAATAAGTATCTTCGTTCTTTTTCAATTTCAATTCCAACACCGATTGCTACTGGTTCGTTTAATGCTAGTATATTTAATCGATTTGCTTTATAGAAGACAAATGGGATTAATACGATTAGCCATGGAAGCATTGCTAAAACAAATGTCCAGTCATCTCCCCAAATGTTTCCGGCAATCCATTTAGCGATAAAGTCTACTTTCATACGATCTGCAGATGAAATAAGTACAATCATCGCGCCAGATAGTGCAAATGAAAAACCGATGCCGGTTAATGTTAATCTTATTGGCTGAAGGCCTGTGGATTTGCTATATGAAAATACGTAAATTAGAACAGCTGTTAGAAACGCACCGATAAATCCAACGACTGGTAGTAGGTAAAGAAATGAACCTACGTCTATCGGGAAGTATAGAAAGAAAACAGAAACTGCAACACCAGCACCAGCGTTAATGCCGAGAATACCAGGTTCAGCTAAATCATTTCGGGTAATACCTTGTAATATAGCACCTGATAAAGCGAGTGCCATACCGGCTAATAATGTAATGACGATTCTAGGTAGCCTTAAAGAATATAAAACGAATTCTTCTTTAAATGTACCTTGTCCCATAAGTGTTGGGATTAATCTGTCATAGGAGAGAGCGGCAGAACCGAGTCCCATTCCAATTACAATTGTTGTGATGGTAAGTATGAGTAATGCAAGTATGATAAGGCGTTGTTTCTTTAGAATAGATTGCATCATGAGAAAGATCTTCCTCCTTTACGTACAATAAATAGGAAGAATGGTAATCCTACAATTGCGACGATTGCAGCAACTGGTGTTTCATACGGAGCGTTAATTGTACGTCCGATTGTATCTGCGAGCAGCATAAAGGAAGCACCAGCGATCGCTGACATCGGTATAACAAAACGGTAATCTGGTCCAACGATTGGACGAACCATATGAGGTATCATTAAGCCGATAAATGCCATGTTTCCGACAAGCGCTACAGAAGCACCTGCAAGCAAGATAATAATGATAAATAAAATTGTTTTAATGACGATAATTTTTTGGCCGAGTCCAACAGCAACTTCTTCACTGAAACTAAGGACTGTCAATTTTCTCGCAAGTAAGATAGCGAGAAATATACTTATTGAAATAACCGGAATAATAATTTTTAATTGGCTCCAACTCGTTCCAATTACTCCCCCGGCAGTCCACATTGATACATCTTGTGAAATTTTAAAGTAAATGCCAACACCTTCTGAGATTGCAAGTAGAAATGCTGAAACAGCAGCACCAGCTAATACAATTCGAAGAGGGGAAAGTCCGCCCTTTTTCACCATGCCAATTCCAAATACCATAATAGCGCCAATTGCAGCACCGATAAAGCAAGCTAGTGTTAAGTAAAGGTAGCTTATAGAAGGATTGAAGGCAAGTGTTAGTGCAAGTGCAGCATTTGCGCCACCAGTTAGGCCAAGTAATCCAGGATCGGCAAGTGGGTTTCGCGTTAATCCTTGCATAATTGCACCAGAAACAGCGAGTCCAGCTCCTACAAAAATAGCAGCAACTTCACGTGGTAAACGTATTTCACGAAGGATGGATAGCTTATCTCCTTTAGCAGAGGAAGTAAGTGCTAACCATACGTCTTTTATAGAAGTATCTGCAGCGCCTAACACCATTGCAAACATAAAAATAAGAAAGAATGCAATGATACTCAAAATTAATTTGTATGTAAAAGCGTTGGAACGTAGGTTGTCTTGCTCTTTTTTCATTCGTTTCACATCTTTTCTTTTCATAGAATAAAGGAAGAGGAATTCTTAAATTAAGAATTCCTCATGTTTGTATTATTGACCAAGAAAGCTCTTCTTGAAGAAGTCTAGTTGGAAATCTAATGTAAGTGGATCATTGAAATAGAATTCCATCATGTTTGCTTCATATACACGATTATTTTTTACTGCTGGAATGTTTTTATATGATTCTGTCTCTTGGAATGAGTTATCAGTATCTTTGTTTTTACTTACGATTAAGTAATCACCAGCAAACTCAGGTAATACCTCAGTAGATAATGCGTAATATCCTTCTTTTAAAGCTTTTTCTTTTACTTTTTCAGGCATTTTTAATTTCATTTCTTGGTAAAGAATTTCTGTTCCGCGGCCCCAGTTTTCGCCGTATACGTAAAGCTGTTTGTTGAAGTTTTCAACAACAGAAACTGTTGCATCTTCACCAATCTTCGCTTTAATGTCTTTTCCAGCTGTTTGTGCGCGTTTCTTGAAATCATCAACCCAAGTTTTTGCTTCTTTTTCTTTATTTAATAATTTACCGATTTCTAAGTGTTGTGTTAAGTAATCAACTTTTCCGTAAGTGTATGTTACAGTAGGAGCGATTTTCTTTAACTTATCAACATTTTTAATATTTGATAAACCAATGATTAAATCTGGATTTAATTCTGCAATCTTTTCAACATTTTCATCTGATACTTCAGCGACATTTTTCAGTTTGCTATCGAAACGTGGGTTTTGTTTAGACCATGAATCTACCCCAACAAGATTTACACCTAATGACATTACGTTACCAGCGAATGATGATAGGACAACAACACGTTGTGGATTTGCTGGAACTTCTACTTTACCATTTTCAGATTGGTATGTAATTGTTTCTGATTTCTTACCTTTTGCGTCGTTCTTCTTGTCTGTTGAACCGTTGCTACAAGCACTCATAACAAGGACGAACAGAACTGTTAGTGAAATAAATAATTTTTTCATCGTCTTTCTCCTTTTGATAGATGATATGTGATATACAATAAATTGTTTAGCTTTGATTTTTTGAAAAGTTAGTGGTAATACAAAAGTCTTATTAACAATCTTGAACTTGAGATTTTACCATGTAGTATTCACCATAGTAATAGAAGAAGATGTAACCTCACAGTTGCTAATAATTAACAAATTGATAATGATTATCACTATTGATTCTTTAAATACTATAATTTTATATAGGTGTATTGTCAATAGTGATTTTGATTGTAAAATTTATAAAAACAAGTTATATTTTATTGAGAATGATAATCAATTATTAGTAGCTGAGGAGTGACACGAATGAATCAAGAAGAATTGTTTGATGTAACTGTGATAGGCGGAGGACCTGCAGGGCTTTATTCAGCTTTTTATAGTGGACTAAGAGAGATGAAAACGAAAATAATAGAATTTCAACCACAGTTAGGTGGAAAAATACATGTTTATCCGGAGAAAATGATTTGGGATATTGGCGGATTATTACCGGTTACTGGTGAGAAATTAATTGAGCAACTTGTACAACAAGGATTAACATTTCAGCCTGAAGTTGTATTGAATACAAAAATAGAATCAATTATTCGTAATCAGGATGGCATTTTTACGTTAACAACAAGCTCTGGGGAAGAACATTTTTCAAAAACAGTGATCGTCGCAACTGGGAGTGGTATATTGAATCCACAAAAGTTATCAATTGAAGGTGCTGAGAGATTCGAAGTCTCAAATTTAAATTATACAGTTAAATCGTTAAAACGTTTCAAAGATAAAACGGTAATTATTTCAGGCGGAGGGAACTCCGCAATTGATTGGGCGAACGAATTAGAACCAATCGCGAAAAAAGTTTATTTAACATATAGAAAAGAAGAATTATCTGGTCATGAAGCACAAGTAAAACAACTTATGAACAGTTCAGCAGAATGTTTCTTTAATACATCGATTACAAAATTAATTGCTGGTGATAACCATGAAGCGATTGAATATGTAGAATTAACAAATCATGAAACTGGAGAAGTTTCTCATTTATCTATCGATGAAGTTATTATTAATCATGGATATGAACGTGACATTACATTATTGGAAAATAGTGAGTTAGACGTTGCGATTATAGATAATTATTATATTGCAGGTAATGCAAATAGTGAGTCTTCTGTAGACGGATTATATGCCGCTGGAGATATTTTAAAGCATGACGGAAAATTACATTTAATTGCAGGGGCATTCCAAGATGCTGGAAACGCTGTGAATAAAGCGAAACAATTTATTCAACCTGATGCAAGTGAGTACGGAATGGTTTCTTCCCATAATGAAGTATTTAAGAAGAGAAATCGAGAATTGATTAAGCAGATGATGAAATAATAAAGGAACAAGTATACCCCCATTTACATCTCTATTTCTATGGATGAGAGATACAAATGGGGTTTTTCCTGTTTACTATATTTTCAATCATTTTCATGACACCGTTTTCATTAGTTCATGTCATATGAATGTATTTCTATAAAAAGGGAATACAAAGACTTGAACATTTTATTTGTAAATCTTTCTAGGAAACAATGAATCTATAGTTGGTTTGTGCGGACCATTATTAAATTATGCTGTCCCTTTTTCCTGTTCATTAGGAAATGGAATATTTTGTATAGAAATAATATATTGTTTTCCATGTTGTCGAGCTAATGATTCTAATATTTGACGAACGCGTTTTGTAAGATTGCCTTGTTTTTTTATAGCTTCACAATATGCATCATAGAAAACGTATTTAGCCCAAAGGAAATCATCTTGTTGGAATAAGAAATGATTTTTGTACCATTCACCAATCGTATGATAACAATTATTTTCATGTACTGCTGCACTTTGTGAAAGAATACGATCGGATAAAGATTTAGATAGATGAGAAATTGTGTTTTCTGTTTCAACTCGTAATGTTTTTTCTAACATTGTAATGATGTGACGAGTAGCCATATGTTAACTCTCCTTTGTGTAAATGGGTAATACCATTCTATATTTAAAAAAATACTTACTATACTATTATACAATATATGGAATGCATCTACCTGCTTTTTAATTTGTATTTACAAAATCTTTTTTATTTGTTTACAAAAATAAAGTAAGATACATTATGTATATGAAAAAATAATAAAGGAATGAACACATTGTATATAACGATAGAAGAGGCTGCGGAGTATTTGAAATTACCAAAATCGTATGTTGAAGACTTAATTCAGCAAAAGAAAGTTCGTACATTGTTTGATGGAGAGCAATATTTAATAAATAAGGAACAGTTTAATACACATTTAGAACAAATGGAGAAATATAAGCAGTTAGTGGAAGAAATATTAAATGAACCAATTCCAGAAGATATGGATGTTAAAGACGAAGATTAAATTTATAAAAAGCCCCCGTATTAAGATATGCAGAAATGTATCTTAATACGGGGGCTTTTTATATTAAGGGATGAAAAAGTCATCCGAAATCCTAGAGTTACTTTAAGGGAAAGAAGATTTTATAGGGATTAGTACTATTAGTTAAAAGCATATTTTTTCATAGCGGGGACAAACATAGCGAACATAACCTGTACAGATACATATACTATCAGTGCAAAAGCTTATAAATTAATGGAAGGGGTTTTCTCGTGAGTTTATTTCATTGTGATTTTTTGAAAGACTTAATTGGATCTTACGTGAGAGTAAATAGGGGTGGTCCAGAATCTCAAAAAGGAATAATAGTTGGAGTATGTTCGGATTACTTTGTATTAAAGAATGAAAAAGGAGAGCTGTATTACTATCAGCTTCGCCATCTAAAAAGCATTACAAAAAACACGAAAGATTGTGAAGCGGATGATTGTGGATGGTTTGAATGTGAATATGACTTTGAAAAGCTACTTCAAAGCTTTAAATATCGCTGGGTGAAAATTAATCGCGGTGGTCCAGAAAAAGTTGAAGGTATTTTACAAGATGTTTCTTGTGAGTTTGTGACATTAATTGCAAAAGAAGAAATTATATTAATTGCAGTGTCCCATATAAAGAGTGTCACAGTAGAGTGCAGAGAGAGCGAAGAAAGTAATAGTGAAAGCAATAGTGAAAGTGATAATTCGGGTCGAGCTCGCGCACAAAGACAATCAAATAGAGGAAGATAATAAGAAAGGAGGATACAACCTTGGAGAGTGTATTATGCTGTGAGCAAATTAAGTGTTTAGTCGGTGAGACTGTAAAAGTAAATCTTGGTGGACCAGAGAGTCGGGTGGGGATACTTGTATCGTTAGGGAGAGATTACCTTACATTACAACTTCCTCTTGGTGAATTAGTATATTACCAATTGAAACATGTGAAGAGTTTAGTGAAGAAAGTGAAAGAAAGTAAATGTGGCGATTGCTATAGTTCATGTTTCTGCTCTGATGATGATACTTTTGTCGATGTATTACGTGACCTGAAGTATAAGTGGGTAAAGATTAATCGCGGTGGACCAGAGTGTGTAGAAGGTTTATTAAGTGATGTGCATGAAGAATGTATTACACTAGTAAACTGTGATGAAGTCATTTATATAATTAATTATCATATTAAGAGTGTGAGTCAAGTAGTTAAATGTAAAAAGAATGAAGATGAATAATGTTTAATAAATAAGAGGGGCATTATGATTGAAAGTGAAGAATAATTTCTTATTTCGCTGCAATTATTTTGCGGTATATGAAAAAGAATTTCTTACTATTAAAAGATAGAACATTGCCCCTGATTATTTTTTAGAAATGTAAGACAGGAAAAGTAGTATTTCATAGGAAGGAGGATATAGATGAATGAGTTAAATAAAAATATTGGAGAAAACATATACGTTAAATTGATCGGTGAAAAAAAATTTAAAGGTGTATTAATTGATGTAGGAAATGATATTGTAGTTCTTTACAATGGACAAGACTATGTATATATATCTTTATACCATATCCAGTATTATAAATTTTTAAGAGAGCATGATGAAGAAATATTAAAGCCTGGTGTGGACTCTGTAATTAAGAGGGAATCACCTTCAATTTCTTTGAGAAAAGTATTAATCACATCTAAAGGGATTTTTACAGAAATTTATGTGGCAGGAAATGTTCCGATACACGGTTATGTTACAAGTGTAATGAACGATTATATTGTTTTTTATAGTCCAGTTTATAAAACGGTATATATATCTTTAAAGCATTTGAAATGGCTAATTCCTTATAAAGAGAACCAAGTCCCTTATTCCCTCAATAAAAATGAACTCCCCGTAAATCCATTAAATATTACTTTAGCGAGAACGTTTGAAGAACAGCTTATTAAAATGTCTGGGAAAATTATGGTGTTTGATTTAGGTGAAGAGTCTAATAAAATCGGAAAGATGGCGAAAATTGATGAAGGGCATATTGAAATATTAAAAGCACGTGATGCAAAAATGTATGTAAATATTCAACATGTAAAATCTGTCCATTGTCCGTAGACTAGTTGAAAGGGCTGGCTTTTTCTTATATAGGGAAGAAAAGGTCGAGCCTATTTGTTTAATTCGATTTGGATATGAGGGGGAAAATGAATTGAATATCATATAGGTATGTTAGTGTGATCTTTGAAGGGGCAATCTTGTACTAAAGATGTACGAGCTACCTTTTGGTGTATTCAACTCACTTTTGAGGAAGTGCTGCTCAACTACTTTATTAAAGGGGTTTTGTTTGTGGAGCAGTTTCCAGATTCGTTTTCGATTACATTACTTGGCAGTGCGGGTGGAGCAGCAAAAGCAGTGTTAGCAATTTTGAATCAAGCGGTAGTAAATGAAAAAGATCCAATTTATGAAGTGATAAAGAATGTGAACTTCCATTTGGTGGATATAAAACAAAAAGATAAAAGTTATTATGATGAGTTGTTTCCAAATTTGAAAGAGCAATTTTTTTTATATGAAATAGACCTTCAAGATGTAGTCAAATTTAAACATCATTTAAAGGAAAAAAGAACGAAGGTTGTTATTGATGTTTCAGGTGCAGATACAATTAGGGTACTGAGTTGTTGTAATGACCTTGGCATTTGTTATATTAATTCGGCTTTGGAAAATGAGGCAGTAGATCAAGACGATAGTTTACTTGGTTTTCAGCTTACGGAAAGGTATACGAGGTTTGAAAAGGAGAAAGAAACATTTACAAATACAAGAGCGATTATAGGCTCAGGTATGAATCCTGGTGTTGTTCAATGGATGGTTGTTGAGCTTATGAAAGAACGTCCAAATGAAAAGCCGCGAGCATGCTATATTGTAGAACATGATAATTCATTTTTGAATGATAAAGAGCTTATAAAACCTCATACACTTTATGCATCATGGGCAGTTGAGCGTTTTCTTGATGAAGCGATATGGAGTTATCCTATGTATATGAGTCATCATCGTCCACTTTACTTTTATGAGGATGTATATGCTTCAGAGTATAAAGTAAAGTTAGGTGAAAAAGAATTTTATGGTTGCTTAATGCCACATGAAGAAGTTTTAATTTTAGGGAAATCTTTTAATATGGAAGTGGGTTTTCTTTATCGGATCAATGAGTATACAACAAACTTAATTAGACAGAACTTAGACAAAGTGGAAGATTTATGGAATTGGAATCGTAAAGTATTTAATCCAGCAGAAGATGATATTATAGGAGAAGATTTAGTCGGTGTGTTACTCGTTTATGAACATAATGAGACATACATGTATAATGTAATGAATAGTAGCCAAGTTTTTCAAAAATATAAAACAAATGCGACGTACTTCCAAGTGGGGTGTGGAATTTATGCTGGCTTATGTAGTTTACTGTTAGATACTTTTGGACAAGGCGCTTATTATGTAGAAGAATTATTATTAAATACTGAAAGTAAGTACGGGGAATATTTAAATTTATATATGAAGGATTTTGTAGTAGGATATAATAATTTTACAGATGGATTGCTAAATGATAGGGTAAGATGGATATAAATTGTAACTGAAAAGGAAGGAGCTGTATCTCCTTCCTTTTAGTATTAGAAGGTTACATGTTGCCCTGAAAGCAATTTCATAATTATAATTTAAAGAGATAACACTTGAAATGTTTTTTTGTATTGATCAAGAGGAGTTTTTATATGAACAAATACAAGAGCTTGATTTATGAAGAAAGAGAAGCTTTAAAAGTATTTATATTATTATTCTATATTATATTCTATTTATATGACGTTATCTATTATTTTGTTTATCCCGCTATGAATATTAATGAAGCAAGGGTAGGGTGGCCAGAAGGTGGTATGGGAATAGGTGTATATATATTAGTAATATCTTTATTTCCTATTTCAATATATCTTCAAAAACAAGGTTATGTATATTTTGTGAAATACTTATTTTTAATTGGGTACATGCTTGTTGATCTTATTAATAACTTAATGATTTATTTACACAGTGATCGTGTTTTTGAAAATGGAAATATGGTTGAAATATTTTTAATTCTATTTGCACCGATTTTCGTGAACAGAAAATATTTTTATTTCGTTTCCTGTAGTGTAATTGGAAAATATGTATTTTTTGCTTTGATATTACAAGATGTAAAAGTTGTGATTCCGCTTGTATTATGTATATTCTTTTTCATCATTTCGCATTCTTTATTAAAGAGATTTCAATCTTATGTAAGGACAGTTGTTGAGATGATGAACAGTATGAAAGAGACAGAAAATTTAGCGGTTATTGGGACTATGTCTACAACAATCGCTCATGAAATTCGAAATCCATTAACAGCTTTAAAAGGATTTACACAAATTCAAAAAGAAAGAAATCCTGAAGATACGATGAGCTATGAGATTATGCTGCAAGAAATTGAGAGAATTAATGGGTTTGTTAGTGAATTGATGTTATTAGGAAAACCGAAACCAACAAATTATGAATGGTGTAATATAGGGGAAATCCTTTTATATGTTGTACAGTTAATGGAAAGCTATGCGACTCAATATAAAGTTAAATTTAATTTGCAAGTAGATGGAAATTTACCCGTTATAAATGGTGATGATAAGCAATTAAAACAAGTGTTGTTAAACATCATCAAAAATGGAATTGAATCGATGCCAGGAGGCGGGAATATTCGGATTCTGGCATATGAAAAAGCTGGAGAGAACTTGTGTATTTCTGTTGAAGATCAAGGTCTTGGGATAGAAAATGAGAAAATAGAAAAGATCGGAAAAGCTTTTTATACAACAAAAGAGAATGGTACAGGTCTTGGATTAATGATTACATATAAAATTATTGAAGAACATCAAGGGAGTATCGCGATTGAAAGTAGTATGGGGATAGGAACGAAAGTGGAAATTTATTTACCAACAGTGTAGTGCATTAGACGAAATTACTTTTCAGAAAAGTGTTCTTGTTGTGTAAATATAAACATTTTATAAAATGTTTCAAGAAGGGTTTTTTTTATAAAAAACTTCGTTTATAATGGAGGAAAATATCGACATAGAGCTTTTAGCTCATGTAACGGTTCAGTAGTGTTATGAAAAGAAAAGAAGGGGTGCACGCGCATCCTTTTTTCTATGCGGATATGATGAAAGGGGTGGTATGATGGAATTAACATTAAATTCGACTGTATGTTTACACACGATTCAATTTCGAAAAGAGCAAAAGAACTATATTGTAAAAGATACGATTACAGGAGAGACATATGAAATGCCGCCACTTTGGATTGATGCACTAGCAATGATGCGTGACGGTTTTTTATTGGGAGAAATTGAGGAGAAATTAAAAGAAGAATATCCAGCAGAAGAAGTAAATATGGTAGCATTTACGAGGCAACTGTTAGAGCTAGAACTTGTCGAAATGGTAGATGGAGAAGAGATAGCTTGTACAAAGAAGAAAGATAAAGATTATTTAGCGTGGATACGACCAAAGGTGGAGCAATTCTTTTTTAACTTAAATAAAAAATATAAAAGCAAAGGTCAAAAGTGATCTTTGCTTTTTTTGTAGACCATGTTTAAAAAATAACAGCGAATGCCCTTGCGAAAGCACCGTCACTATTTTTAATTTTTAAAGGTGCTGCTGAGAAAAAGAATCGTTTCGCTTTAATGGCATCTAAGTTTGTTAAGTTTTCAATTAAGTAAATATTATTTCCTAACAGTATGTGATGAATCGGTGATGTTTCTGTCGTTACCTCATCAGGAGAAATAAAATCTAAACCGACAGATTTTACTTTTAATTGAACTAGTTCTTCAGCTAATTCTTCGGAAAGATAAAACGCTTCTTTCTCATAAGCTTCGGTATTCCATTTATTAGATAGATTGGAATGGAAAATGACAATATCGCCTTCTTTTATGTCGACAGTATGTAATACTTCCTTAGGTAATTTTCGCTCTTGAACATGAGTCACATCGATAAGAACAGCTTCGCCTACAAATTGATTTAGGGGTAATTGATCAATAGTGGTTGCGCCTGAAATGAAATGAGCAGGCGCATCACAATGCGTACCAACATGAACGACAGAATGAAAATTCGTAACTTGATAACCTGTTTCTTCAACGCTTGTAATGGCTTCTAGTTGGATTTTTGGTGTTCCAGGAAATTGAGACATATTATTTTCAAACGTTTGTGATAGATCAATTACTTTCATTTTACATACCTCCAATATATTTTTTTCAAATAATAAAAAGCCCACCCTTCATAATCAAGAAAGATGAGCTTTACATACTAGTTGAGTTTTATCTTCCAAAATGCAATGCATTTTGCAGGAATTAGCACCTATCCAGTTTGCATAAACTGAGGTTGCTGGGCTTCAAAGGACCGGTCCCTCTGCCTCTCTTGCTAAAGGTTTATTCGGTTTTAAATTCGGAATATTTGTGATATTTAAATTGTAATTCATTTCCTTTTTTCGCGCAATACAAATTAGGTGTTCACCCAAATAAAGTTGCTCGCATATTGTAGCTTATGTAAGTAGAATGCTGCGAAGGAGTGAGTGCAGTGACAGGGAATGTATTGAATTATTATGCCGGTGGAAATACAGCTAGAGGATTTCACAGCTTATACGAAGAGAATTTGAAGGGGCTAGACAGGTTGTTTATTTTAAAGGGAGGCCCAGGAACGGGAAAATCTTCTTTAATTAAGGCAATAGGTCGTGAATGGGTTGAAAAAGGATATGATATTGAACTTTTGCATTGTTCTTCTGATAATAAGTCAGTTGATGGAGTGATTATTCCGAAATTAAAAGTAGGAATTGTTGATGGAACATCACCGCATGTTATTGAGCCGAAAATGCCAGGAGTTATTGAAGAGTATATAAATTTAGGAGTTGCTTGGGACTCAGATAAATTAAGAAAGCAGAAGTTAGAAATTGAACGGTTTGTATCAGAAGCGGGAAAGGCTTTCAAATCTGCTTACGGATGTTTTAAAGAGGCATTAGTTATACATGATGAGTGGGAGAAAATATATATTAATAACATTGATTTTAATAAAGCAAATGAACTAACAGATCAGCTAATTCAGAAATTATTTGCAGATAAAAAGGGAAAACAATCGATTGTGAAACATCGTTTTTTAGGAGCTGCTACACCGAAAGGAGCAGTTGATTTTGTTCCTAATTTAACAGAAGGATTACCACATCGTTATTTTATAAAAGGACGCCCGGGTTCTGGAAAATCAACAATGCTTAAAAAGTTATCGAAGGCAGCAGAAGAAAAAGGTTTTGACGTTGAAGTATATCATTGCGGATTTGACCCGAATAGTCTTGATATGGTTATCGTAAGAGAATTAGGATTTGCAATTTTTGATAGTACCGCACCACATGAATATTTTCCAAGTCGCGAAGGTGATGAGATTATAGATATGTATGCTCTTATTGTTAAACCAGGGACGGATGAGAAGTATGCTACAGAAATTCGTGACGTTTCCATTCAATATAAAGCAAAAATGAATGAGGCGATGTCTTTCTTAGCAAAAGCAAAATCAGTTCGTGATAAATTAGAACGAATTTATATTGCTGCTATGGATTTTTCAAAAGTGGATGCATATAAAGAGGAAATTCAAAAAGAGTTTGAACGAATTACTGCTACTGTAATTGAAAAGAAAAAATAAGTGCTTTATTGAGCTGTCAGAAATTGTCTGACAGCTGTTTTGGTATATAGTAAAATTAGTCGTATATTTGTCGAATTTCCAAGGAAATAATCAAAAAATGGAGATGGTATGAAATGAGAGGGAAAATTGAATTAGAGTTAGAAAGAATTGAAAAAGAGAATGATGTGAAAATTTTATTTGCAGTGGAATCAGGGAGTCGTGCTTGGGGATTTCCATCGAAAGATAGCGATTATGATGTTAGGTTTGTTTATATACACCCTGTAGAATGGTATTTATCAATCCATGATAAGCGTGATGTAATCGAATATCCAATTAGTGATGATTTAGACATAAGTGGTTGGGATATTAAAAAGGCATTGCAACTATTCGCGAAGTCAAATCCAGCTTTACTTGAGTGGATTCGATCACCAATTTTTTATTCGAAAAACTCTAACTTTCCAGAGCAGCTTCAGCAAATGAGTGAAAAGAATTTTGATCCAAAAGCAACGATATATCATTACTTACATATGGCTTCAAAAAATTATCGTGAATTTTTGCAAGGCGAGAATGTAAAGTTGAAAAAGTACTTTTATGTATTACGTCCTATTTTAGCTTGTCAGTGGCTAGAAGAGAAAGGGACATTACCTCCAGTAGAATTTGACCGATTACTTATAGAACTATCTATAGAACGTAGTGTATTGAGTGAGATTGAGAAGTTGTTAGTAAAGAAAAAAGCGGGTACGGAATTAGATGTTGGATTGAAAGTTCAGGTGTTAAATCAATTTTTAGAAGAACAAATTAATTATTATCAGCAATATGTGAAAAACATTGAAAAGAGATTAGGGATTGATATTGAGAGTTTGAATACATTATTTCGAAATATATTGTTTGAAGTATATGAAAAAGAGCACAAGTGAGTTTGTGCTCTTTTTTATCCCGCATTAACGGGCAGTAAGACTCCCACCTCAAGATTCGGCTGGAGCGAAGAAGTTAGGTGGGAGGTCAACTGCCCGTAAACGCCCGATTGGTGAGGGCTGATTAAAGTTTCACTTTATTTTGTAGGAATAAAGAAAACAGATATAGCTGCGATAAGACCTGCAAAGGAGAATAAGTAAAAATTCCACGCCAAGTCATATTGCATTGTCATAATAATACCGACAAGAATAGGGCCAGCAATTGCACCAACTCGGCCAAGTCCAAGTCCCCAGCCTAAGGAGGTAGCTCGTATATGTGATGGGAAGTATTGTGTTACATAAGCATTTAATATTTGAGTAATACCGACTGATCCAATTCCAGCAAGACCAATTAAAAGATAAATGATTGTAACAGATGGTTTAATTGTTAATAGTCCAATACATATGGCTGCCATAAGATAGGAGATACTAATAACAATTTTTGCTCCTATAC
Source organism: Bacillus sp. FSL R9-9492 (assembly GCF_038007365.1). Taxonomy (NCBI): domain Bacteria; kingdom Bacillati; phylum Bacillota; class Bacilli; order Caryophanales; family Bacillaceae; genus Bacillus; species Bacillus sp. FSL R9-9492. Next base: position 402,072 of record NZ_JBBOXC010000001.1, read on the forward strand.
GATCGGCAATCGCCCCAGCAAATAATGCACCGATAGCTGCAGTAATATTTAGTATAAGTAGAAATGATAAACTAGATCCAAGAGGGTATCCTGCCTGGCGCATCATCTGTGGTAGCCAAGTATTTAAACCGTATATTAAAAACATTCCCATTATATAAGTGAGCCAAAAAAGTAGCGTTGCTTTTATGTAATCTTTTGAGAATAACGTAAGAAATCCATTTTTCTTTTGTATATTAGATGGTGTTTCAGGAATTTCATCTTTTACATGGAATTCAATTTGAAAGCGATTAAGAATTTTATTCACTTCTTCTTGTCGATTTCGCGATAATAAAAATTGAATGGACTCAGGTAAATAACGAATAATGAAAGGAATGAGGAGTAGCGGAATCATTCCGATGCCAAACATAATTCTCCATCCGAAATCTTCTAGCATAAACATGGATAAAATAGCGCCTAACACGATACCTAAAGGATAGCCGGTAAACATAAGAGCATAAATAAAAGATTGCCGTTTTTTGGGTGAATATTCAACAGTAAGTGCTGAAGCCGTTGGGATAACACCGCCTAATCCGATTCCTCCGATAAATCGAGATAACCCAAATAATTCAGGAGAAGGAGCAATTGCAGCTAAGCCCATTGTGATAGAAAAAAGGGCTAAACAGCATATAAGTGTCCATTTTCGTCCAATTAGATCTGTAATGGTTCCAACTAGAATAGCACCAATAAACATCCCAAATAAAGCATAGCTGGCAATTGTTCCAGCGTGGGCTGGTGATAGTGCCCAGCTTTTGTCTTCTAGGAGCTTTGGCAGAACGGCGCCGTAAATACCTAAATCATATCCGTCAGCTAGAATGGCTAGCCAACAAATAAAAACAACAAGTTTTGTAATAGAACTTGAAAAGATAGTTTCTGTAGATTCTAGATGAGGTGGAGCAGAAGGGTGCATAGTATTCACTCCTTTTATTTGTAGATGAATATATTATTTTATTTAATGTTAATATTTCCCTGCGTATGTCGAAATTTATATGAAAAGGTGTCATGAAAACAAAAAAGTTCAACAGGATTCCCGTTGAACTTCTTTGTTTTTTTATTCGTTATCAACTCGCTTTAATGGTTGATCTGCTGGACCTTCCATAACATCCCCATCAATTGAAAAACGGGAACCGTGACAAGGGCAATCCCAAGTACAATCACCGCTATTCCATTCAACTTCACAGCCGAGGTGTGTGCAAGTTGTATCGACGATATGTAATTTTCCTTCTTTATCTTTATAAGCACCTGCTCGTTTACCGTTGACATGTACAACAGAACCCTCGCCAACTTCAAGATTTTCTGGCTTACGTAATGCGGTTTCAATTTTTCCTTCAATTAAGTGTTTAGCAACATCAATGTTCTGAGAGAGGAAAGTTTTTATATCCGGATTTGCATGAAAGCGTGATGGTGCAAACAGTTCTCTATATGGACTGTGGACTCTTAGAATGGAGTCCTTCAGTAAATGAGCTGCTGCAGTTCCAGTCGTCATTCCCCATTTACGATATCCAGTTGCCACAAATATATTTGGATTCCTTTCGTTAATATGTCCGATATAAGGAAGCTTATCTAGCGTGATTAAATCTTGTGCTGACCATCTATAGGGAACTTCATTTACTCCAAAAGTTGCTTCAGCAAAAGAATAGAGTGCTTCGTAATGAAGCATCGTATTTATTCCTTGTCCTGTTTTATGACTCTCTCCGCCAATCAATATCAACTTTTCTCCATTGCTTGTCGTATAACGTATGGAGCGTTTTGGATCATCGATACTTAAATACATGCCCCCTGGATAATCCGTTTTTGCTTTTATTGCGAGAGCATAGGAGCGTTCTGCGTACATTCGCGTAAAGAAAAAGCTATTAGCATCATAAAAAGGAAAATGTGAACAAGAGACAATATATTTACAAGTGATGCGATGGTCACCCTTTGAAATTACTTGTGGATAATCTCCTTTTTCCACATCAATAGCTGTTGTTTGCTCATAAACCTTTCCGCCCATCTCCACAAACTTTTCTAAAAGTACTTTTAAATAAAGGAGGGGATGGAATTGCGCTTGATTTTTCATCACAAGTGCAGATTGTACGGGAATAGGAATCGACAGGGATTGAACATAGTCGCAAGGAATATTTAATTTTTGATAGGCTTCATATTCTTTCGTTAAATTTCGCAGGCCATTATTGGTAGTTGTATATAAATACGAATCTTCATTTGTGAAATTACAGTCGATTTTATATGTTTGTACAGTCTCGTTTATGAATTGTAGAGCTTTACTATTTGATTCGTAGTAAAGCCTGGCTTTTTCAACACCAAAATTGTTTATTAATTCATCATAAATAAGATCATGTTGAGCTGTTACTTTTGCGGTTGTATGCCCAGTTGTTCCATTTAAAACAGAACCAGAATCAATTAAAACGACTTTCATTCCTTCTTTAGCGAGTAAATAGGCGGTGGTAATGCCTGTAATACCAGCTCCGATAACAGCAACTTCTGTCTTTATATTTTCGGATAAATGAGGAAAAGTAGGAAATTGAGTAGATTCAATCCAATAGGATGATGGTAACTGCGGAAATGTGTCATCTGTCATTTTGAAAACCTCCAAATTAGAACAATTTTCCTTTTAATATTTCCATATTATATGGAATTCATGTATGTTGTTTTCGTAGCGTTCTATTCTTACTAAACGAAAGAAAAAATATTTTAATATAATTATTTTATTGGGGCAGTATGAAGAAGTAGGATTTATATAAAGCTAAATTCAAGTGATTCCATTTGTTGATTACATAGAGAGTTCTTGAATAAGATAGAGTCTATGTTGTTTAAGTGGATATGTATATATACCTGATAAAGCCTTATGAAATCTATGCTTTTTCTTTAGTGAAATAAAGTATAATTATAAAAATATAACCAACTTTTATTACTAGGTCATAAAAGTTGTTGACAATATAGAAATTCTATTGTTATGATTCATCATGTGGAAAGGTTGATAGAGAGTAAAAAGAGAAATGTTTTTCATTGATAATAAAAGCGAAAATTAAGTGACGATAGAGTGAGTATATTTTCCTTATGATAAATGCTTTTTGGATCACGTAGTAAAATCAATCTGGAAGCAAGAATTGATATATGCAAGTTGCGCGGGGCGCGGCATAAGAAAGGGGCAAAAGGATGAAGGAGCTTCATACGTTTGGGTGGTATGCAGCACGTGTAGCACCACATTTGCCGAAAAAAGCATTTAAACCAGTTCCTAATCGATTATTTGGTGGACTGGCTTATTTACTTGTGGCATTGGCTGGTTTAATAACGATCGGTGTATTTGAATTGAATGTGTGGGCAAATCTAGGAATTGCAATTGTTCTTGGATTATGTTTTGCTTCACTTGGATTTTTAGGACATGAAATTTTACATGGAACAGTTGTAAGAAAGGCATGGCTTCGTGATTTTTTAGGTGCGATAGCATTTATGCCATTATCAACTGGCCCAAAACTTTGGAGAAAGTGGCATAATGCAACGCATCATGTTCACACACAGCATGAAGAGAATGATCCAGATGCATGGCCGACATTTGAGAAACTGAAAAAGAGTAAGTTTTTGAGTTGGGTATATCGCATGCCTCTTCATGTACGTTCATTCTTTAGTTTCCTGTCACTAACAATTCAATTTACGTTACATTCGACTCGAATGTTCTTTCATTTTATAAAAGAATTTAAGTCATCCAATCAAAAATCTGTATGGCTTCAACTTCTTTTGCCCTGGACAGTTTGGATTAGTTTATTGTTTATTATGGGACCTACAAAGTGGTTCTTTGCATACGTGATTCCGTTGTTAATTGCTAACTTTATTGTAATGGCGTATATCGCAACAAATCACCGCTTAAATCCTATTGTTCCAGTAAATGATCCTTTAGCAAACTGTTTATCAGTAACAGTACCGCGCTGGGTAGACGTTTTACATTTCAATTTCTCATACCATACAGAACATCATCTGTTTCCTGCTATGAGTTCTAAATACTATCCATTAGTAAAAGATAAAATTAAAGAAATGTGGCCGGAACGCTATCACGAAATGCCGATGACAAAAGCTTTGGCAGCACTTTGGAATACACCACGTGTGTATTATCACGGAAGTGAATTAGTTGATCCGCATAGGGAGCATTTCTATGGTTCTTTAGGAAATGGATTGGATCCTCATAATATTTCATATCGTGAGGAACATATAGAGGAAAAAGAGACTATAAAAAAAGTAAATCAATAATAGACATATTTTACGATGAAAAAGCAAGCTCTCTTAGAGCTTGCTTTTTGTTATAAAGAGACTTCTTTCTTATTCTTCGTCTTGACCTGGACAGAGTTATTTTCTTTTCGTTGAAGTCGTTTTTCTAAAAGATTAACAAAATAAGTAAATAGAAGAACAAGTACGAGGTAATATAAACCAACAATTATGTATGTATCTAATTGTTGGAAGTTACTTGCAGCAATTGATAAACCTGATCCCCATAATTCGGACAATCCTACGTAAGCAACAAGAGAAGAATCTTTTAATCCAATAATAAATTGGTTCCCTAGAGGGGGAAGAGACAGACGAAATGCTTGTGGTAATATAATTCGGCGCATAGCTAAAGGGTAAGGCATACCTAAAGAGCGAGCAGCTTCCAATTGTCCACGGTCAACGGACTGAATGGATCCGCGGAAAATTTCAGTAATATATGCACCGTTATGAATTGCTAAAGCAATTGCTCCTGCCCAAAAAGGAGTGAAGACAATAATCGATGTAATACCGAAATAGAGAATGGCAATTTGAACAATTAAAGGTGTACCACGAATAATGGCGATATATACATGAGCAATACTATTTAAAATCTTATTGTTAGAGATTCGAAAAAAAGCGAATAGTAATCCAATTAGTGAACCGAGTAATAGGGATGTTAGTGTTAATTGTAATGTGACAATAGTAGCCTTTAAGAGTGTGGGATAAGTAGACATAAAAATTTCAAACATATGTGTCACCTCATATTGTATGGATTTTAGTAGGGAATGAAATACCCCACATAAAAAGTGGGGCATAATGTATGAAACATTTGAATAGCTAATTTACTTCGTTTTTTCCTCTTCACCGAGAATATTACGCCCAAACCATTTTTTACTGATCTTTTCATACGTACCATCTTTAATGATTTCATCTAAAGCTTTATTTACTTTCTCAACCATTTCTTTATCATCTTTACGAATAGCAATTCCCATTTCATCAAGATTTAATGGTTTTCCAGCTTCTTTTATATTTGATTTACCTTCTTTGATCATACGTAAACCGACCATTTGATCAGTGATTACTGCATCAATACGTCCAGGCTCTAAGTCCATAAGTGCAGTAATATCGCTATCATATTCTGTGATTTGATCTGTATGTTTTGCAACAAGGTCTTTAAAGGTACTAGCTTTTACAACACCAATTTTCTTACCTTTCAAATCTTCTGGAGAAGAGATAGATGTATTCTTTTTAGCCACAAAAATTTGGGCACCAGAACGATAATAAGGATTGGAGAAACTAACAGCTTTTAAGCGTTCTTCTGTAATTGCCATACTGCCCAATATAGCATCATATTTTTTCGATTGTAGACCTTGAATTAGCGTTTCCCATGGATTTGTAATAGGAGTGGGTTTCATATTCATTTTTTTCGCAAGTGCCTCACCAATTTCCACATCAAAACCGGCAAGCTTTCCATCATTTTCTTTATAGTTAAAAGGTTTATATAAGCCACTCATCGCATAACGAAATTCTTTTTCACCATTTGAAGAAGTAGTAGCACTTTCCTTACTACAGGCTCCTAGTATGAAGGATGTACATAATGTAATACTCGCAACAATGGTTAATAGTTTTCTTTTCATAAAACCCCTCCTATATATTGATCATACGGATGGTTTTAAGTATGTTACTGAGATATTTTATTTGGACAATTAGTTGTGCACCGTATGGATGTATTTCTTTTCATTTGAAACAGAAGTTACATTATAAAACGTTACGTAAAAATTGTTTTGCTCGTTCATGTGATGGAGCTGAAAAGAATTGTGCTGGCGGAGCGTCCTCTACAATCTTTCCGTCATCCATAAATATGACGCGATCAGCTACATCTCTTGCGAAATTCATTTCATGAGTAACAATAATCATGGTCATTCCTTCTTCAGCAAGTTCTTTCATAACTTGCAATACTTCTCCAACAAGTTCAGGGTCTAAGGCTGAGGTAGGTTCATCAAATAGCATAATTTTAGGATTCATAGCAAGAGCTCGTGCAATCGCAACGCGTTGTTTTTGACCACCTGAAAGTAGGTGAGGAGTTACATCCGCCTTATCTTGTAGGCCGACTTTTTGTAGGAGTTGATTCCCAACATCCTTCGCGTCTGCTGTCTCCAATTTTTTTACGTGAATAGGTGCTTCTATGATGTTTTCTAGTGAGGTCATATGAGGAAAGAGGTTAAAGTGTTGAAAAACCATACCGACATTTTCACGGACTTTGTTTAAATTTGAATGCTTTGGATCAATTCGTTCACCTTGTAAGTGAATTTCACCTTCATCGTACATTTCTAAAAAGTTAAGACAGCGAAGTAATGTACTTTTGCCGGAACCACTGGCGCCGATTAAAACAACAACTTCTTTTTCTTTTACTTCTAAATCAATTCCTTTTAAAACATCAAGTGATCCGAATGATTTTACTAGATTTCGAACTTGAATCATACAAAACCCCCAGTCAAAAATATATTTACAAATGTTGCCCCGTATTTCTGTTATTAGTCATAAATTGTCAGAATCCTTTATTTTTTTCGTATAATTTGATATTCAAAGAAATAATGGTTTTTAAAATCCCTATATCTTTCTATAACGAAAATATGGATAATAATATATAGGTAGTACTTATATTGCTTATAAGAAGGGGGAAAGAAGAGATGGGAAAAGAAAGAAAAACATTTTCTTTTGGCTTACGTACACAACTTATGCTATTCACTACAGTTTTAGCTTTAATTACATATTCAACAAGTTTAATTTTCATTTACGTTATATATGATTATTTTCAAAGTTATGTAAGTCAAACTGTTTATAATATTATCGTTATGTTATTAGGTGTAGTATGGTCTGGAATTTTAGCGTATGGGGCAGCAATATTTTTAATTAAACCACTTCGAAAGTTGGAAGAAGCAGCAAGGAAAGCGGCTGAAGGTGATATTCGTGAAGATGTCCCATTGCCAAAGACCGATGATGAGATTAAATCTTTAAGTGTTGCATTTAATATGATGCTAGGGAACTTAAGGGGCATGGTAAAAAATATCGATACTACATTTTCGTATACAAATAATCAAGTTCAGCAAATTAGAAAACAAACAGGTGAAGCGACAAAACAAGCACAAGATGTGTCTGAAACTCTTGCGGAGATTTCTTCCGGTGCCGAGCAATCAGCGGCATCGATTCAAGCGATCGTTTCTACTGTTGATACAACGACTTCTATTGCAAATGAAGTAGAAGGAAAAGCAAAACAGTCTGACGAGTTGTCTTCAGAAATGGTTCAAGCTTTAGGACAAAGTACACGTGTATTTACTTCTTTAATTCAAGGTATTCAAACATTGGCGAGAGAAAATGAAGATTCGATGGAAAATGTACAGAAATTAGAAGAGCGAATGAAACAAGTTGAACACATTGTTTCTGTTGTGAGTGAGATTGCTACCCAAACAAATTTATTAGCACTCAACGCTTCTATTGAGGCAGCTCGTGCAGGAGAGCATGGAAGAGGCTTTGCGGTTGTAGCAGAAGAAGTACGTAAATTGGCTGATGAAAGTGATCATTCCGCAAAAAACATATCGCAGTTATTACGGAATATGCAAGATGAAGTACAGCAAGTCGCATTGAAAATGACAGAGCAGGTGAAGAAAGCTAAAGAAGAGGCGAAACGTGGAGAAGTTACAGAATTAATTTTAAAAGAAATGTCATCAAGTGTTATGGAAGTAGCCGATGCAACCAAGCAAATTAGTAGTTATATGAATGAACAAGTGAGTCACATGCGTCAGACAGGAGCACAAACAAAAGCTGTAGCAGCAATTGCTGAGGAAACGTCAGCTGGTTCACAAGAAGTGACACGTGTAACGAGACAACAATCGAAAAACATGGTGGTAATCGATCGATTATTAAAAGACTTAGAGAAGCAATCAGCGGATTTAAAACAAACAATTGAACGGTTTTCAATGTAAAAGAGAAGAACAGAATGCTGTTCTTCTCTTTTTTAGCTAGATTTAATATCTACAGTTAAAAAGTATAAACTATGAACGTTTCCGCAACATTCTTTTCTGTCCCTTTCGGATGAAAATTATAGCGAGCTATAATATTAAAAGGGGTGTCTTTTATGAAAAAAGAAAAAAGACAACGATTAATTAAACAATTTGTAAAGGAGTATGAAATAGAGAAGCAAGAAAGATTAGTAGAATTGTTAGCAAAAAAAGATGTATTAGTAACACAAGCTACAGTTTCTCGAGATATTCGTGAGTTAAACTTAACGAAGGTACCTTCTCAAGAAGGATTAATGATATATAAATTTTTCTCAGAAGAGCATTTACAAACTGATATAAAGTTAAAGAAAAAATTACGAGAGGTTGTTGTAAAAATTGATTGTGTAGATCAATTAATGGTTATTAAAACATTACCCGGTAATGCACATGTTATTGGTGCTTTGTTTGATGAGTTAGATTGGAAAGAAAAAATAGGATGTATATGTGGAAATGATACATGCCTTATAATTTCTCAGTCGAAATCAGATAGGGAGATTTTAGAAGAAAGGTTAAATTTAATTATTTAGATGCAAAATCCTGTTTTTAATAAAAATTAAAAACAGGATTTTTTTTAAAATACGGAAGTTAAATATTCAGCATATATGCGTAATATATGTATTTTTTTATTGAAAAAGCGGGATGGAATGTTATAAAAATACAAATTTATATGATTTTAAAAAAATAACTTGTTTAATATTTCACAATGATAATGTGGATGTTTTCACAAAGATGAAAGCGCGTAGCATTTATTATGTACTTGTAAGACATCAAACATATTTAAAAGGAGGTACAACAAATGAAGCATCCGATACATGTTACTTCAGAAATTGGGGAATTACAAACGGTGTTATTAAAACGACCTGGTAAAGAAGTGGAAAACTTAACGCCAGATTATTTGCAACAATTATTATTTGACGATATTCCATACTTACCAATTATTCAAAAAGAGCATGATTATTTTGCACAAACATTACGCAATCGGGGTGTTGAAGTTCTTTATTTAGAAAAACTAGCTGCTGAGGCATTAGTAGATAAAAAACTTCGAGAAGAATTTGTTGATCGTATTTTAGAAGAAGGACAGGCTGACGTAAATGTTGCACATCAAACTTTAAAAGAATATTTACTTTCCTTTTCAAATGAAGAATTAATTCAAAAAATTATGGGTGGTGTACGGAAAAACGAAATTGAAACAAGTAAGAAGACACATTTATACGAATTAATGGAAGATCATTATCCGTTTTACTTAGACCCAATGCCTAATTTATATTTTACTCGTGACCCAGCAGCTAGCGTGGGCGATGGTTTAACGATAAATAAGATGAGAGAACCGGCGCGTAGACGTGAATCATTATTCATGGAGTACATCATTAAATATCATCCAAGATTTGCAAATCACAATGTGCCAATTTGGCTAGATCGTGATTATAAGTTTCCAATTGAAGGTGGCGATGAGCTAATTTTAAATGAAGAAACAATTGCAATTGGAGTATCTGCCCGTACGTCAGCTAAAGCAATTGAACGTTTAGCTAAAAATCTTTTTAGCCGACAAAATAAGATTAAGAAAGTGTTAGCAATAGAAATTCCAAAATGCCGAGCATTTATGCATTTAGATACAGTGTTTACAATGGTTGATTATGACAAGTTTACAATTCACCCAGCCATTCAAGGGCCAAAAGGAAATATGAATATTTATATTTTAGAAAAAGGTCCAGATGTGGAAACTCTTAAAATTACACATCGTACTTCTTTAATGGCAGCATTAAAAGAGGTATTAGGTTTAAGTGAATTAGTTCTTATTCCTTGTGGAGGAGGAGATGCAATTGCTTCCGCTCGTGAACAATGGAATGACGGTTCTAATACATTAGCAATTGCGCCAGGTGTAGTTGTTACATATGATCGCAACTATGTATCCAATACTTTATTACGGGAACATGGTATAGAAGTCATTGAGGTGCTAAGTTCGGAATTATCTCGTGGTCGTGGGGGTCCACGTTGCATGAGTATGCCAATTGTTCGTAAAGATATTTAGTATAAATAACGGAGAAAGTAGGGATGAAGTATGTTAATGACTAGATCAAATTTAAAAGGAAGAAGTTTTCTAGCTGAAAAAGATTTTACACAAGAAGAATTATTATATTTTCTAGATTTAGCAGCAGAATTAAAAGAGAAAAAGAAAAACGGTGTCCCGCATCATTATTTAGAAGGTAAAAATGTAGCGCTATTATTTGAAAAAACCTCTACTCGTACGCGATGTGCATTTACAGTAGCATGTACAGATTTGGGGGCGAACCCTGAATATTTAGGGAAAGGTGATATTCAGCTTGGGAAAAAAGAATCCGTAGAGGATACAGCAAAAGTGTTAGGACGCATGTTTGACGGAATTGAGTTTCGTGGATTTAATCATGAAACTGTAGAATCTTTAGCACAAAATTCTGGTGTGCCGGTTTGGAATGGATTAACAGATATGTGGCATCCAACACAAACACTTGCAGATTTATTAACAATTAGAGAACATGTAGGGAAATTAAAAAATGTGAAGCTCGTTTACGTTGGAGATGGACGAAATAATGTTGCTAATAGCTTACTAGTTGGTGGAGCGATCGTTGGAATGGATGTACGTATTTGTACACCGGAATCTTTATGGCCAGAGCAAGAAGTAATTGATTTAGCAAAAAAATATAATGAACAGGTAATGATAACAAGTAATGTGGAAGAAGCTGTTGCAAATGCAGATGTAATTTATACAGATGTATGGGTGTCTATGGGGGAGGAAGAAAAATTTGCTGAACGTGTCGAGTTATTGAAACCTTATCAAGTAAATATGAAAATGATTAAAGAAACAGGAAATGAAAATGTGATTTTCTTACATTGTTTACCCGCATTCCATGATGTTGAAACGATGTATGGTGAGGAAGTTTATGAGAAATATGGGTTGAGGGAAATGGAGGTAACTGACGAAGTATTTCGCAGTAAACATTCAAAAGTATTTGATCAGGCTGAAAATAGAATGCATACAATTAAAGCGGTTATGGCAGCTACTTTAGGAAACATGGAGTAAAGAAGAAAAGGAGTCTTCCTTTCTTCTTTCTCCTCCTTTAGACACTATCATTCACTATGGCTTTCGTATTTTTATTGCAATTAAAGAGAGGTGAGTGGAATGGATGAAGATAAGAAATTAGGGTTGTTTACATTAACGGCGCTTGTAGTGGGGTCTATGATTGGCGGTGGAGCATTTAATTTAGCAAGTGATATGGCAAAAGGTGCTGGTGCTGGAGCCGTTATTATTGGTTGGGTTATAACAGGAATTGGGATGATTGCGCTTGGATTATCTTTTCAAAATCTAACTGTAAAACGGCCAGATTTAGATGGCGGTATTTTTAGCTATGCAAAAGCAGGATTTGGTAATTTCATGGGATTTAATAGTGCGTGGGGATATTGGCTATCTGCCTGGCTTGGTAATGTAGCTTACGGTACATTATTGTTTTCTTCATTAGGGTATTTCTTCCCAATCTTTGAAGGCGGTCAAAATGTAGCATCCATTATTGGTGCAAGCGTATTATTATGGTGTGTTCACATGTTAATTTTACGTGGAGTTCAATCAGCAGCACTTGTGAATTTAGTAACTACAATCGCAAAATTAGTACCTGTATTTGTATTTATGGTTATAGGAATCTTCGCGTTTCATATTGATACGTTTCTAGATGGATTTTGGGGACAAACTGGTTCTTTTTCATGGGGAGCGGTTGGCAGCCAAGTTAAAAGTACAATGCTTGTAACTTTATGGGTGTTTATTGGGGTAGAAGGGGCTGTTGTTTTATCTAGTCGAGCAAAAAATAGAAGTGATGTAGGGAAAGCAACGGTTATTGGCTTAATTGGTACACTCATCATTTACATTTTAATTACATTACTGTCTCTTGGACTTATGCAGCAAGCAGATATTGCTAATTTGAAAAATCCGTCTATGGCTTATTTATTTGAAAGTGTTGTTGGAAAATGGGGGGCTATCTTTATTAATTTAGGTTTAGTCATCTCTGTATTAGGTGCTTGGTTAGGCTGGACTTTACTCGCATCTGAAATTCCATATTTGGCGGCTAAAGACGGAGTATTTCCAAAATGGTTTGCAAAAGAAAATAAAAATAAGGCTCCAATAAATTCATTATGGATAACAAATGGCTTAATTCAAATGTTCTTATTAACATTCGTCGTTTCCGATCAGGCGTATAACTTTGCATTCTCTTTAGCATCTTCAGCTATTTTAATCCCATATGCTTTTTCAGCATTTTATCAACTGAAGCATAGCTTAAAGTCTGAAGAAGTGGATCGAAATAAAAATATAATAATTGGTTTGATAGCAAGTATTTATGGTGTGTGGTTAGTTTATGCAGCTGGTTTAGAGTATTTATTATTAACAATGACCTTATATGCGCCAGGTATTTTTATTTTTTACAATGTTCAAAAGCAAAAGAGTTCGAAGCAAATATTTACTCGAGTGGAATTAGCATCATCGGTAGCAATTGGTGCTTTAGCATTCTTTGCGATTTATGGATTAATTACAGGCAGTATTACTTTATAAAGCGCTGTGAAAGCGAAATTAACTGGAGGGCTGAAATATGGCACGAAGAAAAATTGTAGTTGCACTAGGGGGAAATGCGATACAGTCTGGAAAAGCTACTGCAGGGGCACAGCAAGAAGCATTAGAAAAAACAGCGGAACAACTTGTGAAAATAATGGAAAATGATGTAGATATAGTAATTGCGCACGGAAATGGCCCGCAAGTGGGGAATATTTTATTACAGCAAAAAGCTGCAGAAACGGAAAAGACACCTGCAATGCCATTAGATACTTGTGGTGCAATGAGCCAAGGGATGATTGGATATTGGATGGAAAATGCGATTGAAAAGGCATTGAAAAAACGGAATATAAAAAAAGACGTAGCAACGGTTATAACACGCGTTGTCGTGGATGAAAAAGATGAGGCATTTAAAAATCCAACTAAACCAATTGGTCCTTTTTATACGGAAGAAGAAGCAAGAAGATTAATGGAAGAAACAAAAGCAGTGTTTAAAGAGGATGCTGGCAGAGGGTGGAGACGTGTTGTTCCATCACCGAAGCCTGTAAGTATTCATGAGCATAAAGTAATTAATTCTTTAGTTGAGGATGGAAATATAGTGATAGCTGTTGGTGGTGGTGGAATTCCAGTAATTGATTCCGAAGAAGGGTTAAAAGGAACTGAAGCGGTTATCGATAAAGATTTCGCTGCGCAGAAATTAGCTGAATTAGTAGATGCTGATACGCTCGTAATTTTAACTGCAGTTGATCATGTGTATGTAAATTATAATCAACTGAATCAAAAGAAATTAGAGCATGTCACAGTGAATCAATTAGAAGAATACATTGAGGAAAAACAATTTGCTGCGGGAAGTATGCTTCCAAAAATTGAAGCTGCTATTAATTTTGTTAATACAAATCCAAAAAGAAAAACAATTATTACGTCTTTAGAAAAAGTATATGAAGCACTAGAAGAAAAAGCTGGTACTATTATTTCTAAACAGAATGTATGCATGTATGTTTAAATAATTGTGTGCGCTATTTATTAGTAAAAAAAGAATGGAGGTAGTAACTTCATTCTTTTTATTTATTAATATTTTTTGTACTCATTGTTCATAAAGTTTTCATGATGAAATCTTAACATATAAGTTAATTATGATAAAATTTAATTTGAATACGCTTTCTTGATTTTTCGCTCCAACATACAGCAAGAGAGAGGGAATTTTATGAATAGACGGAACGTAGTTAAAGACTTAAAACAATTTGAATTATTTGCTCATTTAACAGAAAAGAAATTGAAAGGTTTGGCGGAGTTTGTCTATTGGCGAACTTATAAAAAGGGTCAATTTTTATTTTTAGAAGGGGATTCAAGAGAAAGAATTTACTTCATGTTAGATGGTTTTGTAAAGTTAGAGCGGGTAAATCAAAGTGGAAATTTATTATATGATGACTATGTAAAGCGGTATTCTATTTTTCCTTATGGTGGTATGTTTACAGACAGAGGATATAACTATACGGCAGAAGCGATGACAGATGTAGAAGTATATTATATTCCGGCAGTAATTTTCGAAGATATGGTGAAATCTAGTAGGACGCAATTAATGTACGTTGTTCAGCAATTATCATCAATATTAAAACTAAACGAAAATCGAGTGCAAAATATTACAATTCCTAATGCACAAGATCGAGTCATTCAAACATTAAATTATTTAATGCAAGATTTAGGAGAACAGAGTGGCGAAACGATTGTAATTTCATGCCCACTTACAACAATTGAAATATCAAAAATATCTGGGACGTCCCGAGAGACGGTTAGCGGCGTATTAAAACAATTAAAAAACGATAGTATTGTTACAATTCTGGATAAAAAAATTACAATACATAATCCAACATATTTTGAGGAGATCTCTATGTGAAAATTGCATATTGATTTTCTAATTCATATTGTATATTAATAAGGTTCTTTATATATTTATAAGGAACTTTTTTACGTTATCCTCTATAAAATGATTGTATATTATGGTAATAATAGCTAAAATCGATAATAAAAAAGCAAAAGGAAGGGGAGAAGGAATGGTTCGAATTGAGTATGATCGATTAGTAGCTATTTGTTACAGTATAGGGGTTTTGTTATTATTAAAAATTCCAAACGATAATGAATTAATTGGGGAAAAACTATTCAATTTCTATAAGGTTCCGGTATATACATATATTTATATGGGTTATAAAGTTTCAAATATATTAATTGTTTCTTTCGTACTACATATAATCGCATTTATATTATTTGTAAAATGGCTAGTAAAAAAGAAATCTAGTACATTTAGAACAATGAATAAGATAAAAGTAGTAGGCATTAGTATTTTGATTTTAATGATGCCGTTTATTTTAAATAACATTCTCCATACATTGAATAAAACATGGTACTACGCAGGAAAAACAGGGGTAGAGGCGATAGAATATAAAAAAGAAGATAGCCAGTGTAGAATGGAGAAAAATGGAGAGGGTATCGAACAAAAATGCATTGTGACTTTAAAAAATTATCGTAATCATTCACAGGCATTAAAAGTTGTTTTATATGATAATGCAAACGAGAATTCAAAAGGTTATCCAGTACCGAAACCAGTCTATTTACAAAAACATGAGACAAAACAATTCGAATTTCAAATTCCTGTTGCTTATAATAGCGGTATTGAAAAAGATAAAGTACCAAATATTAAATTACATTCATTGCATAAAAATGATGAGAAATACAATTAATCCGTAATTGAAAGTTTATGAGTAGGAGCAATAATTTGAAAAGATATAGAAAATCAACTTGAATCATCCAACATGCTGTGAGGTAACGGCATATTGGATGGTTTTTTATTTTATCCCCTTTTTTACGTATGAAAGGGTGGGATACTTTGTTGAAAACGAAAAACATTACAAGGGTCATATGCTGTCTTCACTTTACGCAACCTTTGAAAATTAGAGCCATAATAACTAGTTTGCCAATTTTTTATGTCGATATCGGGCCAATTGACATAGTCTCCTAGTGTGTAAGGATCTAAGCTTTCCCGTAAATCTTTAACCCAGCGTATATTTCGATTTTCTTCATCGTTGCATTTCCAAGAAGTAATATATTCTTGAGCAATAATTGCCTTGCGGTGGAAATAAGCTGTTTCATTAGGCGAAATGTTTTCTACAGCACCTACGAGTGATTGGTGCCAAATACTCGCATCTTTATTTGGTGCATGAGAAAGAAAATATTGTAAGATTTGAATACCTTTAAGAGGGATAGGTTTATATACGTAGGAACCAGAGCGTTTGAATTTTTCAGGAATATTGCCGCTATTAAAGAATTGAACAGCCTTTATATACGGGACTTCATCTATAAAGAGAGAAGGATTACCAGTTTCAAGAAGAGGAGATAATAGATGATAGAGTTCAGAAGGAGAGCCGACAAATTCACCTTTCACCTCGATTTTATTTCGTTGTTTAGAGAATAATTCAATTGATGAAGTGAGACGTTCATCTATATAAGGTGCCCAGTTTTGCCAAGCTTGAAATGCAGCAATAAAGTCTTTCCATTCCCATGTAAGTGAGAAAATTGATACGTTTTTAATAGGGTGGACTCGAAAGGTTAAGGAAGTAATAATCCCGAAATTTCCACCGCCACCGCCACGGCATGCCCAAAATAGGTTAGGGTTTTCTTGTTCATTTGCACGAATGATTTTTGCACCAAATTTCCCGCACGCTTGTACCATTTCGACTTCTACTAATTGATCACATGTTAGTCCAAATAAGCGTGAAAGCATGCCAATGCCACCGCCGAGTGTTAACCCCACAATTCCGACACTTGCACTTGTGCCAGCTGGTATTGTAACACCATATTTCCAAAGTTTTTTGTACACAGTGCCAAGATTTGCACCCGCTTCAATTGTTGCTGTTAATTTTCCTGTACTAACCGTAATTTGCTTCATTTCACTCACATCAATAATAAGCCCGCCATTTAAAAGAGAGAAATTTTCGTAGCTATGTCGTCCACTTCTTAAGCGAAATGGTATATGACGCTCACGTGCCCATTTTAAGGCGTTACACACATCATTTTTATTTTGACAAAAAACAATAATACAAGGAAATTTTGGAATGCTTAAATTTAAATTTATTCGGGCTATGTCATACCCAGGATCCGAGGGAACGACGATACGACCAGTTAATTTTGTTTGTTTCAATTTATATCTCCTTTCTGAAATAATATGAGCTTGTATTAGTATATGAAGAGTGTATTTAACACGCATGGACGAGAAGAAGAGAAGGGTTAGATTTATCCCGTTATTTGCGAGCGGTAAGACAATCCGGCTGAAAAAAAGAAGATAGGGCTGCTCGTAAAATCTCGATTGGTAAGGGCTAATAATCAGCGGGGAATGGACACCTCCTTAACGATTAAAGTTTCACTTTATCTTTGTGAGAAATAAATAATGCATAAGAATAAGGAAACTACATAGAGTTCAATGAAAACAGTTGCAAACTATTCATATTTTGTTATGATAGTGTTACGAAAACGTTTGCATAAAAAATCCGATGGGATGCAAAAGGAGAGAATTAGTATGAATAAGACATGGTGGAAAGAAGCTGTCGCTTATCAAATTTATCCACGTAGCTTTATGGATTCAAATGGTGATGGTATTGGAGATTTACAGGGGATTATTGCAAAGCTGGATTATTTAAAAGATTTAGGTATAGATGTAATTTGGATTTGTCCAATGTATAAATCACCTAATGACGATAATGGTTATGATATTAGTGACTATCAAGATATTATGGATGAATTTGGTACGATGGAAGATTTTGATATGCTACTAGATGAAGTTCATAAGCGTGACATGAAGCTTATTATTGATTTAGTTATTAATCATACAAGTGATGAACATCCATGGTTTATTGAATCAAGTTCTTCTAAAGACAATCCGAAGCGTGATTGGTATATTTGGCAGGATGGTAAAGACGGCGCGGAACCAAACAATTGGGAAAGTATCTTTAATGGTTCTGCATGGGAATATGATGAAGTGACAGAGCAATATTATTTACATTTATTCTCGCGTAAACAACCAGATTTGAACTGGGAGAATAAAGAAGTTCGTGAAGTTTTATATGATACTGTTAATTGGTGGCTTGATAAAGGTATTGATGGTTTCCGCGTCGATGCGATTAGTCATATAAAAAAAGAAGATGGCCTCAAGGATATGCCAAATCCAAAAGGGTTAAAGTATGTGCCTTCTTTTGACAAACATATGAATGTAAATGGTATTCAGCCATTACTAGAAGAATTAAAAGAAAACACATTTGCTAAATACGATATTATGACTGTTGGAGAAGCAAATGGTGTGAAAGTTGAAGATGCTGATCTTTGGGTTGGAGAAGAGAATGGTAAATTCAATATGGTATTCCAATTTGAGCATTTAAGCTTATGGGATGCAGAAAAGAAGAAAGATCTTGATGTTGTTGAGTTGAAAAAAGTATTAACAAAGTGGCAAAAAGGTTTAGAAAATAAGGGATGGAATGCTTTATATATTGAAAATCATGATAAGCCACGTATTGTGTCTACTTGGGGAAATGATAAAGAATATTGGCGTGAAAGTGCAACGGCTTTAGGAGCGATGTATTTCTTTATGCACGGCACACCGTTTATTTATCAAGGACAAGAAATTGGTATGACAAATGTTCAGTTCCCGAATATTGAAGATTACGATGATGTAGCAATTAAAAATTTATATCGTGAGAAAATTGCAGAGGGCGTATCACATCAAGATATGATGGAAATTATATGGGCTTCTTGCCGCGATAATTCACGTACACCTATGCAGTGGAACGATGAAATGAATGCTGGCTTCACAACAAGTACACCTTGGTTTAGCATGAATCCAAATTACAAAGAAATTAATGTTGAAAAGCAAAAAAATGAAGAAAAGTCTATTTTCAATTTCTATAAGAAAATGATTGCCTTGAAAAAAGAGCACGATGTACTGAACTACGGTACGTACGATTTACTTTTAGAAGACGATCCACAAATTTATGCATATACACGTACGCTACAGGATGAAAAAGTCATTGTAATTAGTAATATCTCAAAAGAGGAATCTGTGTATAATGAGAGTTTATTCGCATTAGAACGCAAACGTTTGCTTTTAAATAACTATGAAGTTGCGGAACATGAACAAATAATTACAATCACGTTGAAACCTTATGAAACAAGGGTTTATCGCATTTCATAATGAAAAAAGATGCTCCTTGAGCATCTTTTTTTATGAAAAAAAATAAATTTCTATTGCAATGTGAAAACGCTTTTATTAAAATAGATTTATGAAAACGGTTGCGTAAAGAGAAAAAGAAACATAAGGAATCGTTTTCATAAGAGAAACAGAAATTATAATTTAAATCATTATGTTGTTATAAATAAAGGGGAGGAAAAACAGATGAAAATTACGTCTTTTGATTTTTGGCAAAAGTTCGGGAAAGCGTTACTAGTTGTTGTAGCTGTAATGCCAGCAGCTGGTTTAATGATTTCCATCGGTAAGTTAATTGGGATGTCTGCTGGGGATGTTAACGCAGTTCATACCATTGCTCGAGTAATGGAAGACATCGGTTGGGCAATTATTACAAATCTACACATCTTATTCGCAGTAGCAATTGGGGGATCTTGGGCGAAGGATCGAGCAGGTGGTGCATTTGCAGCACTATTAGCATTCGTCTTAACAAACAGAATTACAGGAGCTATATTTGGCGTAAACGCTCAAATGTTAACGGATTCAAAAGCGACAGTTTCTTCATTTTTAGCAGGAGATTTACTTGTAAAAGATTACTTTACTTCTGTACTTGGTGCACCAGCATTAAACATGGGAGTTTTCGTAGGGATTATCACAGGTTTCTTAGGAGCTACTTTATATAACAAATACTACAATTATAATAAACTGCCACAGGCATTAGCATTCTTTAATGGAAAACGATTCGTACCATTCGTTGTAATTGTTTGGTCTACAGTCACTGCGATTGTATTATCACTTGTATGGCCATTTATCCAAAGTGGATTAAATGAATTTGGTCGCTGGATTGCAGCATCTAAAGATAGTGCACCAGTTATTGCACCGTTTGTATATGGAACGTTAGAACGTTTATTATTACCATTTGGATTACATCATATGTTAACGATTCCGATGAACTACACAGAGCTAGGCGGAACATATACGATGTTAACAGGCTCAAAGGTTGGACAAATTGTAGCGGGACAAGATCCGTTATGGCTTGCATGGATTACAGATTTAAATAACTTATTAGCAAATGGAGATACGAAAGCATATAACGATTTATTAAATAACGTTGTACCAGCTCGTTTCAAAGCTGGACAAGTTATCGGCTCAACGGCAGCGTTAATGGGGATTGCGTTTGCGATGTTCCGTAATGTTGATAAAGAAAAACGTGCAAAATATAAACCAATGTTCTTATCAGCTGCATTAGCAGTATTCTTAACAGGTGTAACAGAACCAATTGAATTCATGTTCATGTTTATTGCACCAGTATTATATGTTGTGTATGCAATTACAACAGGACTTGCATTCGCATTAGCGGATTTAATTAATTTACGTGTTCATGCATTTGGATTTATTGAGTTAATTACACGTACACCAATGATGATCAATGCAGGTTTAACGAGAGATTTAATCAACTTTGTCATTGTTTCATTAGTGTTCTTCGGCCTTAACTTTACGTTATTCAACTTCTTAATTAAAAAATTCAATTTACCAACGCCAGGGCGTGCAGGTAACTATATTGATAATGAAGATGAGTCAACAGAAGGAACAGGAAATGTACAAGATGGTTCATTAGCAACAAAAGTTATTGATTTATTGGGTGGAAAAGATAATATTGCTGACGTAGATGCTTGTATGACACGTTTACGTGTAACAGTAAAAGATTTAGATGCCGTTGCACCAGAAGCAAAATGGAAACAAAATGGTGCTTTAGGACTTATTGTAAAAGATAAAGGTGTACAAGCAGTATATGGCCCGAAAGCTGATGTACTAAAGTCAGACATTCAAGATATGTTAGGTGCGTAATAATATGAAATTGCTAACTTTAAATTGTCACTCTTGGCAAGAAGAGAATCAAATTGAAAAAATAAAGTATCTTGCTAAAGCAATTCAAGAAGAAGATTATGATGTGATCGCATTGCAAGAAGTAAGTCAGTCTATACAAGCTGAAAATGTATGCGGTAACAAGAAAAAAGATAATTTTGGGCTTTTACTGCTAGAAGAGTTAAGAGCATTAAATGTAAAAGAATACAATATTATTTGGGATTTCTCTCATATTGGATATGATGTGTACGAAGAAGGATTAGCAATTATAACAAAGCACAACATTGTAAAGGAAGATACGTTCTTTGTCTCAGAAAATAAGGATACAACGTATTGGAAAACACGCAAAATTGTAAGTGCAACAATTGCTTATAATGATAAGAATATAACGTTTTATTCTTGCCATCTCGGTTGGTGGAATGATGAAGAAGAATCATTCAAAGACCAAGTTGATCGTTTAATGGAGCGTGTAAATAGCAATGAACTTTCCTTCTTAATGGGTGATTTTAATAACAATGCTCGTTTGGAAGGAGAGGGTTATGAGTATGTGATGCAAAAAGGTTTATATGACACATACGAACTAGCGATAGAGAAGGATGAAGGAATAACTGTCCAAGGTGAGATTGCTGGTTGGGATGAAAATAAACATAATTTGCGAATCGATTTAATATTGTGTAACCAAAGTAAAAAAGTTCATTCTTCAAAAGTTATTTTTAATGGTACAAACAGAAATGTAATTTCAGATCATTTCGGTGTAGAGGTTCAATTGGATATATAATAGAAGAAATCCTCACAGAGAATAAAAGCTGTGAGGATTTTTTAGTAATGCAAGTATTTCCAAGAGAAAATACTTGTATTTTTTATGACATTTCATATATATTTGTTATTAATGAATGTAAAACCGATTTGGTCATTTTGTATTCATACTTTGCCTTACTTCGTTATATAATGAAGTAAGTGAAAGTTAATGGAAAAAAATAGTTCGTTTTTGGTTAATACACGATGTAGAAAGTGATATAATTGCAAAATGTATGTATCATTTTCTAAAGAAGGAAAAATATATAATTAGGTGATAACTTCTATGAAACAAATTTGGCGTATTTATAAGACAGATTTACGGAATGTAGCTAAACATTGGGCTGCAATTGTTATTGTTTTAGGATTAATGATTTTACCATCGTTATATGCATGGTTTAACATTAAAGCTTCTTGGGATCCTTACGGAGATATGAAAGGAATCCAGATTGCAGTTTCTAACCAAGATGTTGGATCAAATTTAAGAGGGAAAGATATTAACATCGGGGAAGAAATTGTAGATTCACTTAAGAAGGACAAAAATTTCGGGTGGAAGTTTGTTGATGAAAAGCAAGCAATTTATGGAGTAGAGCATGGAGATTATTCCGCAAGTATTACTATTCCAAAAGATTTTTCTGAAAAGATTGCAACAGTCTTGAATGAAAACCCACAGAAGCCAGAACTTGATTACTATGTAAATGAAAAAGTAAATGCGATTGCACCGAAAATTACAGCTAAAGGTGCATCGGGTCTTACAGAAGAGGTTAGTAAAAACTTTGTTAAAACAGCAAACGGTGAGATTTTTAAAATCTTCAATGACCTTGGAATCGATTTAGAAACAAACTTACCAAGTATCGAAAAGGTAAAAGATCTTGTATTTAAGTTAGAAGCACAGTTCCCAGAAATGAATACACTTGTGGATAAGGCATTAGATGATGCGACTCGGGCAGAAGATGTTGTGAAAGTAGCGCAAAAAGAGTTGCCAGTTGTAGAAAGTGTTATGAATGATGGGCAAGAGGCGTTAGGGAATTTAGATAAATTCTTTGCGAGAAATGATGAAACATTGAAACGTGCACCTGGAACAATTAAGAATAATTTAATTGTAATGCAACAAGGTTTAGATAGTGCAGCGGCAATTACGGATTTCTTAAAGAATCCATCAGTTGATTTCAATCTGGCACTTCCAGATCCATCTAAACTTCCGGAGTTACCAAATGTAACCATCCCGCAAATACCAACGCTTCCAGAGTTACCGCAAGTGAATGGTGAAGGATATAAAAATATTGCTAAAAATATTGATCAAACTGTAAATAATGTTTTCAGCTCAATACGTGTTGGAACAACTTATGCACAAGGAGTTATAAACGGGTTACAAAATGGTAATTTTGATCCCGAAAAAGCAAAACAAGACCTTAATAAAGTTTCCGAGAATCTTCAAGGTCGTGCAGATAGTGTTTCATATTTAACTGATATCTTTACTAAATTTAAAGAATTTGCACCAACTGATTCTGGAAAAGATTTCTTCCAAAAACGAATAGATAAATTAACGAATCTTAAATCAGCTATAGAAAATGCAAATGGCGGTGTTAAAGATATCGCTAATATTATTGGTACAGGGCAAGAAGTGAAACAAGACGCAAGAGATGCCGCTAATAAAAAGTTAGATGCAATAAATAGCTTGGTAAATCAAGCGGAAGCAGATTATAATGCGACGTTTGTAGCAGATTTTGAAAAAGCAGTAAGCACAGCTGAACAATTGAAAAATAAGGGTGAAAATGTAAAAGAGGATGCTCAGCAGCTAAGAGGCAATTTAAATCAAGATATAAACAAAGCTAATGAGATATTAAACAATGGTAGAGAGAACTATGATCAGGCTGTAACGAATTATGCAAAACTAAAAACTAATCTTGAAAAAGCAAGAGAAGATTTAAATAATAAAGGTGTTAATGGATTAGATTCTACAAAAGTAGCCTTAAATGATTTAAATGGACAGTTCCAAGCAGGATGGAATTTAGTTAATGATATGATTCCGGTTATGGAAAGTACAAATAAAGTTTTGGGCGATGTGAATAGTGATAAAAATCTTAATGGCACAATTGCTAAGTTAAATAAAGCAAAAGATGGTTTGCAAAAAGGAATGGATTTAACTGATAAAGGAATTGACGCTATTAATAAAGGTCAAAAACCAGCAGCAGATGTTATTGAAAGTATTAATCAAGTGTCTAAAAATGTTTCGGGCCAAATTGGTGACATTTTAGCTAAATATGACTCAGAAATCACTCCAAATTTCAATGCAGCAATTGCTCGTACAAAAGAGATGTCTAAAAATACATCTCAAATTTTAGGCGAGGCAGATAAGAAGCTTCCAGATGTGAAAAAATTACTTGAAGACTCATCAAAAGGCTTAGTAGATGGTCAAAAGAAAATTGCAGATATTAAAGCTGAAATGCCAGCTACTGAGAAAAAGATTAAAGAATTAGCAAATAAAATTCGTGATTTTGAATCAGAAGAGGATATAAAAGACATCATAAGCTTATTAAAGAATGATGTTGAAAAGCAAAGTGATTACTTCGCGAATCCAGTAAATTTAAAAGAGAATAAATTATTTGCGATGCCGAACTACGGTTCAGCAATGTCACCATTCTATACAGTGCTTGCATTATGGGTAGGCGCACTATTAATGGTTTCGTTATTAACGGTAGAAGTACATGAAGAGGGCGCTAATTATAAGAGCCATGAAGTATACTTCGGACGTTTATTAACATTCTTAACGATAGGTCTTTCACAAGCGTTTATCGTATCAATGGGAGATATATTCTTACTTGGTACGTACGTAGTCGATAAGTTCTGGTTTGTGTTATTTAGTTTATTTATTGGGGGAGTATTTGTTTGTATCGTATACTCACTCGTTTCTATTTTCGGAAACGTTGGGAAATCGATGGCGATTATTTTACTTGTACTACAAGTAGCAGGATCGGGTGGTACGTTCCCAATTCAAATGACACCACCATTCTTCCAAGCGATTTATCCATTCTTACCATTCACATATGCAATTAGTGCAATTCGTGAAACAGTAGGCGGAATACTTTGGGATATAGTAATTAGAGATTTACTTGTGTTAAGTGCTTTCGTAGTAGTCATAGTTGTGGCTGCATTAGTACTGAAAAAACCAATTAACAAATCAAGTGAAAAGTTTGTTGAGAACGCAAAAGGAAGTAAAATTATTCATTAAAAATAAAAGGTTCCTACCGATAGTGGTAGGAACCTTTTTGTTTAATCAAATTTTAATTTCTTTAATGCTTCTGCGAATGGATTGTTTAATGGTTCTTCTTCTTTGTTCTGCTGTTTCATATATTTTTGAACGTCGCG
This sequence comes from Bacillus sp. FSL R9-9492, assembly GCF_038007365.1. Lineage (NCBI taxonomy): Bacteria > Bacillati > Bacillota > Bacilli > Caryophanales > Bacillaceae > Bacillus > Bacillus sp. FSL R9-9492. The sequence goes on from NZ_JBBOXC010000001.1 coordinate 427,225, forward strand.
TTTATCAGCTTTGCTGCCGGATTCTTTTTTACGTCTCTCTTGGAATGTAGAAAGTTTCTCACGATAGCCACATTTACATGCGAAAATTTGGCCTGCTCCTTCACCACGAAGTTCTAGTTTCTTTTTACACTGAGGACAGCGTGCATTTGTAGTGCGGGATACATTTTTACGGTGACCACATTCGCGATCTTGGCATACAAGCATTTTACCTTTTTTACCGTTTACTTCTAACATTGGTTTACCACAGTCTGGACAAGACTTCGTTGAAATGTTGTCGTGTTTATATTTCTTATCACTCGATTTAATTTCAGCAACAATTTCTTTCGTATAGTTCTTCATTTCTGAAATGAATACTTCTTTCTTTAATTTTCCTTTAGCGATAGCTTCTAACTTTTGCTCCCATTCACCAGTTAGTGTAGGAGATTTCAGTTCTTCTGGCACTAAATCAAGTAACTGACGGCCTTTTGAAGTAATGTGAATATCTTTACCACGTTTTTCAAGCAAGAACGAATTGAATAACTTGTCGATAATATCAGCTCGTGTAGCTACAGTACCTAATCCACCAGTTGACTTTAACGTGTCAGCAAGTTGTTTGTTTTGCGTATCCATGTATTTTGTTGGGTTTTCCATCGCTGAAAGTAATGTTGCTTCATTAAAACGTGCAGGTGCTTTCGTTTGACCTGATGTTTGGACAATTAGTTTTATGTTTAATGTATCGCCTTTTTCGATGCGAGGTAAGATTTGTTCTTTTACATCATTGCTTGCATCATCATCTTCAAATCGATTTTCATAAACCTCTTTCCAACCAGCATGTAAAATCGTTTTTCCGCGTGCGATGAACGTTTCGTCACCAATTTTCGTGCGCAATGTTAGTTGTTCATATTCAAAGGCCGGGAATAAAACAGCTAAGAAACGTTTTACAACTAAGTCATAAATTTTACGTTCTTTATCTGTGAAAGCTGAGAAGTTTACATAGCTCTCTGTTGGAATAATTGCGTGATGATCACTTACTTTACTATCATCAACAAATGATTTATTAGATTTTACAGGTTTCTGCAATACTTTATGTGCTAAAGGACGGTATTCTCCAACTCCGCAAGCCTTCAGACGCTCTGGAAGTGTTCCGACAATATCAGATGAAATATAGCGTGAATCTGTACGAGGGTACGTTAAAACTTTATGCTGTTCATATAATTTTTGCATAATGTTTAATGTTTCTTTCGCAGAGTAACCAAATATTTTATTCGCATCACGTTGTAGCTCAGTTAAATCGTAAAGACCAGGAGCGAACGATTTCTTTTGTTTTTTATCAATGTCTACAACAGTAGCATTTTGTTTACTAATTTTGTTCACGATTGCATCAGTTTTTTCTTTATTAAAGCTACGGCTATTTCCTTTTGTATCTTGCCAAGTTAGCTTTAATCTCTCAGCTGTTTGAGCTTCGATACCATAGTAAGTTTGAGCTTTGAAATGTTTGATTTCATCTTCACGGCTTGCAATCATGGCTACAGTAGGTGTTTGAACACGACCACAATTTAGTTGGGCATTAAAGCGAGTAGTTAATGCTCGAGTCGCATTAAGTCCGATATACCAGTCAGCCTCTGAACGTGCGACAGCTGAAGCGTATAGATTGTCATATGCTTTTCCTGGTTTTAAATTTGCGAAGCCATCTTTAATTGCTTTATCGGTAACAGATGAAATCCATAGACGTTTAATCGGTTTCTGCATTTTAACTTTATCGATAATCCAGCGTGCGACCAACTCGCCCTCACGACCGGCGTCAGTAGCTATAATGATTTCATTTACATCTTTTCTAAGAAGCTGACTTTTTACAGCGTTAAACTGTTTCCCTGTTTGTTTAATAACGGTTAGTTTTAAACGCTCCGGTAGCATTGGTAAATCTTCTAAATTCCACTGTTTATATTTCACATCATAGCTTTCTGGATCAGCTAATGTAACGAGATGACCTAAAGCCCAAGTAACAATATATTTACTACCTTCAAGATAGCCGTTCCCTTTTTTATCACATTTCAGTACACGTGCGATATCACGTGCAACAGAAGGTTTTTCAGCAATTACAATACTTTTTGCCATATTTAAAAACATCCTTTCAAATTTCCATACGTTAAATATAGCATACATCTTTGTTCTATTCAGTCTTGCTGACGGTTTGAGTTATTTGTGGTGAAATATACGTGTGAGAGTTTTACTTATATAAAGGCGAAGAATGGTTGAACCAGGAGAGTTCTGATCTCTATCATTCTATAAAAGTAAAGAACTTGTTATTTTACTAGAATAAGAGTAGACTTTGAAGTAGATGAATAATAAACACATGGGAGTTTGTGGATGCAAACTGAGAGTATGACTAGTCCGTCATTGACCATTTGAACCTGTTGGATAATGCCAGCGTAGGGAGAGTGTAAAAGCACATGTTCAGGCACTTTGCGTACGCGCAAAGTGCCTTTTTGTGTATCTCCCATTACTATAGTTAGGAGATGAAAAGGATGAATATGAAAGAAATTAGTAAAGTAGTGGATTTGGTGAGAGAGTCTAATCCACTCGTGCATAATATTACAAATGTTGTTGTAACAAATTTTACAGCAAATGGTTTGTTAGCATTAGGAGCATCACCTGTAATGGCGTATGCAAAAGAAGAAGTAGCAGAAATGGCTAGCATTGCGGGAGCCCTTGTTTTAAATATGGGTACACTTCGTCCTGAAGAGGTAGAAGCGATGTTACTTGCTGGTAAATCAGCAAATAAGAATGATGTACCAGTATTGTTTGATCCAGTTGGGGCAGGAGCAACTTCTTATCGAACAGAAGTTGCGAGATATATTCCAGCTGAAATCGATTTAGCGATAATCCGCGGGAATGCAGCTGAAATTGCTAATGTTATTAATGAGAAATGGGAAATTAAAGGTGTAGACGCTGGTACTGGAAATGGTAATGTTATAAATATTGCAAAACAGGCAGCAGATGAATTAAATACAGTTACGGTAATTACTGGAGAAGAGGATGTTGTTACAGATGGAGAGCGAGCTATTATTATTCGAAATGGCCATCCTATTTTAACGAAAGTTACTGGAACAGGTTGTTTACTAACTTCTGTAATAGGAGCATTTGTAGCGGTAGAAAAGGATTATGTAAAGGCAGCAGTAGCCGCATTAACATTCTATGGAGTAGCAGCAGAAATAGCGGCTTCGAAAACAGTAGAGAATGGACCAGGAAGCTTCCAAATTGAATTTTTAAATCAGTTAGCGAATACAACTTCAGATGATATTGAGAAGTATGGAAAGATTGAGGTTATACAGTAAGGAGGGGAACTAGATGTCGCGTATTACAATGGATGAAATGTCTAGGTTATTACGAGTATATTTTATTATGGGAAGTAACAATTGTACGAAGGAGCCACTACAAGTATTGAGAGAGGCACTAGAAGGCGGTATAACAATTTTTCAACTTCGTGAAAAGGGAGAAGGGGCTTTAACGGGAGAGAAACGTATTGATTTTGCGAAAGAACAACAAGCGCTTTGCAAGGAGTACGGTGTACCATTCATCGTAAATGATGATGTGGAACTAGCCCTCGAGTTAGATGCAGATGGCGTGCATGTTGGACAAGATGATGAAGGAATTACATCTGTTCGTAAAAAAATGGGAGATAAGATTATTGGAGTATCTACACATACAATTGAAGAGGCACGCTGGGCGATTGAAAATGGAGCTGATTATTTAGGAGTTGGTCCAATTTTCCCGACGAGTACGAAAAAAGATACGAAAGCGGTTCAAGGAACGGAAGGTCTAAAGTATTTTAGGGAACAAGGGATTACAATACCGATCGTTGGGATTGGTGGGATTACAATTGAAAATACAGCTTCTGTTATAGAAGCGGGTGCGGATGGTGTTTCAGTTATTTCAGCGATTAGCTTAGCGGAATCTGCGTATGAAAGTACGAAGAAATTAGCTGAGGAAGTAAATAAGAGTTTGTAGATAAAAGACTATGTAGTATGAAAATACTGCGTGGTCTTTTGTCGTATAAAATAAAATATGCCGCCTAAACTAGTATGTATAAACATAGATTGTTTCGGAGGCGAAAGCATGATTGTATTTCAGGATATTATAGCTGCGTATGAAAAAATGAAGGGCATTGTACATATGACACCATTAGATTATTCAAGTACATTTAGTGAATTATCACAGAATGAAGTGTATTTAAAGCTGGAGAATTTACAAAAGACAGGCTCTTTTAAAGTACGTGGTTCTTATAATAAAATGGTTTCTCTTGAGAAAGGTGATTTAGAAAATGGTGTTGTTGCGGCATCTGCTGGAAATCATGCGCAAGGAGTCGCTTATTCTAGTAATATGCTTAGTATTCCTTGTACGATTGTGATGCCAAAAGGTGCTCCGTTAAGTAAGGTGCTTGCGACAAAAAGGTATGGCGCGCGTGTAGAATTGCAAGGTGATGTATTTGATGATGCATTAGCTTTTGCACTAGATTTAAAAGAGAAGACAGGAGCGAAATTTGTACATCCATTTGATGATGAAGCAGTAATTGCTGGTCAAGGTACAGTCGGTCTGGAAATATTACAACAGCTGGAAGATGTAGAGGCTGTTATTTGTCCTATTGGAGGTGGGGGATTAATTGCAGGGGTTGCGATGGCAATTAAAGAACAAAAGCCATCAGTAAAAATATACGGTGTGCAGACACTTGCTTGCCCAGGAATGAAACAATCACTTGAGGAAAAGAAAGTAATAACAGTAGATTCTGCGCCAACTATGGCGGATGGAATCGCGGTTAAAAGGCCAGGTGATTTAACTTTTGAACTTGTACAACGCTATGTGGATGATGTGTTTTGTGTAGATGAAATGGAAATCGCACGAACGATGTTAATGCTTCTTGAACGGAATAAATTGTTGGTTGAAGGGTCTGGTGCGAGCTCATTAGCTTCTTTGCTTTATCACAAAATCCCAATAAGAGAAAAAAAGGTCGTATCCGTACTAAGTGGTGGAAATGTCGATGTAAACTTTATCTCGCGTATTATTGAGCATGGAATGGTTGAAGCAGGACGCTTCATTCACATTGCGACAATGATTAAAGATAAGCCAGGCTATTTGCAACATTTACTTGAGATTGTAACAAGTTTTGAAGCGAATGTATTAAATATACATTTAGAACGGATTGGTACAAAGGTATTTCCAGGATATGCGCAATTGCACTTGTCATTAGAAACGAAAAATAGAAATCATATTGAAGAAATATTGGGTGGTTTAAAAAAGAAAGGGTATGTTGTAGAAGTTATTGATTGAAAAAAATTAAACAAACGTTTGATCAAAAACGCACAAACCCTTTAAAATTGTAGGTTTGTGCGTTTATTTAAAACATAATTGAAATTAAGAGCATTCCAATTCCAATAGAAGTAAAGGTTGCGATCAGGCCCGGAATCATAAAGCTATGATTTAAAACATATTTACCAATTCCTGTTGTACCAGTACGGTCAAAGTTAATTGCAGCAACGATTGTCCCGTAGTTTGGAATGAAGAAATATCCATTTACTGCAGGGAACATCGCAATAAGTAATGCCGGCGGAATACCAAGTGATAGTCCAAGTGGCACTAAAGCACGAACTGTTGCTGCTTGGCTATACAGTAAAATAGATAGAATGAATAGTGCAATAGCAAATAGCCATGGTGCACTTGTCACTAAGTGTTGAATTGATCCTTGAATTATATTTAAGTTTCCGTTGAAGAAAGTATCTCCCATCCAAGCGATACCAAAAATAGCAACAACTGCTGTTGCGCCTGCTTTAAAGACGTTACCAGTTACAATGCTTTCCACATTTGGTTTACAGAAAATAATAATAAGAGCAGCAATGGTTAACATGACCATTTCAATTGTGTTTGGCATGGAAAGACGAGCTAACTTCCCGTCAACCATCCATCCCGGACGAAGGGCTTCAAATGAACCAAGAAGTACGACAAGGAAAGTTCCTACTAGGAAAAGGATAACTGATAATTTAGCGCCTTTTACACCCGCAAATTCTTTTTTCTCTTCAAGTTTAGGGATCATTCCCTCTTTTAATCGCTTCAAGTATTCAGGGTCTTCATTTAATTCTTTTCCCATTTTACTAGCAACGAATGCAGCTACCATACAAGCAATAAAAGTAGAAGGGATACTGACTTTTAAAATATCTAACAAGGTGATTTTATAGTCGGCTAACATTGCTAAAAGTGCAACTGTTGCAGCCGATATTGGACTAGCTGTAATTGCCTGCTGGGAAGCGATAACGGCAATTGACATTGGTCGTTCAGGTCTAATTCCTGATTCGCGAGATACTTCGGCGATAACGGGAAGTACAGAATAAGCGACATGACCAGTTCCCGCGCATAGCGTGAATAAATAAGTAACAATAGGAGCAAAAAATGTAATACGCTTTGGATTTTTTCGTAATGCTTTCTCAGCAAGGTAGACAAGGTAATCCATTCCTCCAGCAGCTTGCAAAGCACCGGCAGCTGTAATTACTGCTAAAATCATAAGCATTACATCAATAGGAGGAGCTGTAGGTTGTAAGTGGAAGACGAAAACAAGTATTGCCATACCAACGCCACCCATTACTCCTAGACCAACTCCGCCCAGGCGTGCACCAATAAAAATGCAGATTAGTAACGTAAGAAATTGTAGCCAAAACATGATAAACTACCTCCGAAATTCGTAAGTTAAGATATATTCGAATAGTTTGATTTGAATGAAAAATAAGTAATGATCCGAAATAATCCTTGTATTATATACATTTTTTATTATATAACACAAGAAATGTAACATTCACGTACTTTGTTAAATTATTTCGAAAAAATAATACATTAAAACTTTATATTTATATCTATAAATAGGTGGACATTTTAATTTTTATGTTGTAATCTTTGATAGAGAATAATTTAATTCTCATAGAACTCCCATATCGTTCAACTCGTTCAGCGAGAAAGGCAAACTGATGGAAACATTAGGACGCAAAACTACAGGAGCTAAGGTCGAAAGGCTACGCTAGCCAGTTACCGGACGGATAGGGTTGGTCTTGACCAATGCTCTTTTCATTGGTCTTTTTTTTATATGTATATAAACTTGAGAATCGTTATCAGTTCGGTGTGTTTATGTGTGGATAGTTTCATTTTAGATGGAGTGAATTGAGAAAGGTGATATTAATGAAAAAATATTGGCACAAGCTATCGTTTCTTCAAAAAAATGTATTGTTAACTGTACTAGTTATCTTGACGCTTGTTGGTAGTATGGGGGCGTTAAGTTTTAACATGTTTCAAAGTAGTATGATGTCTTTATTTGAAAGGCAGTCTATTGAAACAGGAGATACAGTATTACATAAATTAGATGCAGAAGTAGTGAGAAATGTTGCGAAAGATCCGACAGCAGAAAAAGAGAAGAGAACGAAATTAACAGAGCAATTAGATGAAGTTACCAAAGAATTAAAAAGTGTTGGACAAACGTATGTTATTGGGGCAAAACCAAATACAAAAGGTGAGCTACAAGTATTTGGTTTGACTACAGAGTTAGCAAACGCTGTTCCAGTAAAACCGGGAGATTATTATGAACAACCGGCTCATTGGATGAAAACATACGATAAAGTAATGGCAACAAAAAAAGCACAAATGACGGAAATATATGAAGATGAACTAGGATTTTGGGTAACGATATTAGAGCCGATTACAGACGGAGAAGAAAATATTGTTGCAATTGTTGCAGCTGATGTAGATGCTTCTATTGTTCCTAGTACAAAGAAGAAATTTATTATGCAAGGTTTAATGTTTATCTGTATTTCAGTTTTAATTGCGACAGTTATTCAATTCTTGATTGTGCGCAATTCACTTGCTCCATTACGAGATTTACGTGAAGGATTGCGTAAAGTGGGTGAAGGAGATTTAAGTATTAAATTGGAAGAAAGACCAGATGATATTGGTATTATTAATGTGTATTTTAATACTACAATTGAGAAGTTTAAAGGAATTATAGATAAAGTGAAGCAGACGGCTGAACAAGTTTCTTCATCTTCACAAGAATTGTCAGCAAGTACAGAGGAGAATAGTATGGCTGTTCAGGAGATTGCAAGCTCTATGGTAGGATTAAGAGCTGGTGCTCAGTCTCAAGAAGCTTCTGTACAACAATGTTTAAGTATTGTACATGAGATGGGAAATAAGATGAAAGAAATAACAGCGGCTGCCAAACAAGTTGCAGTTTCCTCAGAAGGTATGGAGCAACATTCAGTTGAGGGTAATGGAGTTATTGAACAAATCATTAATCAAATGAGTTTAATCCAAAATGCAGTACAAGATTTATCTTCTATCATTTATTCGTTGGAAACAAGATCAAAAGAAATTAGTGATATTGTAACTGTAATTACTGGCATTTCAAATCAAACAAATTTATTAGCTTTAAATGCTTCTATTGAAGCTTCACGTGCTGGGACAGCTGGAAGAGGGTTTGCAGTTGTTGCAGATGAAGTTCGTAAATTAGCAGAGAAAACGGAAGCATCAGCAAAAGACATAGCTAAATTAATAGGGGAAACACAATCTGAAGCAGAAGATGCGGTAGTTTCGATGCAGAAAGGCTCAAAAGAAGTAGAGTCTGGAATTGCACTTGTTCAAAGTAGTGGTGCCTTCTTTGAGAAAATTTCAAAGTCAGCACAATCTGTTACAAATCAAGTTAGAGCGGTTTCTAGCAATTCAAGTGATATTCTGCAAAATAGCCAAAATATTGTACAAGTTGTAAATGAGCTATCTCATATTGCAAATACATATGCAAACAGTAGTAGTAACGTTGAAGAGAGTATGAAGGAGCAAGAAATGTCTGTGCAAGATATAGCAGAATTAGCTACTTCTTTAAGTTGGCTTTCACAGGAGTTACAAGAGTTGATTGGAGAATTTAAAAGTTAATAAAAAATATAAGGTGTAGATATAATCTGCACCTTTCTTTCTTTAATCAATAGTCTAATATCTGAATTTAATGATGTTAGAAGTGGAATTTTAATCAGTAGGGGATGAACACCCCCACTGATTAAAGTTTCACTTTATTTTATGGAGAGCGAGAGGATTCAGTATGAGTATTTTCTTAAAACGTTCATATGTGGAGAGATATGAACAATTTTTGCAACAAAATTATGAACCACTTATGATACCGAAGGATTTTCAAGTAAACGAATATAAGCAGATGAAAATTGAGGATATACAAGCGATCGAACATAGTAAGTTAGATATAATAGTCGCTACTTTTGTATGGTTGCATCATGTTAGTAATGAAAAATGTATAGTGATTCCTCATTATATGGAACAGAGTAGTTATCCGTTATGTATTACGATTTCAGAGGAACTTTCTTATGAAGAGCTAAAAGTAGAAATTAATGATCAAATTGTGCAGTTAGAAAACATGGAAGAAGTACAAAAAGTATTATTACAATATGATGAAGGAAAATGGGGGAAACCTGCAGTTACAGTAGGAAAAGAGAATAGAAATAGTCAGTTGAACTTTATTGAATTAAAGAATAATTACTTTGAGGTTTCTTATAATAAAATGCAATTGGAAGAAAAAACAGCGACTCGTTATATAGAGCAAATTGAGTATGTATTACAGCAAGGAATTACAAACGAGAAGCAATGTATTGTAGCTATGGATATTATTCCAGAAGAAGAGTTAGCAATATATAAAGAGATAAATCATACAGAAGTACCATATCCGAATAAGAGTATTTCCGATATGTTTTATGAAACAGTAAGGAAGTTTTCAAATCGTATAGCTTTATCTTCGTTAGAAGGAACATTAACATATGAACAACTAAATAAGAGGAGTAACCAAATCGCTCATATGTTATTACATAATGGAGTGAAACAAGGCGATTATGTTGGTATCTTTATGAAGCGAAGTATTGATACGGTAGTAAGTTTATTAGCGGTTTTAAAAGCAGGCGCTGCGTATATTCCAATCGATCCAGATTATCCTGCCAATCGGGTGCAGTATATTATTGAGGATAGCCAATCGAAATTAGTGCTAACAAAAGAAACAAAAATTCCGTATGAAGGCATTCGCGAGTTGTCTCTTTATGATATTGAAAAATTTTCAGATGCAGATGTGAAATTGTCAATTCATCTTGATGATATTGCATATATGATCTACACATCAGGTTCTACAGGAAACCCGAAAGGAACAATGCTTGCGCACCGCGGGGTAGTTAATTTATGTACATGGATGCAAAGACATTATGAATTAACTGAAGAAGATATTTTTGCACAGTTCCCATCATTTAGTTTCGATGCGTCTATTTGGGAGTTATTTGCTTCATTGTTCTGTGGTGGAAATGTATATGTTTTATTAGATGAGCAAAGACTTTCAGTCGATGCTTTTGCAAATGCAATTTATAAAGAAAAGGCAACATCTATTTTAGGATTAGCTACAATTTTCTTACAACAAGTAGCAACATACCTTCCAGATGAAAGTAAACATAAGTTGGATTCATTAAAGAGGATTGCAGTTGGTGGAGAAATGCTTACTGCTGAAGTAGTGAAATTATGGCGACAGAGAATTGGTACTCATGTTCAATTGAATAATGCATACGGTCCGACGGAATGTACAATTACAACAACTACTTATCCAATTCCAGCGGAGTTAAATGATAAATTTGCTAGTATTCCAATTGGGAAGCCAGCGGATAATTATAAAGTTTGGATATTAAATGACAATATGAAAGTTTGTCCAATTGGTATTCCAGGAGAATTATATATAGAATCAGTAGGTATCGCGAAAGGTTACTTTAATAAGCCAGAGAAAACAGAAGAAGTGTTTATTCCACACCTCTTAAATTATGATAGTAGGATATATAAAACAGGTGATGTTGTTAAAATATCGGAAGATGGAAATATTGAATTTCTACACCGTAAAGACAATCAAGTGAAAATTAGAGGGCACCGAATTGAACTAGGTGAAATCCAAAATACAATTGCAAAATATGAAATGATAAAAGATGCCGTTGTATTTACGAAGAAAAGTGAAGAAGGTAGTCATTACTTAGTTGCTTTCTATACAACTGTTAATGAAGTTGCTATGGAAACCTTAATACACGATTTAAGAGAACAATTACCAGATTATATGGTGCCATCTAAGTTAATTTATATTAATGAACTGCCACTTACACCAAATAAAAAGGTTGATGTGAAGCGATTAGCACAACTGGAAGAAGAGTATGAGCCAGTTCGTTCACAAGAATATATCGCACCATCTACTGAAGCGGAAGAAAAAATAGCAAAAGCTTGGATTGATGTATTAGGCGTCTCAAAAGTTAGTGTCCATGACGACTTCTTTACAGTTGGTGGGCATTCGTTAAAGGTATTACGAGTTTTAACTCTATTGAAAGAGGATTTCCCACATTTAACAATTCAAGACTTTTTCCAGGAACGCACAATATATAGGTTATCGCAAATTCAAAGGGAATTAAAAGTAGAGGAAGAAGACGTATTCCGTGAATATAAAGTAATTCATGAACCAGCAACAATTTCACATATAAAAGAAGTGAAAAGCGGTAAAGTTTCAAATATCTTTTTAACAGGAGCTACTGGTTATTTAGGTTCTCACATATTGTATGAGTTACTAAAAGATACAACAGCACATATTTATTGCTTAGTAAGACCAACGCAAGATATACAACAAAGAATTGTTAATACATTAACAAATTACTTTAAAAATATAAAAAAAGAATGGCTACAACGTATAACAGCAGTACCTGGTGATCTTGGGGCAGAGAATCTTGGTATGAGTGAGGAAGAATTTAAAGTCATTCGTTCCAAGGTTGATACTGTAATTCATTGTGGTGCAGATGTAAGACATTTTGGAGATGTGGCTCAGTTTGAAAATGTGAATGTGCAAGGAACGGGTCGTATGCTAGCGTTAACTGAAGAAGGAGCGACATTCCACTTTGTTTCAACAATTGGTATTCCGATAGAATTAGCGATGGATCAATGGGATATATATGAAAAAACAGGTGATTTTAACTACGATGTGGTGTTGGAGAATGTGTATTCTAATAGTAAACTACAGGCAGAAAACCTTGTTCGTGAAGCGATAAAAGATGGTGTACGAGGAAATATTTATCGTGCGGGTAACTTAGCTTGTCATTCAGAAACAGGAAGGTTCCAACAAAATATTGAAGGAAATGCATTTTATCGTCTGATTAAAGCGATGTTACTTATTGGACAAGCTCCGAATGTAAAGTGGAAAATTGATTTTACACCAATTGATTTTGCTAGTAAATCGATTGTAACATATGTACAAGATTCACAAATAGCTGGAGAAATGTTACACATCTGTCACCCATATCAAGTTGAATTTGAACATTTTATAAAGCTAATTGAGGGATGTGGATACAACCTTGAAATGGTTCCACTTTCGGAATATGTAAATACCGGGCTTGAATTAGCGAAGGGAAATGAAGTAATAGCAGAGCTAATTGCTTCTCAAGTTGCAGGAGATGGAGCACAGCAATCTGAAATTGTAATGGGTACTCGTAGAACGAATGAATGGATTAAGAAAAAAGAACTGGTAGTGCCAGCGATTAATAAAGAATTTATTCAGCAATTATTAGCTCATGGTGAAGAAGTTGGATATTTTCCAAAAATAATGAAATGATATGTACGCTTTTGTTTGTTCAATAAAATAAATCATGCTACAATGAAAACGAATTAAGAACCGGGGAGCCAATTGGCTGAGAGGATGTAAGTATACATCGACCCTCAACCTGATCTGGATAATGCCAGCGTAGGGAGTTACTTTAAAGTGATGTAGCATAAGTTATTATAGAATAACTTGTATACAAGGCTTTCCTACATGGTAGGAAAGCCTTTTCTTTTTTTGAAACCATATTTTGTAAGGGGGATTTTATTATGTCACAACAAGTTACAATTTCATTTTCAGTAGTACCACAAGCGAAGAACAAAGATGTGTATTCAGTTGTTGATAAAGCAATTGAAGTTGTACAACAGTCGGGAGTTCGTTATGAAGTAGGGGCAATGGAAACAACGTTGGAAGGAGAATTAGATGTACTTCTTGACGTCATTAAACGCGCGCAACAAGCTTGCGTCGATGCTGGAGCAGAAGAAGTAATCACTTCTATTAAAATTCACTATCGTCCAAGTACAGGCGTAACGATTGACGAAAAAGTTTGGAAGTACCGTGATGAATATGCAAAACCAGAAGCGATCTAAAATAATCACAACAATTTGGCTTATCCTTCTCATTGCTATATGGGAAGGATCTGTTTCATTATTTAAAATTGAGCCGTGGATTTTACCGAAGCCGTCTGCAATTGTGCAAGAGTTAATTGGAATGAAAGATTTACTATTACCGAATACAGTGCAAACGTTACAGGAAGTAATAATTGGGTTGTTTTTTGCAATTTTACTTGGGACGAGTATTGCTATCATTATGGATGTCATCCCTTTATTTCGGATTTTAATGAATCCATTGCTCGTTATTTCGCAAACAATTCCAATCGTTGTGCTCGCACCATTATTTATTATTTGGTTTGGATACGGAATGTTGCCCAAAGTAATGGTTGTTATTCTTGTTTGTTTCTTCCCAATTGCGCTTAGCATTTTAGAAGGTTTCCAAACGGTAGATAAAAATATGCTGAAACTGTTACAAACAATGAAGGCAACGAAATGGCAAGTTTACCAGAAAGTAAAGTTTCCAGCAGTACTCCCATACTTTTTCTCAGGTTTAAAAATTGCTGTTACATATAGTGTGATGGGGGCGATTATTGGGGAATGGCTTGGTGCCAGCGAAGGATTAGGAGTTATGCTTACAAGAGCAACAAAATCCTTTTTAACGGCTCGAGTATTTGGTGTTGCAGCGATTATCGTCATGGTGACATTATGTCTGTACTTTATTGTTGAATTTATGGCAAGAATAACAGCACCATGGATATACAGAAAGGGCGGCAGAAAATGAAAAAAGGTTTAAAAATTATGTTAGCTGCATTATTAGCAGTAACTGTTGCCGGATGTAATCCGGCGAAGAAAGAAGAAAGTTCAAGTAAAGATAAAAAAGTAAAAGTCGTTTTAGATTGGTTTCCAAATACGAATCATACTGGCTTATATGTAGCGCAAACGAAAGATTATTACAAAAAGCAAGGGCTTGATGTAGAAATTATCCAGCCTGGTGATAATGTAACGGCAGAGCAGATGATTGCTTCTGGGAAAGCAGACTTTGCGATAAGCGCACAAGAAAATGTAACATTAGCTCGTGTTGAAGGAATCCCAGTTGTTTCTGTTGGTGCAATTATTCAGCATAATACCTCTGCTTTTGCATCTCTAAAAAAAGATAATATGACGTCACCGAAAGATTTTGAAGGTAAACGTTATGGCGGCTGGGGGGGACCAGCAGAAGAAGCGACGTTAAAGACGATTATGGAGAAACATCAAGCTGATTTTAATAAAGTTGAAAAAATTATTCTTGGACAAACAGATTTCTTTAAATCAATCGGTCGTGATGCAGACTTTGAATGGATTTATTATGGATGGGATGGAATTGAAGCGAAGCGTCAAGGAAAAGAGTTAAATACAATTATGGTAAAAGACTTAGATCCAGCGCTTGATTTCTATAGTCCTGTTATTATTACAAGTGAAAAACATACGAAGCAAGATAAAGATTTTGTGAAAAAATTTATGACGGCAACGACAGAAGGTTATGATTTTGCAATTAAAGAACCGAAAGAAGCTGCGGATATTTTAATTAAAGCTGTTCCGGATGTGAATAAAGAATTAGTACAAGAAAGCCAAAAGTGGTTAAGTACAAAGTATCAAGATGATGCAAAAGCGTGGGGAGTACAGAAGGAAGAGATTTGGACAAATTACATGAATTTCTTATATGACAACAAAGTTATTAAAAAGAAAATCGATGTAAAAGATGCCTTTACAAATGAATTCCTTCCAAGTGAAAAATGAGTGGATTACAAATAAAAGATATTTTAAAAGCTTTCGATGGAAAGAATGTATTAGCAAATATTAGTGCGTCTATACAGGAGGGAGAGTTTGTCTCTTTTGTAGGTCCGAGTGGTTGTGGAAAAAGTACATTATTAAATATGATTGCAAGTGTTGAAGAGCCAACGAGCGGAGAAGTGTTTTATAACGAGGAGTATGTAAAAAAACAAGATGTTGTTAGTTATATGCCGCAACAAGATTTATTACTACCGTGGCGATCGGCTTTGCAAAATATCGTTCTTCCATTGGAAATCGAAGGGAAGCCTAAAAAACAAAGGCTGACAGAAGGAATGGAAGCATTAAAGCAATTTGAGCTAGATGAATATGCAGATCATTATCCAGATGAATTATCAGGTGGAATGCGTCAAAGAATTAGTTTCCTTCGTACGTATTTATGTGAAAAGCCAATTATGCTGCTGGATGAGCCTTTTGGAAAATTAGATGCATTTACAAAAATGGAAGTACACAGTTGGCTTTTAAATTCTTGGCATCAAGAAAAGCAAACAATTGTTATGGTTACACATGACTTAGATGAGGCAATTTTACTTTCTGATCGCGTATTTATTTTATCTCAAAGACCAGCATCAATAGTTGGCGAGGTCCAAGTGGAATTACCTAGGCCGCGAACGATGGATATGTTAACATCTCTTGAGTTAAAGAAGGATAAGGAAGAAATTTTAAGAGTATTGGCTCCTTACATGAAAAAATAGAAAAAAGTCTTTTAACAGTTTTTTGTATAATTGCTGTTAAGAGGCTTTTTTCTATTGAAGGAGAAAGATGAAATCTATAGGGGAAATAGTGGGTTCATTAACATCGGATAAATTGGAAGAAGGAACAAAAGAAAAAGTAGAGAATAGAATATAACAGAGTGGTTTATACTCTTAATATAACAAATGTTAAAGGAGTGAAAGGATAAAATGACTTTATCAACTGTTCTTCAAATGGTTTTAGCTTGATACGGGAGAAGTCTGCCCATTTTTAACAAATAAGCTAAATTGAAGACAGCAGGTAAAGAACCTTAATCCTTTCTTACGATAATATGTAATGGGTAAGGTGTATTCACCTTACCCATTTTTATATGTATAACTAAATAAGGCTTTATACTGTTGTTCTCTCTATTTAGCTTATGGATCATAAGAAAAGGAGAGAAAAAAGATGAGTATATTAACAGTAGAAAATGTAAGTCATTCATATGGTGAGAAAACCATTTTATATAATGCGTGCTTTCGATTATTAAAGGGCGAACATGTTGGGCTAGTAGGGAAAAATGGAATTGGAAAATCCACATTATTACGCTTGTTAACAGGAGAACTTATACATGATGATGGAAACATTGAATGGTTTCCACATGTGAAGATTGGCTTTTTGCAACAGCATATAGATTTACAAGAAGGCATAACAATTGAAGAATACTTGCAAAGTGCGTTTTCTAACCTGTATGAGTTGGAACGTGACATGTTAAAACTTACAGAAGAGATGGCTGAAGCAGGAGAAGTAGCGAAATTGTTAGTAAGGTATGGAGAGTTACAAACTATATTGGAGAATTCTAATTTTTATCAAATTCATACAGAAATTGAGGAAGTAGCAACAGGCTTAGGCTTGTTTGAAATAGGATTGGAAAAGGATGTTTCAAAGTTAAGTGGTGGTCAGCGGACAAAGTTGTTACTTGGGAAACTCCTTTTAGAAAAAGCGGATGTTTTATTATTAGATGAGCCAACTAACTATTTAGATACAGCACATATAGAATGGTTGCAATCATATTTACAAATGTATGAAAAAGCTTATATTATCATTTCGCATGATGAAATATTTTTGAACAATATTACGAATGTTATTTATCATCTAGAAGAACGAAAGGTTAAGCGCTATGCGGGAGATTATGAAACCTTTTTGCAAAGTTATCAATTACAAAGGAAACAATTACAAGCGGCGTATGCGAAACAACAAAAAGAAATTGCACATTTAGAGGGTTTTATTCAAAAAAATAAAATTCGTAAAGCGAAACAAGCGAAAAGTCGTGAAAAAGTATTAGAGAAAATGAAAAAGGTTGAAAAGGTTAACGATGTACCTCGCGCCCGTTTTGATTTTAATGTTTATACTGAGCCAGTGAGTCGTATATTACAGGTAGAGAAACTGAAAATTGGTTATGGTGAACCGTTATTTCCAGAATTGGATTTTCAAGTGAAAAAAGGGGAAAAGATTGCGATTATTGGTCATAATGGGATTGGAAAAACAACAATGTTAAAAACATTACTAGGACAAATAAAACCGTTAGGCGGCTCAGTTTCTGTTGGGGAACGAGTAAAACCCGCTTATTTTGCACAAGAGGAATTTTCCTCAGAAATAACTGCACTAGAAAGAGTATGGGCAGGGAGACCAGATATGACAAGAAAAGAAATCCGACAAGCATTAGCAAAGTGCGGATTGAAAGAAGAACATGTATTAAAACCTATCCAGTTATTAAGTGGAGGAGAACAAACAAAAGTACGATTATGCGAACTTATCGTAACTAAAAGCAATGTTTTAATTTTAGATGAACCAACTAACCATTTGGATACAGAGACTAAGACGGATTTACAGGAAGCGTTAAAACAATATAAAGGTACAGTTTTAATTGTTTCACATGAGCCCTCTTTCTATGAAGCATGGATAACGAAAATATGGAATATCGAAAAATGGAACGTTTAACAATAATCACAAAGAAAAGGCGTTAGCTTTTATGAGCTAATGCCTTTTCTTTGTGATTAACATGATTTTCGAGAACTCTCAAATGAGAATTGTAAGAAAAAGAACTCTTATGGTGCGCTTATAAGCGCACCATAAGAGTTCTTTTTCTTTGGTTATATTTATAATAATACTAGATGCCTTTCCCTAATAGGCTACTATCTTTTTTATATATATAGATAGTTTGAAATGGAATGGAAATGATTCCTATATGTAAAGGATAATGTGATTAGTATGGGAAGACAATAGAACTTAAAGGAAATTCATGTAAAATTCAGATGAACTTCACGCGAACTTCATATTAGAAACTAAATATAATTATAATAGGTTATTATAATATGAATTGTGATTTTTCATAAAATTAAAAGTTTGAATTTAGGATAGAGCACTCAAACCTAAATTCAAACTTTAGTGAAATAATTAATGGAGGTTACGTTTAGTTTTCATTAATGGATGCATTTACAAGTTCGGCGGGATTGCCTGTTCCTGCCCCTCCGATTGTAACTGATCCACCAGGAGGAATTTCACCATTCCATCCTGCATTCGTAATTACGTAATGATTATTTATTTTACTACTAATTTTAGAATCCCAAACTTGTGTTAAATTGCCGTTATAATCAAATTCTAATTTCCAGTTTTTAATAGGGGTCGTTCCGCTATTTTTAATTATAATTGAGAAGTTGTAACCACTTCCCCAATTTGAAGTGACTGAAAAGGTAGCATTGCCATTTCCACCAGGAGGTGTTGTGTTAGCATCATCTGTTTTTATAAGAATAGAAGTAGGTTGTGATTTGTTACCAGCAGCATCTTTTGCTAATACTGAAAATGTGTATTCTGTATTAGGTTTCAAGTTTTTAATTGTAATGCTATTTGTTGTTGTACTCCATTTCTCTTCTCCGGCAGTAATTTCATATTCAGTAACGCCTACGTTATCAGTAGATGCAGTCCAGTTTAATTGAACTGAGTTTGAATTTTTATTTGTAACAGCAATATTTTTTACGTTTGTTGGTGGTTCAGTATCTTTTTGAGTAATAGGTCCACCAAGTAATTCTTTTACTAGCGTATCAAGTAATTTTGGTCCACTACAACTATATTTTGGACTTGTACGGCAATCCCCGCTTAGTTCCCAAAACATTGCGCCACTTAAACCCTTTGTCTTTATATAGTCTGTTTTATATTTCATAGATTCATTGTCATCATAGCTAATAAAGGTTCCTGTAGTCGCATTATATAAATAAGGTACTTTCGCTACATCGTTCCATCCGCGAACAAAACCATTTTTATTCACATAATTAGATGCTAAATCACCATAATCGTACACACCTGTGTCACCGGTAGAATAATCATCCCAAGTGCCTTTAGAAGCGAGCTTTCCGTCACTACCTGGTTTACAAGGTTGGTATTGCCCATTATTTTCTTTTCCGCAACTTTTCCATCCACGTCCGTAAAAAGGTACACCTAATACGAGTTTATCCGCTGGAACCCCTTCATTTGTATAAATGTCTATCGCACCATCTACGTAAAATTTCGTATCCGCTGCGGGGTCATTTGGATCTTTGTATAGTGCAGCATTATGGTTAGAAGTAGCTTCCCACCCACCGTGGAAATCGTATGTCATAATATTAATCCAATCCAGTATTTGAGAAATCTTCTTTAGCTCTGTATGATCCGCATAACGTTGGCTTGCACCTGACGCGATTGTTAGTAAATATTGTTTACCATCTTCTGCACCAGCTTTCGTTAATGCATTTCGAACATCTTGAAGCAGAAGGGTGAAGTTTTGTTTATCTTCAGGACGATAACTACCACCAGGAATCGTTTCAACACCCGGGTATTCCCAGTCTAAATCAACGCCGTCAAATCCATATTCGCGAAGAAAAGCTACTGTAGATTCAGCGAATACTTTTCTTGTTTTTTCATCAGCGGCCATATCAGAAAAGCGGTTAGACCAAGTCCAGCCACCAACTGAAATAATTGTTTTTAAGTGAGGATACTTAGCTTTTAATCGTTTCAGTTCTCCGAAATTTCCACAGCGGGCATATTTATCACAATCTTCCCAAGTTGTACCCGATCCCGGATAAGATTTTGTGACATCAGCCCATGGTTCACCGAGTACGAGAGTACCATTAGGGACCTCTTTATTTTGCAGTGGTACACCAGATTCTTTACAGTTCCACGTTTGTTTATTTGGATTATCGGGGTGAGTAGAAGGGTTTCCATGTTTTCCATTCCAGCAAATATCAGCGAAAGCATAGTTTAAATGAGTTAGCTTTGATGCATCAATGTCTGCAACTTGATAATTACGTCCGTAAACGCCCCATGAAGGAAAATACCCAACAATTTTTTGACCTTGCTTTGGTGAATCTGCTAATGCGAAATTTGGAGTAATAAAGTTTGTGAGAAAAAGAGGTAAGAAAAGTAGTAGGGATAGTAATAGTAGCGTGAATTTTTTTGATCTCATAGTCATTTCTCCTTTCAAAATAAAAGATATATTTAAAGGCATGCGCCAATAAACCAAAGTGAATCTAGACGTATGAAACGTCTAGATAAAAATGATCAGACATCACGAAGTCTATACAAGGGAGCTGGGGGTGATTAAATCGTAGCAAATGCAAGATTTGGTGTAAACGCTTTATTTGATTCGCAAAGATTTTCTCAATATTAAATGGCTCTAATACAGACTACACATGAAAATAAAATATTGATTAGGGAGGAAAAGGCTCCTTGTAATTAAATTTGAGAAAAAATTGTATAAAGTCAATTTGTAATAGCGTAGCAAGATGAGAAAATATCATGTAAAATAATAGTAAAAATATGTAAAGGAGCGAATGGTGTGGATGTCTTTTTGAACATTGCTGAAGAAAAAATTCGACAAGCAATACGGAATGGTGATCTCGATCATATTCCGGGGAAAGGAAAACCACTACAATTAGAAGACCTTTCAATGGTACCTCCAGAACTTAGAATGAGTTATAAAATCTTGAAAAATGCAGGTATGATTCCACCAGAAATGGAACTACAAAAAGATATATTAAAAATAGAAGACTTAATTGCGTGCTGTTATGATGAAGTAGAGAGAAAAGAATTACAAGAAGAGTTAACAGCAAAAACGCTGCGTTTTCAGCAGGTAATGGAAAAGAGAAAGATTAAAGATAGTTCAGCTTTTCGTATGTATCAGGGTAAAGTATTTCGTAAATTACGCTAAGAGGGATAAGATGAATACATTTGAAACGATAGAAGAATTAGCGACATATATTGAAGGACAACAATTAGTACTGCTGTTTATTAAAACGGAAAATTGTGGTGTTTGTGATGTTATGTTAAGAAAAGTAAATTGCGTATTAGAGAATTATGATTACGTAGAGAAAGTAGAAATATTACTACAAGACATGCAAGAGATTGCGGGGCGATATGCAGTATTTACAGGGCCAACAGTTTTATTATTTTATAATGGAAAAGAGATCCTTCGTGAATCGCGCTTCATTTCACTTGAAAATTTAGAGAGAACCATTCAATTATTCGAAGATTAAGGGAGGCTTTTATATGGAATTTATTATTGTCATACTATTATTTGTTGTAGTTGGAACGATCGCAACAGCAGTTCGATCAAACAAAAAGAAGGTAAATCTTACAAAACAAAATAACATTCATAATTCATCCAACAGCTCATCACCATTATTTTTCTTTGCTGGATCGGATAATGATAGCTCGCACGATGGAGGTTCACATGATTGCGGAGGTTCTTTTGGTGGAGATAGTGGAGGTAGCTGCGGTGGTGGAGGCGGCGGTGATTGATGAGAATACGCCCTATAGGGGGCGTATTTCTTTTTAAACAAACGTTTGATTAGTTGGCTTCCACATGCATAAAAACAGTTAAACAAACGTTTGATTAAATATTTTTAACATGCTAGGGGAAATGAAAAGGGAACCGTATTTCTTACTAAATGAGGATTTAAATTTGGAATAATACATATGATTCGAATGTGGTTTGAAAGTACGTTTTCTTAAATAAGGAGTATAGCCTCTTGCGATAGAGGTTTTTTATTTGTTATTATTAGACTGAACGGTCGGTTTAAAGAGGTGTGAATATGAGAAGAAGCGCAGAAGAGATAAAGAAAGAAATTGCCTATAAAGCAGAAAGTCTGTTTTCACAGAAGGGCTATGCAGCTACATCTATGGAAGAGATTTGTGAAATTACAGAGAGAAGTAAAGGAAGCATTTATTATCACTTTAAAAGTAAAGAAGAATTATTTTTATTTGTAGTGAAACAGCATACGTATGATTGGCTTGAAAAATGGAATGAAAAAGAGAAGTTGTATAGTACTAGTACTGAAAAACTATATGGTCTCGCGGAATATTATGTAGAGGACATACAGCAACCCATTTCAAATGCAATAGAGGAATTCTCTATGAGCCAAGTTGTAAGTAAAGAAATTCTGGATGAACTGTTAGCTTTAACTAGAGAATCATATGTTATGGTTGAGAAATTAATTGAAGCAGGTATACAGTCTGGAGAGTTTCAAGAAGATGATACGCGTGATCTTATGTATATTGTGAATGGATTATTATCGGGGCTTGGAGTACTTTACTACGAGTTAGATTATAAAGAGCTGAAACGTATTTATAAAAAGGCAATAGATGTATTGTTAAAAGGAATGGCAGCTGAATAATAGGTCAGTTGCTTTTCTTACAAAATAAATTAGACCGAACGGTCGGTTTATGAAAGGGGAATGAAAATGAACGCTTTATTTAAAAACCGAGCATTTATGCTCGTTATGGCATCTGATATTTTACAACAATTTGCAATTTGGATCAGAAATATGGCTCTTTTGTATTTCATAATGGAGCGAACGAATAATGATCCAGTTTCAGTTTCTTTGTTATCGGTTATGGAATATGCACCTATTTTTATTTTCTCGTTTATCGGTGGGGCGCTAGCTGATCGCTGGAATCCGAAAAGAACGATGGTTGCTGGAGATGTATTAAGTGTACTGTCTATTGTAGGAATTGTCTTGTTGTTAAAGCTGGATTATTGGCAGGCTATATTTTTTGCAACACTCATTTCCGCGATTGTAGGTCAGTTTTCTCAGCCATCATCTTCGCGTATATTTAAACGCTATGTAAAAGAAGAACAGGTAGCAAATGCGATTGCATTTAATCAAACATTACAGTCGCTATTTATGATTTTTGGACCAGTGGTAGGATCGCTTGTGTACACACAACTTGGTTTATTTACGTCACTATATAGCTTAATTATTTTATTTTTGTTATCTGCTATCGCTCTTTCATTTTTACCAAAATGGGTGGAACAAGAGCAAGTGGCGAGAGGTTCATTAAAAAATGATATAAAAGAAGGTTGGAAATACGTTCTTCATACGAAAAATTTACGTATGATTACGATCACTTTCACCATTATGGGCTTAGCTGTTGGACTAACGAATCCATTAGAAGTGTTTCTTGTAATAGAACGGCTTGGAATGGAAAAAGAAGCCGTTCAATATTTAGCCGCAGCTGATGGAATCGGTATGTTAATTGGTGGTATTGTTGCTGCAGTTTTCGCTTCAAAAGTGAATCCGAAAAAGATGTTTGTATTCGGTATGAGCATATTAGCGATGTCATTTTTAGTAGAAGGGTTATCTACATCATTTTGGATTACTAGTTTCATGAGATTTGGAACAGGTATTTGTTTAGCCTGTGTCAATATCGTTGTCGGTACGCTTATGATTCAACTTGTACCAGAAAATATGATTGGCAGAGTAAATGGAACGATTTTACCACTGTTCATGGGGGCAATGTTAATTGGAACTTCACTAGCTGGAGGATTGAAGGAGATGACCTCACTAGTTACTGTATTTTGTATAGCAATGGCACTTATTTTATTTGCGATAGGTCCGGTTTTACGTATGCAAATAAAGAAAGAAGATATTGTGAATCGAGAGGAAATGACGAATTGATTAGTTTCGAAATAGCTATTGTAAGGGAGCAGAATTGCTCCCTTTTCTTGTGGCAATCTTTTGACAATGACATGTACCAACTATATACTGATGATGTAAAAACGATTTTACAGGTTAGGAGAAACGGTGTGAAAAATCAAATCTATGAATTGCGCACTGCAAATAGTATTTCACAAGGTGCATTAGCGGATAAGTGTAACGTATCAAGACAGACGATAAATGCAATTGAGAATAATAAATATGATCCAAGCTTAGCACTAGCATTCCGGTTAGCAGAAGTATTAGGAACAACTGTCGATAAACTATTTTTGTACAAGCTTTAGAGTTTTTAATTGTGGGGCGTTATCGTTAAAAATATAAGAAAAAGATCCCCTTCTTGTGTGAAGGGGATCTTTCTCTTATATTGTTTTAGTTTTCGGATTAGGTGGTGTAACGGACGTATCATTTTCGGGTACTCTAGTTAATAAGAATCCACCGATAATAAATAAGACAATAATACTAAGGACACCAGCGTTTGTTTTTCCTGTTAATTGTGTTGTGACACCAACTAATACCGGACCCATAATTGCCGCGAATTTACCAAAGATATTATAAAATCCGAAGAATTCATTTGCAGATTCTTTCGGTACTAGTTTTGCGAAATAAGAACGGCTAAGTGCTTGAATCCCGCCCTGAGAAGTAGCAACTAACATTGCTAAAATCCAAAAATCAAACGTCGTTTTTAAGAAATAAGCATATGTGCAAATAATGATATAAATGATAATGCCGACATATAGCATTTTTTTACCGGTAAATGTTTCCGATAGTTTTCCATATAATAAAGCAAATGGACAAGCGACAATTTGTGTTACAAATAAGATGATTAATAGATTGGTTGCACTAATACCGAGATCTGTTCCGTAAGCAGTAGACATAGTGATAATTGTATCTACCCCATCAATGTAGAAAAAGTAAGCTATTAGGAACATAAATACAGTTTTATATTCTTTAATATTTTTAAACGTATTAGCAAGGCGCTTGAAGCTCATTGCAATTGGTCTTGGATGACGTTCAATATAGTGTGTTTGCTCTACATTTTTTAGCATTGGTATCGTAAATAGTCCCCACCAAAGAGCTGTTATTGCAAAGGAAATTTGACTAGCAATTCCGACTGATAAGGGGATAGTTCCTTTTTGAGCAAGAATAATAAGAGCAATACAACCGATAAAAGGAATTGTGCTCCCAATGTAACCTAATGCAAAACCTCGCGTAGAAATTCGGTCCATTCTATCTCCAGAGGTAACATCTACTAGAAATGCATCATAAAAAATATTTGCTCCAGCAAAGCCAACTAATGCGAGCATATAGCATCCTAGTAATAAGTACCACTGAGATGTTGGAACAATTGCTAGCATACTTGTAAATACGATACCGAGTCCAAAGAAGAATGTGAAAAATCGTTTTTTAAATCCCTTATAATCAGCAACTGTGCCGAGAATAGGAGCGAGTATAGAAATTAAAAGTGTAGCGAACGAGTTTGCATATCCCCAATAGGCTGTTGAAGTTGCGCCAGATAGTCCAGCTTCTTTTGCAGCTGCTTTAAAGTAAATTGGAAATAATGCAGTTGTAATGACGAGCGAATATACCGAGTTCGCCCAATCGTACAATATCCAGCTTTTTTCTTGTCTGGACATTTTTTTCATATAATGTTCCCCCTTAAATTTGTTCTACTAACAGTGTACAAAAATAAAAATTATAAAAAGAGAAACAGTGATGAGTTTTACATAACTTTTACATATATACACAGTTCTTTACAATTGAAGTAAATCCTCTACAATTGCGCCGTCTGTTTCACCTAAGTGCAAACCGAGTAACCTAGCGATAGTCG
Organism: Bacillus sp. FSL R9-9492; assembly: GCF_038007365.1. NCBI lineage: Bacteria > Bacillati > Bacillota > Bacilli > Caryophanales > Bacillaceae > Bacillus > Bacillus sp. FSL R9-9492. The sequence goes on from NZ_JBBOXC010000001.1 coordinate 452,791, forward strand.
GACCTTCATCAATCAGTCTCATATACGGAATTGTAACGCCGCTTTGAATGCCTTTCCCAGCAGCCATAAAAATTGTTTCATAGTTAGGTTTTGTTGGGGAATATCCATGTGTTCCAAATGTATATTTCTTACTAGAATTAACATCTTCTTTATTAATTTCTTTTATGAAATCACCTGTATAATTTTCAATGAAGTAATAACCTTCCATGGCCTCTAGCATAAATAAGCAATTACCATCAGCGCCACGTTCTTTTGCATCTTCATCGTGCAGAATAAATTCAATTCCATTTTGTTTATCCTGAAGAAGCTCTTCAAGAAGAAGTTGAATCTCTTTAATCGTTTCAGTATCATTTTTATCCTTTACATGTACGTAGGCAGATCCATCACAGCTTTGGCAATAAGCTTTCCAATCGTGTATTTTTCCACGTTTATTTACGGATATAAGCCCTTTTTGACAGAATAGGACATTTAATTGGATTGCTTTGTTTTCACTTAAAGCGCTATGGTCACCAAGTGCAATAATTGTACTTTCTTCGTATATACCACGTTCTTTTAATGTATGGATAATTTTTCCTAGGCGTTCGTCGTGTCTGTGGATTGCAGCTACTGTTTCCTCAGACTCGAAGCCATGGTAATGTCTTTGAGTATCTAAATCAGTAAAATGTACAAACATAACATTAGGCTTTTTCGTCTGAATTGTATGTACGGCAGAAGCAAGGACGAAATTATCAAGCTCAGGCTGTGACAATCCATTTCGTATATGGCCGAAACGACGATTTAAATCTAATTGATATAGCGGGCTACCGCTAAATAATGAAACTAAAATTTGATTTTTCCACGGTCTATTTGGAAAAATTTCTGGTAAATTGTAATCGATATTTGCTCTTCCAGTAACAGGCCATAGAAGGGCTGCTGTCGTTAAATTTGCTTTGCGTGCTTCATCATATAAAGTTGTCCCGTTAATGGACTTTCGGTACCAATGCCAATCTGGTGACTCACGTCCTGGTTGAAGTAATGTATTGCTGACAACGCCATGCTTATTAGGATAATTACCGGTTACGATTGTTGAGTGGCTTGGATATGTTACAGAAGGATAAATTGGCTCCACTTTTTTCGCAATCGCGCCCCTTTTTATTAAAGTTTGGAAATTAGGTAGTTTTTGTAATATAGGAAAATCTAAAGCTGATAAGCAGTCAAAAGATAAAATAATGACGCGATTTGTTAATGCTTTATCCATAAAGTTTCCCTCCTGATTATATAAAACTTATTCTTATATATTACTATTAATACCTGGTAATAAAAATATATTTTTGAATAAAATTTTGTTATTTATTTTCAGAAAAATTAAACATATAATAAGTATAAGGGAATGAATGGAAGGAGGGAATACTATGGATTGGCTAGATGGATTTGGTATCTTTTACATCATTGGTGGAGTCACCGTTCTCCTTGTATTTTTTATGTCATATTTACTAAAGAAACGTTTTCCAGACAAACAGTTTGATATTATATTTGCACTTAGTTTAGTACTTCTTTGTTTAGCTTTCTTTCCTGTAACAATGATCGCTATTGGTGGTTGGGAAGGAATGGGATACGGATTTATTTGTTTCTTCGTTTTAATTGGTACACTAATTGGTATGGTTGCTCATCAACTTGTAAAAATAGTTCGGAAAAGTTACGTATAAAACAGTGATAATTGAAAATAATGTATAAAAATAAGAAAATTGGCTCTTGTTTTGAAATATAATTTATATTATGATATTCAACAAATTTATTTTGTTATAACGATGAAAAAGGAATAGTACATGTCTTACCTTTTTGCAGAGAGAGAATCCTTTTGGCTGGAAGATTCTTAAAAGGCGATATGGAACCTACCTTTGAGTTCTGCATATGCAGCGGGAAATTCCCGTTATCAAAAAGAGAGCATACTCAATTTTTTTGTGTATGAATCAGGGTGGTAACGCCGACAAAGCTCGGTCCCTATTTGGGGACGCGGGCTTTTTCTATTTTCTAAAGGAGGAAGAATGAATATGGTAAAAGAACAAGTACAAGCCATTACGAAGATGGAAGAAGACTTTGCTCAGTGGTATACCGATATTGTAAAAAAAGCGGAGCTTGTTGATTATTCAAGTGTGAAAGGTTGTATGATTTTACGTCCATACGGTTATGCATTATGGGAAAATATGCAGAAAGTGATGGATGAAAAATTAAAAGAATCTGGTCATGAAAATGTGTACATGCCAATGTTTATTCCAGAGAGTTTATTACAAAAAGAGAAAGATCATGTTGAAGGATTTGCTCCTGAAGTAGCATGGGTTACTCATGGCGGAGATGAGAAATTGGCGGAAAGGCTTTGTATACGCCCTACATCTGAAACTCTATTCTGTGAGCATTTTTCAAAAATTGTTCAATCATATAATGATTTACCAAAGTTATATAACCAGTGGTGTTCAGTAGTTCGTTGGGAAAAAACGACGAGACCATTCCTTCGTACAACTGAATTTTTATGGCAAGAAGGTCATACGATTCATGAAACGGCAGAAGAATCTCAAATTGAAACATTAAATATTTTAAATTTATATGCTGCTTTTTGTGAAGAGTATTTAGCGATTCCGGTTATTAAAGGGCAAAAAACAGAAAAAGAAAAGTTTGCAGGAGCGAAGGCGACTTATACGATTGAAAGTTTAATGCATGACGGAAAAGCGCTTCAAACAGGAACATCTCATAACTTTGGAACGAACTTCTCAGAAGCATTTGATATTAAGTTTTTAGATCGTAATGGTAAATGGCAATACGTACACCAAACATCTTGGGGTGTATCAACAAGAATGATAGGTGGACTTATTATGGTTCATAGTGATAACAACGGACTTGTAATGCCACCGAAAGTCGCTCCAGTACAAGTTGTTATCGTTCCTATTGCTCAGCACAAAGAAGGTGTGTTAGAAAAAGCAACAGAGTTGCAAGGACGTATTCAGAAGGTTGCACGTGTAAAAATAGATGCTAGCAATAAAACACCTGGCTGGAAATTTAATGAGTATGAAATGAAGGGGATTCCAATACGATTGGAAGTTGGTCCAAAGGATATTGAAAAGAATCAAGTCGTACTTGTAAGAAGAGATACGAAAGAAAAAGAGTTTATAACAATGGATCAATTAGAAGAACGCATTCCAGCACTACTTGAGGAGATTCATCATTCTTTATTTAATAAAGCAAAAGTATTTAGAGATGAGAGTACTTATAGTGTGACGAATTTCGAAGAGATGAAAAAAGCGGCTGATGAAAAGCAAGGTTTTATTAAAGCGATGTGGTGCGGAGAACTAGCTTGTGAAGAAAAACTAAAAGAAGCAGTTGGAGTATCTTCACGTTGTATTCCGTTCGAACAAGAAAGTTTAGCTGACGAATGTATTTGCTGTAGTAAAAAAGCGAAGCAGATGGTGTATTGGGGAAAAGCGTATTAATACTCTTTCTGCTAGATGACAAAAAAGACCTTGGATTGCATAATAAAATGCAATCCAAGGTCCTTTTTAGTTTTATCCCGCTATTTGCGGTCAGTAAAACTCCCACCCAAAAATTCGGCTGGAGCAAAGAAGTTAGGTGGGAGCCCTGCTGCCCGTAAAAGCCCGATTGGTGAAGGCTAATAATCAGTGGGGGATGAACAAAACCCCCACTGATTAAAGTTTCACTTTATAATTTGTTTCATGTATTTTTTAGATGGAAGGATGATGTTTTTATTTTGCGTTTTTACGACGAATAAATAGTAACACACCGATTAGGAATGTTGAAAGCCCAATTAAAATAGATGCAGGATAATGCGTTGCAGTATTAGGCAATTTATTGCCTTGTTTTGTTGCATTATCTTTTGCGTTACCGCTTTGAGAGCCGCTATCGCCTTTAACACGGTTGCCGCCCTGAGAGCCATTACCACCTTGAGAACTGCTGTCGCCTTTAACACGGCTGCCGCCCTGAGAGCCACTGCCACCAGAACCATTGCCACCAGAACCATTGCTACCGGAGCCACTGCCACCAGAACCATTGCCACCAGAACCATTGCTACCGGAGCCACTGCCACCAGAACCATTGCCGCCAGAACCATTGCCACCAGAACCGTTGCCACCAGAACCACTGCCACCAGAGCCATTGCCACCAGAGCCATTGCCACCAGAACCATTGCCACCAGAACCGCTGCCACCAGAGCCATTGTCACCAGAACCATTGCCACCGGAGCCACTGCCACCAGAACCATTGCCGCCAGAACCATTGCCACCAGAACCATTGCCGCCAGAACCATTGCCACCAGAACCGTTGCCACCAGAGCCATTGTCACCAGAACCACTGCCGCCAGAACCGTTGCCACCGGAGCCATTGTCACCAGAACCACTGCCACCAGAACCGTTGCCACCAGAGCCGTTACCGCCAGAACCACTGCCACCAGAACCGTTGCCACCAGAGCCGTTACCGCCAGAACCACTGCCACCAGAACCGTTGCCGTCAGAACCACTGCCACCAGAGCCACTGCCACCAGAACCATTGCCGTCAGAACCACTGCCGCCAGAACCATTGCCGCCAGAACCGTTGCCGCCAGAACCGTTGCCATCAGAACCACTATCGTCCTGAGAACCATTGTTTCCTGGAGGTTTATTATTATCTTTTGAATTACCTTCAGCTAAAGTATCGTTATTATGTACAATAGCGTTTGTTATTGGATGGAAGTTTTCAGTTGCAGCATTACCAATATTTAAGCCGCTAAAAAAGGATAAAGAAAGTGTTGATGCTAAAATGAAGATTTTTGTCATTGTTTTCCTCCTGAAGAAAAAATTATTGTTCCATCTAAAATACACTCCTTTGTAATATTTCATAGGAAAAAGAGTTTTATGCAAAAAAAACTATATATAGAAAAAGGTGGTGTATTTCTAAAGGGAGAAAAGAGTTAATGTAAATTCCTTGCAAATAGTAGAGTGATGGAGAATTTACACTCATAAAGGGTGATAGCGGTGTTACTCAAGCCGTGAAGATTTTTTTTAAACATTTGGCAATTGGAATTAGTAACCTTGCTTATATTTTTAATCCGAAAATGATTATTATTGGTGGGGGGATTACTGAAAGAGGAGATGATTTCTTACATGAAGTGAAGGAAGGGATAGGAACATACTTAAATCAAGAGATTTATAGTAATTGTGAGATTAAACTTGCGCAAAGCGGCAATTGTGCAGGAATGATTGGTTCCATTTACCACTTATTACATCAGTATAAATAAATATAGTATCTGTTTTCATATAATTGAGAATTTATCCTTTTTCTCATTAGATAAATAGTGCTACAATATAAGAGGAGAATACAATGTTTTCCGATTTGGAAAATGCTTTGTAGAAAGGAAGAAACTTCATGCCTATTATTTTAGAAAAAGGACAAAAGATTGATTTAACGAAAGGACAACCGAGAGTAGCGAAACTGCAGGTTGGCTTAGGCTGGGATCCAATTGGGCAATCAGGTGGGTTTCTGTCTTCTTTATTTGGAAGTAAACCAAGTGTAGATTGTGATGCATCTGTTGTTATGTTAGAAGGGGATCGTTTTTTAAACAAAAATGATCTAGTTTACTTCGGCAACAAACTTTCTACTTGTGGTAGTATCATTCATTCAGGAGATAATTTAACAGGTGAAGGCGCTGGTGACGACGAAACAATTTTCGTAGAATTACATAAAGTTCCAAGCCGTATTAATCGTTTAGTATTCGTTGTAAATATCTATGACTGTGTAAATCGTCGTCAAGATTTTGGGATGATTCGCAATGCATATATTCGTATTCAAAACCCACAAACAGGTGAAGAATTAGCACGTTATAACTTGTCAGATAATTACGCTGGCAAAATGACTTTAATTGCAGGGGAAATGTATCGAGACGGAAACGAATGGAAGTTTTCAGCAGTTGGAGAAGGAACACAAGATAAAAACTTAAGTGAGATTGTATCACGTTACCAATAAGATAAACCAAGGAGGAATTGTATATGGCATCAATTTCATTGAAAAAAGGACAAAAGGTAGACTTAACAAAAACAAATCCAGGTCTTTCGAAAGTTCTTGTAGGACTTGGTTGGGATACGAATCGTTATGACGGACAAAGCGATTTCGATTTAGATGTTAGTATCTTCTTAGTAGGTGCCAACGGTAAAGTTTCAGGAGCAGAGGATTTCGTTTTCTATAATAATCCAAAAGGTGCGAATGGTGCTGTAGAGCATTTAGGAGATAACCGTACAGGTGCAGGTGAAGGCGACGATGAAACAATTAAAATAGACTTAAAAAATGTTCCTGCACATATCGAACGTATTTGCTTCGCAATCACAATTTATGATGGAGAAGGCCGTAGCCAAAACTTCGGACAAGTTTCTAACTCTTTCGTACGCATTCTGGATGAAGAAAAGAATGCAGAATTAATTCGTTACGATTTAGGAGAAGATTTCTCTATTGAAACAGCTGTAGTAGTAAGCGAATTATACCGTCACGCAGGTGAATGGAAATTCAATGCAATCGGAAGTGGATTCCAAGGTGGATTAGGTTCTCTATGTAATAACTTTGGTTTAGATGTAGAGTAATAGATTTATATATCCATCAGTGAAACGCGTATTTACTGATGGATATATTTTTTGAAATTAAAATATAGAGGTGAATATATATGGTTATTCAATTGCAAAAAGGACAGAAAATTGATTTGGCTAAAACAAGCCCAGGTTTATCAAGAGCAGTAATTGGTCTTGGATGGGATATTAAATCTTATGATGGTGGATCTGATTTCGATTTAGATGCATCTGCCTTTTTATTAGATGCGAACGGGAAATGTACGAAGGAAACTGATTTTATTTTCTATAATAATTTACAGTCTCCTTGTGAATCAGTTTTACATACAGGAGATAACCGTACAGGTGCAGGTGACGGTGATGATGAGCAACTTGTTGTCGATTTGAAAAAGGTTCCAGCAGATGTTCATAAAATTGCTATTACAGTTACAATTTATGATGGTGAAGGCCGTAATCAAAACTTTGGACAGGTTGCAAATGCATTCGTTCGTTTAGCAAATGAAGAAACAAACGAAGAAGTTCTTCGTTTTGATTTAGGGGAAGATTTCTCCATTGAAACAGCAGTTGTCTTTTGTGAATTATATCGTCATAATGGACAGTGGAAGTTTAGTGCAGTAGGAAGCGGATTCCAAGGTGGATTAGGTGCGCTTGTAAAAGCGTATGGCTTGGATGCATAAGAAGGGAAACGGTATTCGTTTCCTTTTTTTGACCTTTCTATAAATCTAGCAAAGAATAGGGGATAAAGGTAAGATGAGTATTTTGCAAGGAATCCTTGATACGTATGCTCAGTTTTTCGACTTGGACATGTGGATTAAAGTGTTACAAGATCCAGTATCTTGGGGGTTAATAGGTACACTTGTTGTACTTGAAGGGTTATTATCTGCTGACAATGCACTTGTGTTAGCGGTAATGGTAAAACATCTTCCAGAAGAAAAACGAAAAAAAGCATTATTCTATGGACTTATTGGAGCTTATGTATTCCGTTTTATTGCAATTGGAATCGGAATGTTCTTAATTAAATTGGCATGGGTAAAAGTGTTAGGTGCGCTTTACTTAGCTTGGCTGTCAATTAAATATTTCATTGATAAAAGAAAAGGCACTTCAGAAGAAGAAGAAGCCCATGGTATGAACCAAAATAGTATTGTCTTCAGAATGTTCGGTGTTTTCTGGGGGACGGTTGCGATGGTTGAATTAATGGATATCGCATTCTCTGTAGATAGTGTACTTGCTGCATTTGGTGTATCGAATGAAGTTTGGATTTTACTATTAGGTGGAATGCTCGGTATTTTAATGATGCGCGGTATTGCTGGCGTATTCTTAAAATTGTTAGAGCGTATTCCAGAACTTGAAACGACAGCATATATTTTAATCTTAATTATTGCAGCAAAAATGCTACTGTCTGTCATTCATATTGAAGTAAGTCATACGCTGTTCTTTATTATTTTAGTTATAGCGTTTGGAGCAACATTTATACTTCACTACATGAAGAATTCTGGACAAGCTAAAGAAGAAGTTGCAGCTACTAAAAATGAACATAAATAATTGAAATGGGTTTGCTCGTTATGCGAGCGCCCATTTTTTATAACTAAAAATAGTTTATAATAGAAGAGAGACTTTATAAAAAACGTAAATGTTTTTGGAGGTGAACTGTTGTGTTTTCACGTTTTACACTTCAACCATGTGCATTAAAAGAAGAATCAGATTTAAAGCAATTTGAAGCGCTTTTAGAAAAACGCCCACAATATGAACTGACAGAGAATGAGATGAAATTTAGTTATATAGCAAGTCGCATTCTTGGTGTTCCGAATGATGTAGATGAATATTTCAATGAACTATTTGATTATAGTGAAGCAAAAGGGATTGAAGTTTTGCATGAACAAAATTTAAATAAGGTGATTGATCCCGAAAAACTGCGCCATATTCAAGAAGTTTTTGCATTACATCAAGAAGCGCCGAATGGACTTACAGTAAATAGGCTTGTAGCACATTTGTCTGGAAAACAACTATTACCGCAAATAGACAATCCTGATTTACAGCATTATATACATACGACGTTTATTTCTGTATTGAAATTGTATGAGAAACAACATAATCAATCTTTAAAAACAGAAGGATTCCGGCGTTTCTTAATCGATATGATTAAATTAAGTGAAAATTACGTAGCGAAGTGGTTCTCTACGATTAATTATAAGAAACAAATGCCACGTATCGTTTGGTACGGTGATGCGACGGAGAGTCGTATATATTTCTTATACTTTCTTATTATGCTCGGCTGTGATGTGCTTTATTATCACCCAGAAGGAAAAGATGGATTTGAGAGTGTAGATGAGGAAGGAAAGACCTTTGTCGTATCTCATTCAGGACGTATTTCATTGGAACCATTTCCTGATCGGCGTCGTGAACGCGTCGCAACAGTAGCTTATCAAGCTTCAAAAGAAATCGAGCAAGTACTTCACCACGATAATTCATTATTATACAAACCGTGGCAATTCCGTTCGTATACACCTGTAGCCCGTACGCTCAAAACGACGTACGATGAACTCTTTTTAATTACGAAAGAAAAGGCATTTGTACGTCCAACATTCTTTGTTGAAAATAAGCATATTTATATTCCTTCTTTATTTGCAAAAATATCAGGCGTTTCAAAGAATGATAAAGAATATTTTCAGCGATTAAAGGCTGTCACATCATTTGATAACAGTTTATTAATTAATACATTCCCGTTTACGAAAGAACAAAAAGCGAATTTCCAATATCATTATCGAGATGCATTGGACCGCGGGGGGAAGTTACATCCGGATTTAATTATGAACAGCCATTGGTGGCCACATAAGCGTTTACCAGAAGGATTACAACATGGTATTGCAGAAGCAATCATCCATACGTGCGAAAGTGAAATGTGTAAACCAATTGCGAAAGAGACGAAGCAAGATGTAGCACTGTATGTTTTCGCACAACTCTCTCAAATACCACCGAACATTTTAGAGCAGCTTGAGAAATTTGATTATTCGCAAGAAGTACCGAAAATTGTTATATTTAATAATGAGAAGAGCGGAGAATTAAGTCGTTCTGATGCTGTGTTATTACTATTTTTAAATCAAATTGGAGTAGATGTATTCCACTTTAATCCAACGGGGAGAAACGATATTGAACCGTATATTGAATCAGGAGCATTTGATTCACATTGGCTTGAAGAAGTTAATTTCGATCTTGAATTTCATGGTTCATCAGCCTATAAAAATTTATCACAAACAATAAAAGGACTATTTCGTCCATTTTTATAAGGAAAGGGAGAATACCATATGAATAACCCAGTCGTACTAGATTCGAAAACAGAATTGAATGAGCAAACCGCACAAGATGTTCGCTTGCAACTTAGACAAGATGCAGAAGTGCAACGTATTTATAACGCAGTAGATATTAAAGATCAATTAGAATTAATAGAACTCGGAAAAGAACCTTCTATGGAAATTTCACGTTTCGCTGATCAAATTTTACATACAATGTCTTTATCGAAAGTAGAAGACTCTGGTGAATTATTAAAACAGCTTGGTAAAATTATGGACAGATTTGATAGTAAAGACTTTGCGGAAGAGAAAAGTGGTTTCTTCTCACGTATGTTCAAAAAAGCAGATAAAATGATTGAACAAATCTTTAGTAAGTATCAGACGATGGGTCGCGAAATGGATAAAGTATACGTAGAAATTACGAAGTATCAAGATGAAATGAAAAAATCAATTGGTACGTTAGATGGTTTATATGAGCAAAACTTAAAGTATTATTTAGACTTAGAAAAATACGTAGTAGCAGGGGAAATGTTATTAGAGCGTTTAAATACAGAGTTAGTTCCGATGTACGAAGAGCGCATACGTAATAATGATCAGTTAGCGGGTATTGAATTAGAATCGCTTAAAAACTCTGTTGAAATTTTAGAACAACGTATTGATGATTTAGAAAAAGCACGTATGGTTGCTCTATTAACAGCACCACAAATTCGTATGATTCAACGCGGTAACAATAAATTAATCGGTAAAATCAATACGGCATTTATTACAACGATTCCTATCTTTAAAAATGGTATCATTCAAGCGGTAAATGCGAAACGTCAAAAGCTTGTTGCGGACTCTATGGCTGAACTTGATCGCCGTACAAATGAATTACTTAAGAAAAATGCACAAAATATCGCAACTCAAAGTGTGGAAGTAGCGAGATTATCAGGTTCTTCTAGTATTAAGATGGAAACACTTGAGGAAACTTGGAACATTATTTCAAGAGGTATGCAAGAAACACAACAAATTGAAGAGCAAAATAAACGTGAGCGTGAAGAAAGTCGTAAGCGTATGGCTACATTAACAGAGAACATCAAAAAAGAATTACAAGGATAAAGTGAAACTATAATCAGTGGGGGTGTTCATCTCTCGCTGATTATTAGCCCTCACCAATCGGGCGTTTACGGGCGGCAGGGCTCCCACCCAACTTCTTTGCTCCAGCCGAATTTTGAGGTGGGAGTCTTACTGCACGGCAAATAGCGGGATAAACAAAAAGGCAATGAGGAACAGTCCCCATTGCCTTTTATTTTCGCTTAAATAATTTAATAATTTCATTCACAACAAGCGGAATGATACTTAACAAGAGAACAAATCCCCAATCGCGCATTGTTAATGCATGCACACCAAATATATTGGCAAGGGGCGGGATGGAGATGATACACACTTGCATAAGAACACCGATTAGAAGTGAGAAGACTAAATATTTATTTGTAAATATCCCAATTGAAAAAATTGATTTCGTTCTTGAACGTAAGTTAAATGAATGAACGAGCTGAGAAAAACTAAGAACGACAAATGCCATCGTTTGAGCGTGTAATAGCGCGTCTTCATCAATTTGCTCTGGGAAGAGAGGAAATAAATTTGTATCTCCTGTATAGAGCTTTGCCCCAACGATAAAGGCTGTTAAAGTAAGAAGTCCAATTACAACCCCATTGAAAATAAGAAAAGGAACGCTGCCGCTAAATAAGCTTTCTTTCGCATGTCGTGGTTTTTCCTTCATCACATCTGGATCTTCAGGATCAACACCGAGTGATAATGCAGGCAGTGTATCTGTAATTAAATTTACCCACAAAATGTGAATAGGGCGTAGTGGTGTTGCCCAGCCAAGTAAAATAGCTAAAAAGAGAGCTATAATTTCGCCGAAGTTACAAGAAAGTAGGAAGAGAATAGACTTTTTAATATTACGATAAATATTTCTTCCTTCTTCAACAGCTTTCACAATAGATGAGAAGTTATCATCTGTTAAAACTACATCTGCTGCGCCTTTTGCGACATCTGTTCCTGTAATTCCCATTGCTACTCCAACATCTGCTTGTTTTAAAGATGGAGCATCATTTACACCGTCACCAGTCATGGAAACGATATTTCCTTTAGCACGTAATGCTTTTATAATCTTCACTTTATGTTCTGGAGAGACCCTAGCGAATACATTTAAGTGATTAATTTTACTTGCTAGTTCTGTATCTGAAATGGTATCTAATTCAGTTCCAATCATAATTTCAGATATTTCTTCAGCAATGCCAAGTTCTTTGGCAATTGCAAAGGCGGTATCCTTATGATCACCCGTAATCATAACTGTGCGAATACCAGCCTTTTTACATTCTGTAATTGAATCTTTTACTTCTGTACGTGGTGGATCAATCATACCGACAAGACCGATAAAGATGAGATTTTCTTCGAGATGATTTATATCCATATCGTTTAAATCGTATCGTTTATATGCGAATGAGAGTACTCTTAAGGCTTCTTGCGACATTGACCCGGCAGCTTCTAATATTTGATTTTTATCAGAATCTTTTAGGACCTCAAGTTTATTATTTATAAAGATATGGGTACAGTGAGGTAAAAGTTTATCAATAGCACCTTTCGTCATGCTATAGTAGCCTTCATCGTACGTATGTACAGTTGACATCATTTTACGATCAGAATCGAAAGGCAATTCGTTAACACGTTCATGTTTATTTTCTAAATGATCTTTTTGAATGTTAAAAGAGCTTCCGGCAACAAGAAGGGCAATTTCTGTAGGATCCCCTGTTTGTGAGTCGGTACCGTAAGAGGCATCGTTGCATAAAACCATATTTTCTAATAATAGACGGTGTGCATCATTATTTACATTCAAATTTTTTAGTTGGTCGTATGTGCGATCACTATAAAAGTGAGTAACGGTCATTTTATTTTGAGTTAATGTACCTGTTTTATCTGAACAAATAATTGTGACAGAACCGAGAGCTTCAACAGCTGGTAGTTTACGAATGATAACGTTTTGTTTAATCATACGCTGAACACCAATTGCAAGAACGATGGAAACGATAGCTGGTAAGCCTTCTGGAATGGCTGCAACAGCTAAACTAATTGCGGTCATAAACATTTCTAACGTATCCCGGCCCTGTAAAAAACCGATGAGAAACATAGTAGTGCAAATAGCTACAGCGACAAATCCTAAATATTTTCCTACTTGTGCTAAGCTTTTTTGAAGTGGTGTCGTATCATCGTCTGCTTCATGTAAAAGGGTAGCGATCTTGCCAATTTGTGAATGCATCCCAGTTTCAACAGCAACACCGATGCCACGTCCGTATGTTACTAACGTCGACATAAAGGCCATGTTTTTTTGATCACCTAATGGTACTTGCTCATCACTTTGCATGGAAGGGTGGTAGACTGCATCTTTATCGACAGGGACAGATTCACCAGTTAGAGCAGATTCTTCAATTTTTAAATTCGCAGTTTCGATAAGTCGTAAATCGCAGGGGATATACCGCCCAGCATCAAGCATGACGATATCACCTGGAACGACGTGCTCAGATGGAATCTCTTTTAGTTCACCATCTCGCTTTACGATAGCTTTAGGTGTTGCCATCTTTTTCAATGCTTCTAAAGCCTGTTCCGCTTTCGATTCTTGGATTACACCGATAACAGCATTTAAAACTACAACGAGCGCGATAATACTTGCATCGGCCCATTCACCTACAAAGGCGGAAATAAGGGCAGCAATAATAAGGACATATACGAGGACGTCATTAATTTGGGCGAAAACGCGCTGCCATAAAGTACGTTTTTGTTTGGTAGCTAATTCATTATAACCATATTGCTTTAAACGTTCATTTACGATTTTATCTGTTAAACCGTGTTGTTCATTTGTTTCTAGGTCGATTAATGTTTGATTTTTCGTCTTACTGTACCAATTGCTCATAAGTAAGCACCTCCAGTAAAAACAGTTAGCAATGGTAGTGTGGCAATTTTTTTAGAGTAGTATGTATGGAGAAAAAATCTAAGGTGAGGTTCTACTTTCATTGTACAGTATTTTAGAATGTGATGAGGAAAAGAGGGGAGTTGTCATGAATTTGTTGAAATTAAAAGAGCCTCTATTTATGAGGCTCTTGGTTATTTTTTAATTAATGTACCTAACTCTTCTGTAATAGCTTGCATTTCACTAATACTGAATGTTTCACGTTTCATAACGTGCTCATAAATGTCACGTAAGTCCTCGTACATCTCTTCGTTAAAACTAGCAGCTCTCATTGCTCCAGCATTAACCATGCGTAATTTTTCTTTAATAGCTTCTACCATATATTCAACGTTTGCTTCTGATTTTACGGATAAATCCACCGAAGTGTCCCCCTTTAAAATAACATAAGGTTATCTTAACATTTTTTTATCATTTTCGTTAATGAAACTTTTCAATCCTATTAAATTAGTAGGGATTTCCTTTATAATTAATAATTGGTTGTTTATACTATATAAGTATATAGTAAGAAATGCACCAAGAAGGGAAGAAACAAAAAGATGGTCCGAGTATTGTTTGTTTGTCTTGGGAACATTTGTCGTTCTCCAATGGCAGAAGCAATTTTTCGAGATCTTGTCGTAAAAGAGGGACTCGAAGAGAAATTTGTCATTGATTCTGCAGGAACTGGAGATTGGCATATTGGTCATCCACCACATAAAGGAACACAAAAAATTTTAAAAGAAAATGAAGTCTCTTTTGAAGGAATTAAAGCACGGCGAGTAGAAAAAGAAGACTTAACAAAGTTTGATTATATTATTGCCATGGACAACAAGAATATAGCAGATTTAAAAAGTTTTGGTAAAACTGGAGGCTATATTGGTAGGCTGTCCGATTTTGTTCCAGACGGTGGCTGGACAGACGTTCCTGACCCTTACTATACAGGGAACTTTCAAGAAGTGTATGACCTTGTAACAGAAGGGTGTGCAAAGCTATTAGCTTTCATTCGAAATGAACAAGGAATATGAGGAAACTTAGAAAGTAATACTTTCTAATATAAGAAATGAAAGGGTGAAGGAATATGGCAAAGAAAAATAATATTGCTCGAAACATTGCGATTGGTGTAGCTGCAGGTGTAGCTGTATCTATGTTAAAGAAAGAAAACCGTGAAAAAGTAAAAAATACGGCAGAAAAAGCAAAAACAAAGATGATTGAAATTGGTGAAAATGCGAAGATAAAAGAAAGAGTGCAAACTGTTACAGATAAAGGACGCGAACTTGCTGATTTAAATGTAGTGAAAGCGAAAGTAGCAGAAATCAAAAAATTGACACCGTCTGTTGTAGAGACGTTAAAAGAAACGAAAGAAATTTTTAGTAAGAAAAAAGTTGAGCGAGAAGAAAAGCCAGAAACGATTGAAATTCAAGCTGTATCTCCAAAGGTAGATGAGCTTAAAGCAGAAGAAGAGCCGGTAGTTGCTGAAGATGGCGGTATGAAAGAAGCACGTGAATTATTTATGAAAGACTCAAATGCAGAGGAAAAAAAAACTGAAGCGTACATTGAGTTAAAGCAAGATAAAGAAGAGAAGAAAAGCGTTTAAACATATATGAGAAAAATTTTAGAAAAAGTGAGAAGAAATCGTACGTTTTCGTTTGGGAAAGATTTATATGACCGGACGATGCGCGATGATGTAGCGGGCTTGGCAGCACAGCTCGCTTATTTCTTCTTGCTTGCGATTTTTCCTGGGCTTGTTTTCTTAATTACGCTTCTTGGCTTTATCGACCTTCAAACAGAAAGTGTGCTCAATTTATTAGAACCGTACGTACCGGAAGATGCAATGAACTTAATTGAAGTAAACGTAGATAAAGTTGTAAACGAACAAAATGGTGGTTTATTATCATTCGGTTTACTATCGATGTTATGGTTTGCTTCAAACGGGGTGAATGCGGTTATGAACGCTTTTAACCGTGCTTATGATGTAACAGAAACACGTTCTTTTATTAAAACAAGAGCGTTATCAATTGTGTTTACATTAGCTATTATTTTTATGATTGTGTTTGCACTAATTGTTCCAGTGTTCGGACAAGTGATTGGAGCAGCTGTGTTTAAAGCAATTGGTTTATCGGATAGTTTTTCTTACGTGTGGAGTATTACACGGTTAGTCGCGAGTTTCTTCGTGCTATTTGCCTTGTTTAGTTTTTTATATACGTTTGCACCAGATCGCAAGTTAAAAAGAAGAGAAGTTATTTCAGGAGCAGTATTTGCTACTGTAGGATGGATTGTGGTATCGTACTCATTTGCTTATTATGTAGATAAGTTTGCGAATTACGCTAATACATATGGTGGTCTCGGTGGTATCATTATTTTAATGTTATGGTTTTACTTAACTGGGTGGGTAATTTTACTTGGCGGTGAAATTAATGGCTTACTCCATCATTATAGAACGGGTGACAATAATTCCCGTAATGAAAAATGAGCTCTTGTTCCATAATAAAAGGGAACAGGGGGGATATTTCATGAGTAATAATAAAAAGAACCACAATAATAAAAGTAATAATAAACAAAAGAGCAGTTCGCATCCAAAGCATAAAACGAGCAGTAGTGCGAACGGTCACAATAGCTACCATTAAAAAAAACGGGTCCTTTATCAGGGACCCGTTACTTATTTCCTTTTAATAATCGTAAGCCATTCAAGATTACAAGAATGGTACTTCCTTCATGTCCAATAACACCGAATGGAAGAGCTAAAAACTGCAAGAAATTAGAACAAATCAGCATTGCAATGACAGCTAAAGAGAAGATAACGTTTTGCTTCACAATACGGTTCATTCGTTTTGATAAACGGATTGCTTGAGAGAGACGAGATAATTCGTTTTTCATAAGAACAACGTCTGCAGTCTCTAATGCTACGTCTGTTCCTTCACCCATTGCAACACCAATACTAGAAGTAGCGAGTGCAGGTGCATCGTTTATACCATCTCCAACCATGGCGACTATGCCGTACTTTTCTTTTAACTGCTTTATCGTTTCAACTTTTGTTTCCGGTAAACATGATGCGTAATATTCTTTTATATTACTTTCATTGGCAATTGCTTTTGCTGTTTCTTCATTATCACCAGTAATCATGATTGCTTCGACACCAATGCTTTGCAAATCACGAATAGCCGCTATCGTTTCTTGGCGAAGGGTATCTTTTAAAGCGATCAGTCCAAGAATACCATCCTCATCACTAATATAAACGACAGTTTTCCCCTCTTTTTCAAGTGAAGCAGAAATGCCATTATGAAATGTCTTTGTTTCTTCTCCAATAAAATCAGCTTTACCAATTTTATAAGATTTGTTTTCTAATATTCCTTTTAATCCAAAACCAGTTACATCTTCAACGTTTTCTGGTTTTTTTATCGTAATGTCATAAGCATGTTTTGCATATTTAACAATCGCTTCTGCTAAAGGATGTGTAGAGTGACTTTCAATCGCTGCTGTAATAGAAAGTACTTCACTTTCTGCTATGCCTTCTCGAACATATACATCTGTTACAGTAGGTTTTCCTTGTGTTAATGTTCCTGTTTTATCAAAGGCAATCGCCTTTACTGAAGCTAGACGTTCTAAATGAATACCACCTTTAAAGAGAATACCGTTTCTCGCTCCGTTTGAAATTGCTGATAAAGTTGCCGGTGTAATGGCTGCAACTAGCGCACAAGGAGAAGCGACTACAAGTAAAATCATCGCGCGATAAAACGTTTCATTCCAACTCCAATCAAGTAAGAAATGAGGAACAAACATCATAAGCGCAACAACAAGTAGTACACCTTTTACGTATGTTCCTTCAAATTTTTCGATGAATAGTTGTGATGGGGATTTTTCGCTTTGTGCACTTTGAACGAGACGAATAATCTTTTGGAATAATGTTTGATCGCTCGGCTTCGTAATTTTAACTTCAATAGCACCACGTAAATTTACAGTGCCGGCAAATACTTCATCGCCGAATTTTTTCTCATTCGGAATGGGTTCTCCTGTAATAGCAGCTTCATCAATATTTGTTTCACCAGTATGAATTGTGCCATCAGCAGGAACACGCTCACCTGGCTTAATTAAAATAATATCGTTAATTTGTAATTGTTCAACTGGAACACGTTCCTCAATTCCGTTTGAAATACGTAATGCTTCTTCAGGTTGTAGATCAAGAAGCGCTGAAATTTCTTTTTGGCTTTTACTTAATGTATAAGATTCCATTGCTCCGCTTAATGCAAAGATGAAGATTAAAATAGCACCCTCTGCCCAGTAACCAATAACTGCGGCACCGATAGCTGCAAAAATCATGAGCATTTCAACATTTAGCTCTTTCTCTTCAATTGTGTCTTCAATACCTTCTTTCGCTTTTGCAAATCCTCCAATTACATAAGCAAGGATATATAAAGTAATACCTGCACTTATTGCATCATTTTTTGTGAATAACCAACCAGCTAAAATAAAAATACCAGATGCGATTGCAAATATAAGTTCATAATGTTTCTTTAATGTATCCCATAAAGAGGGATTAGAAATATCTTTTTGTGCTTGTAATGTTTTTACTTCTGCGTTCATTAATACTCGCTCCTTCCGAATTCTTATTGAGAAAAAGAATCAAAATCGAAACCCCTATAAAACGACGAAAGCTGCCATCCATAATGGATAGCAGCATTTCTGTTGAATCTGATTTTAATAGTTATTATATTGTAATTATTCTATAGTATAGCATATGTTTTTCTTAGATGATATGTTTTTGTTTTAGTATAAAGTGAAACTTTAATTAGTGGGGGTTTTGTTCATCCCACGCTGATTATTAGCCCTCGCCAATCGGGCTTTTACGGGCAGCAGGGCTCCCACCTAACTTCTTTGCCCCAGCCGAATTTGGAGGTGGGAGTTTTACTGCCCGGCGAATAGCGGGATAAACTGAAAACTTGTGTTTTCGCATTTCCTTTGGTATATATGAATATTGTTCATAAAAAGGTCGGAAAGGAAGACATCAAGTTGAAGACAGAGAAATTTTTTACCCATCCGATTGGCGTGTTTATTGCTGCAATAGTAGCAACATTTTTATGGGGAAGCGCATTTCCCTTTATTAAATTAAGCTATGCTGAACTTGGAATTCAGCCACAAGAAGTCGGGGAACAAATATTATTT
The DNA here is from genome assembly GCF_038007365.1 of Bacillus sp. FSL R9-9492. NCBI lineage: Bacteria > Bacillati > Bacillota > Bacilli > Caryophanales > Bacillaceae > Bacillus > Bacillus sp. FSL R9-9492. The sequence goes on from NZ_JBBOXC010000001.1 coordinate 471,792, forward strand.
GCTGGCTATCGCTTTTTCTTATCTGGTGTAATGCTCTTATTATTTTTTAAAGCGTTAGGAAAAGATATGAAGTTCAAAAAAGGAACAGGAAAGCAGTTAGTTCAAATTGGCTTGTTTCAAACTTTTCTTCAATATATATGTTTTTATATTGGAATGAGTTACAGCTCAGGAATTGAAGGAGCGATTATTTCAGGAACATCATCATTCTTTCAAATTTTACTCGCACACTTTTTATATAAAGATGATGCTCTAAATAGGCGAAAAGTAATTGGAGTAGCTATCGGTTTTTGCGGTGTGATTTTAGTGAATGTACCGAGTGATGGAAGTTTATCATTTCATTTTGGAATAGGTAGCTTATTACTTCTTGGGGCAGCCGTGATGTATTCGTATGGAAACATATTAGCGAAAGAAGGTAGTAAAACATTAGATATTGGGTATATGACAGCATATCAGATGATTTTCGGATCAATTGGGTTGCTATGTATAGGTGCATTTCAAGTTGGAATGATGCCATTCACATTTAATCTACATGCAATACTTATGCTCATATATTTATCGTTCTTATCAGCAGCCGGATTCTGTATATGGAATACAATTATGAAGTATAACAAAGTAGGGAAAGTCTCGATGTATATGTTCTTTATACCAGTGTTTGGTGTGCTACTATCAAGTCTAATTTTAGGGGAAGCAATCCATTCCTTTGTACTATTTGGTTTAGCATGTGTCGCAGCGGGAATTATTGTAGTAAATCGTAACCCGGTTAAAAAGAAAGTTGAGCAAGAAAAACAAGTAGCATAGAGAACAGAAAAACGATTAAAATGGAAGAACAGTATTGTTCTTCTTTTTTTACATAGAAAGAGGAGAACGTGATATATGTAACGAAAAAAGATAGAATAAAGCATTTATTGAGGAGAACATATTATGAATGTACTTTACATTGTGTTAGTCGGGCAAATTATTCTTTTTTTAATGGGAGCAATTTATGCAATAGGACAGACGAAAAGAACGAGAAAGAATATGCCGTTACCTTTAGCGGTTCGTCTTATTCTTAGTTTTTCTTTAACAGGAAGTGCAATTTGGATATGGTTACAAGATCCATCGGTTGAGTACAGTATGTGGGTTGCACTCGGTATGACTTTATCAACTGTAGGGGATTTATTTATGGCAGGATTAATTCCAATTGGTCATCGATTAATTGGAGGAATGGTTACTTTCGCTCTTGCACATTGTTTCTATGTGAAAGCATTTTTACAAACAGGTATTTCATGGAATGGTTTTTGGATCGGTTTACTCGTATACGGACTCTTTCTAATTATAGGGTGGTTTTTCTTTATTCGAAATGAAAAACAAGACAAACTTTTTACAATAGGCGCTTTAATTTACGGTTTGTGGGTTGGAGGAATGGCATGTTTTGCATTCGCCTTATATTACGAGAATATAGGAATATGGTGGATACCAGCACTTGGTGGTTTACTGTTTGTGATTTCTGACTTTATTATAGGCGTGACAGATATCGGAGGGCGCAAACTGAAGTATGAACCACTTTGGATTTGGTTTACATATGTCGCAGCGCAGATGTGTATTGTATATGTAGGATTATAAAAAGATACTCTCAAAAATAGTTGATAGACTATTTTGAGAGTGTCTTTTTTGTTACTACGCTACGATGTTTTTTTGTTGTAGAGCAGAAAGGCTATATTCATCAGCTGCTTTATAACCTTGAGCTAATAAATCATTGATGTAAAGCTTGTTATAAATAAAGCAGAAGACTAGGTTAGAGAATCCGAATGTAAACATGCTAGCTACTAAAATAATTAAAAACCATTTCCAATCTCCACGGAATATAGCAGGGAAGAAACCAAAGAAAAATACAGTCCAACTAAAACCAATTTTTGCTTGTTTAATTTGACCGGTATTTTCATTTTTAAGCATAACTTTCATAGAAAAAGTCCTCCTAATTAAATAAAAATATAATAATGAATGCAAGATATAGTATATCAAAATAATACATTTTTGAATATTGTTATTTTAAATTTTGTAATATTAGAATTTTACAATTCAGAATTTTGTGGAAATTTATCAGTTAAAGTCTTTATAATAAAAGTAAAAAGATGATGAGATGGTGGAATGATGCAAAAGAAAAAACGTTTGCGTGAGTTCTTTGAAATAATTGCAATTGCATGCTTATTGGTGTTTTTGGCAAAAATCTTTTTGTTTTTTCCTACGACTGTAAAAGGCGCATCGATGAGGCCGACGTTACAAGATGGAGATAAAGTAATTATTAATAAACTTGCAAAGAGATTTGAAAGTTATGAGAGAGAGGATATTATCGTCGTGAAGACAGATAATTTCTACGTGAAGAGAGTTATTGGATTTCCAGGAGATGTAATTGAGATGAAGAATGACCAATTATATGTTAATCATCAAGTGAAAAACGAAGAGTATTTAAAGAATAATAAAAAACAGGCAGAAAAATTACTTATCAATTTAACTGAAGATTTTGGACCGATTACAATTCCTAAAAATAAAATTTTTGTGATGGGAGATAATCGTTTAGTTAGTAGGGATAGTAGGAACGGCTTAGGACTCATTGATAGAACAGAAGTATTAGGAAAGCTCATGGCGATATATTATCCATTTGAACATATGAAAATTGTAAATTAGAAATAAGAAAAACCAAGCGAATTAGTTGCTTGGTTTTTCTTATTTAAACAGTTGGTGTTTTATTTATCCCGCTATTTGTGGGCAGTAAAACTCCCACCTCAAAACTCAGGTGGAGCAAAGAAGCTAGGTGGGAGATCAACTGCCCGTAAACGCCCGATTGGCGAGGGCTAATAATCAGTGGGGGATGAACAAAAACCCCCACTGATTAAAGTTTCACTTTATTGTTTCTTGTGAAGCAATATTTTCATTGTTTTGATCGATATTTAACATGAATTTTCGTTGTAACAATTGCAATTTAAAGAGTGTTAAAGGATCATGATAAGTTTCTGGGTTCGTTCTTAGCTTTGTTAATGTTTGCTCATCTTCTTGTATTTCAAGTTGGGCCGCTTCTACGGTTTGTTTCAATATGCTAAGAGGGTCTTTAAAGAACATCATGATATCCCGTTCTAGCGCACCTTCAAATACTTCAAATTGAAGGAAGAATTGTTTTGAAATCATCTGAGCAACTTCTGTATAATCTTCTGTTTCAATATATTGTTTATATTTATTTGATAGCATAGATTGATTTTTTTGCATATTACCGAATAATTTCCCTGCACTCTTTAAGAAAAATTGTGTCGGTGTAAAGCGTAATAAAATATTGATGTTAGCTACTGTAATTCTATTCGTCATTCTTGCAACATCTCTATCCCAGTCATCTAGTAATTTGAAATCACAAGGAAGTTTAATACGCTCTTCCTCATAGAGCTTATTAAAGGTATCGCTCATTTCATCTAAATAAGCCTGAGCTTGAATGAATTCATTATGAGCAGTTTCAATCCATTCTTGAATAGACCCAGTGAATTTAGGAAGAAGCACTTGCTGTACATGTTTTTGAATTCTTTCATTCATTGCTACATTTAGTTCTTCATGGACCAGTTTGAAATCACTATCTTCTTGAACGAGGTCAGAGCAACTCTGCAACAATTCAGGAATTTGAGAATGTATATCCTGCGTAATCTCTTCTTTCGTTAAGAGATAAGATTCTGTAATAGAACGAATTTTATCTTTTTGAATGGCAGTAAGATTATTAATAAAACCATCAAGTTTTACTAAAATATGTTTATTCCAGCGAACGGATTTCACTAACGTATTTTCTAATTCCACACGTTCATTTACAAGGTATGCAATTGTTTTTTGGATAAACCATAATAATTTTTCAATGCGTTCTTTTTCCACGTTACGCTGAGTAAGGTTAGAAAGAATAGAGTCTGTTACATTACCTAGCTGTTCACTACTCTCTTGTGAAGGAGAGTAAGGGAAAAAGTGTGCTTCTGGGAAATGTACGAGTATTTTCTTTTTAATGCTGTTCGTGATATTTTCACTAGTATTCGTATCAATTGTTTGTAAGACGAATTTAATTTGTAAATTTGGTACTTGCTCACGAATATATAATAATGTATCGAGCTCTTCATCATGTAATGGTGAAGCTGAATTTAGGACATAGATGAGACTATCTGCTGCCTGTAAGTATTCAAAGTGAGAGCTGTTTTTGTCAAGTTGTCCATGCACAGTAGGTGTGACAAGGAATGAAAACTTATTTTTTCGTAAAAATCTACTTGGTAATTTAACTTCAATACATTTTCTTTCTAGTTTTGACTGAGAAGGTACCGCTAGTATGTTATGAAGTTCGTCAAAGTTTGGTATATTTCGTATATCTAGTTCTGTAAGCTCAGTTATTTCAGTTTGACTATCATCTTTAAATGTAATTGAAGTTGTTATAGCCTCATTTAATATATTTTCTCCTAGTATAGAGTTAATAAAGGCTGATTTATCATAATCGCTAGCTCCTGCTACTAGAAGTTGTGTAACAGTTAAATCGTATAACTCACGAACAAGTAGTGTGAATTGATGACCTAAATCTACATCATTCTTCTCAGCCCATACAGCAATCGTTTCAAATAATGCTGATACGTCTGCCATATCAACATTTGCATGAGCTGATGCATTTGAAAGTAAGGCACCTGCGCTTTTTACGAGTAATGATTCTAGAGTTGTCGGTGAAACTTCATTCCATGCTAATACTGCTGCGGAGACAAGTAAAGAATCTTCCGCTCTCATTAAACTAAACCAATTTGTTAATAAATCTGGTACAAGTCCTTGTAATTCGTGCATGAAATGTTGTCCAGTAATCAATTCGAAGTACGTCTCTTGATAGCGAGTAGAAATTTCATTCCAATCGTCATGAGCATCTACTTCAACATGTAAGAATAGGTGATTTATTGTTTGAATCCAAGGTAGATGGAATGATTCATTTTCATAGCTGTTCCAAAGTGAGATAACAAGCTCTTTAAATTGAACTTGATCAATTGTATATAAGGCTTTTAAAGATTCATAGAAATACTCAGGTTTAATTTTTTTAGTAAAGCCTCTGTTCACATAATTGATTAAAGTATCGAACCAGTGTAATGATTTTGTTCGAATTCCTTCTTGAACAGCGAGTTCAATAGCATTATTCCAATCTTCTTGTTTTTCATAGAACGATCGAGCGATTGCAGTAATATTTGGATAGTCTGGTTGAAATGCAACAGCCTCGCTAATCGTCTTAAAGGCTAGTCCTAAACGATTTTGCTCTATATAAAGAGAAAGAAGTTGTAGGGAGACTTCCATTGTAAGAGTTGTATCTTCTGTTTGGATAGATGTATAAATTTCTTCTGCTTTTGGCAAGAAATCTAATTCGAAATAAGCATCTGCAATATTCTTCATAGCCCAGAGAGCAAGTTCATTATTTACTTTCTCCCATTTGAATATAGCGGCTTCAAAGTCGTTAGTTTGAAAATAAACTTCACCTTGTGCAAAGCGAACATTAGATATATTGGAGAATTCATTCTTTGATTCATTTATATATGCTTCACCGAGTACTTCCGCTACCGGAATGGAAGAGTCTTCTGTTAAAAATGTTTTATAGTAAATCTTTTGGATAAATTGTTTTTCAATGGTCATGTTCGTTCCCCCTGTATAATTTAGAAAAATGATGTTGTATGTAAAAGGGTGCATGTTACTCTAATAGGTAGAAGTTGCATTATATAGACCAAACTATGTTTTTGCTAGATATATCATTTTTCTTGAGAGTTAAACCGTTGCAAAAAGTAACTTCCCTTTATTGTAACAAAAAAATAAGCCTATGAATTTTTATTTTTTTATCTCGCTATTTATAGGAAGTAAGACTCCTACTCCAAAATTGAGCGAATGCAAGGAAGTTAAGTGGGAGCCCTGCTGCCCGTAAAATCCCGATTGGTTCAGGCTAATAATCAGTGGGGATGGATAAAAAACCACTGATTAAATCTCTATTTAAGGAATGGAATAGAAGTAGAGTTCATTATAAAAACAATGTATAGTGAATATGTATACCATGTTTGTCTTAAAGATAGAATGGGCACAATATGGGATAACGATCGTGTATAGGATGTGTCTTCCGAATGGAACAACATATTGGCGAGTTAATCGCACATTATGGATATTTTGGAATTATTATAGCTTTAGCTGGCGGGATTGTTGGATTACCTATACCGGATGAGTTTTTATTGACTTTTATTGGATATAACATTTCAAAAGGAGTTATGTCAGGAACAGCTGCTTTTTTAAGTGGAATGGCAGGTGCAATGCTTGGCATTACATTAAGTTACATATTAGGTTTAAAACTTGGGCTCCCTGTTTTAAAAAAATATGGTCCGAAAGTTAGAATTAAGGAACATCATATTGAAAAAACACATATTTTATTTGAAAAATACGGTCCATTTCTTTTAATGATTGGCTACTTTATACCGGGAGTACGTCATTTAACAGCATATTTTGCTGGAGTTTCAAATTTAACATTGTGGCGATTTTGTTTGTATGCTTACGGTGGTGCACTAATTTGGATAAGTGTTTTTATTGGCTTAGGTTGGAAACTGGGAGAGAAGTGGCGCTTTGTTGAATATAGTTTACATCATTATGGAATATGGATCTTATTAGTTTCGGCAATTGTAATATTGATTGTGTGGATTTACATAAGGAAAAGAAAAAACCGCTAATAATAGCGGTTTTTTTAGCTGAAAGCGATAAATAATACACCAGCTGTAATAAAGACTACACCAATACCGGTCATAAAGTTTAACTTTTCACCTAATATAATCATCGCGAGAATAATGGAAAATACTACACTTAATTTATCGATAGGTGCTACTTGTGAAACTTTTCCTGTTTTTAACGCAAGAAAATAAAATAGCCATGACGAAGCACCAGCGATTCCACTTAATGTGATAAATAGCAGTGCTTTTTTATTTAGGAGGACATCACCGATATTTTGAAATTTACCTTGTATAATAATAACTCCTACCATAAATAATGCCATAATAATAGAGCGAACCGTTGTTGCGACGTTGGCATCGATTCCATCTAAGCCAATCTTTCCGAAAATAGATACGAGGGCAGCAGCAATTGCTGATAATAGTGCGAATAATAGCCATGAACTCATAGTGAAACTCCTCCAATCTTACATTATTATACATGAAAATCATTCTCATGTATAAAAACGAAATAAACCCCCGCCCTATATTTTTAATAAGGTGGGGGTTTATTATACTACTCTGCTATTTCTTCATATAAAAAGTACGTTACATTATAAATATGCTCTACTTCATCATCCGTCATAAATAATAATTCGTCACGTTCAATCCCTTTTTTCTTTTCAATAAACTCAATCATGTTTTTTCGTTCTTCTCTTTTCATCAATTTTAATTTCTCCCCTCAATCTGTTTTAATACAGTTTATTTAAGTTACTGCTATTATATAACAGAATCTTTAGAAAGTTCCACCTATTTTATTGTTTTTTTCAGAAGAACCTTTCGACAAAACAAGCCCACCTAAGGGGGGCTTGTTTTTATTTTATAGTCGTAAAAACTCGGGCTCGGTCGTACCAGCACTATCGATGTAATAAATTGTATCGGGATTGATTTTTATTAGTACGTAATTAGGGTCTTCCGCACCGAGTAACCAGCGTTTTAAGCTATTAGTCCAAAATTTGTTTTTTAATGTTTGATCTTCTTCGATGGAAGCTATGCCTTCAACTTCAATGTAATCCTCATCTAATTTCTTTCCTTCACGTCCAAGTAGTACATGTACATTGGGATTTTTTTCAATATCTGTTATCTTTTTTGAATTTCGATCTGTTGCAACATATAGTACAAAATCTTCGTGGAAAAACATCATAAAGGCGCTATGTGGCTTATCGTTACGTACAGTAGATAATACACCAGTGCGTTGACCTTGAATAATAGTTGCGATTTTTTCTTTTAAGTGCATATTTTTAGCCTCTTTTCATAATTCATAATTTTTTCTGTCTGGACAAGATAATTTAAATATCTTTCATACTGTTTTCTTCAATCCGATTTTTTAAACGTAATTGTGATGAAATCGGACAAGTTAGGAGATGAATAATAATAATATCGAGGAGAAATACATACGATGGAAGGATGAAAAGCATGTTTAATAAAATATTTCTCATAGTAGCGCTTATAGGTGTACCACTTTCTGTAATCGGAAAAACACTTCATTGGCCACAAACTATTATGTTTGCTGTATACTGCATTACTATTATTGCATTAGCTGGTTTTATGGGGAGGGCGACAGAAAGTTTAGCAATTGTTTCTGGGCCTCGGATAGGTGGTTTATTAAATGCAACTTTCGGTAATGCCGTGGAACTTATCATTTCAATTTTTGCACTCCAGGCAGGATTAACAGAAGTTGTTTTAGCTTCCTTAACTGGTTCTGTACTTGGAAACTTATTACTGGTAGGAGGGTTATCCTTCTTTATAGGTGGCCTTAAGTATAAAAGACAAAGTTTCAATGTTTATGATGCAAGACATAATTCAGCTTTATTAATATTTGCTGTTGTCGTAGCCTTTGTTATTCCAGAGATTTTTTCAATGAAGATGGATGCTGGAAAGACGTATCAATTAAGTATTGGTGTTTCTATTATCATGATCATTATGTACCTTGCTGCATTGCTATTTAAGTTAGTTACGCACCGCGGTGTATATCAACATAAGAGCGATGAAGAAGTACATGAGGAGGAGCCTGAGTGGTCGAAAGGTAAAGCGCTACTCGTTTTAGCGATAGCAACACTTGCAGTTGCTTATGTGTCAGAGGCACTCGTACATACTTTTGAAACGGTCGCAAAGTCGTTTGGCTGGTCAGAGTTATTTATAGGGGTTATTATCGTTGCAATTGTTGGTAATGCAGCAGAACATGCATCTGCGATTATTATGGCATATAAAAATAAAGTAAATATCGCAGTAGAAATTGCAGTAGGTTCTACATTACAAATCGCCATGTTTGTTGCTCCTGTTTTAGTACTTCTTTCGATGTTTTTTGCACAAAAGATGCCGTTAGTATTTACAATACCAGAGCTTGTTTCCATGATTACAGCTGTTTTCTTAACTATTGCTATTTCAAATGATGGGGATACAAACTGGTTTGAAGGAGGCACTTTATTAGCTGCGTATGTCATTATGGGAATTGGTTTTTATTTATTATGAAAAATAGGGATAACAATGCTTCAGAGGGAAAACACTAAATACAGTAATTTATATACCTTTACATAGGAAGGAGCCAGACAGGTGAAACGAGTATACAGCATATGTCTTTCAACCATGGTCTCGTTTATTTTATTATTTCCTAACAGTAGTTTTGCAAAGACAACGGTAGAAGTAAAAATGCCTTCATCTGTTTTAAATATTTCAAAGGATAATACATTTCCAAATGATGCACAAGATTTACCGCGTTTACAGCCAAGTAAGTTTGCGCAAGAACTATTGAAAACAGTAAATATCAAAATTGAAAACCCAGATTTAATTCGAATGTTTAATGAAACGACAATTTCGAATGCACCGCTTGCAGTAGGGTACCGAGCGAAAATTTATTTAGGGCAATGGGCATTAAATTATGAGTCAATAGACACATCGATTAATTGGGAATATAAGCAAGTAAATCGAAATGTATATGATAATCGCGGAGGGGATCGCTTATACCCACTTCGCTATAAGCAAGAAACCCAAAAGACAATCGAAGGTGATTTAACAGCAGATATGAAAGATACTACAGATGTGAAAAAAATGATGCTTCTAAAAGCGCTTGAAAAAGTACAATTGCCACTTTCATTTAAAACAACCATTGGTTATGGTACCGGACATGAGCGTGTTTATAATATTAGTCCAAGTCAACTTGGATATTTATATGCGTATACACCAGCAGTAAATGAAAAAGGAAAAGTAACATTTGGAGAAGTCTACCTTGTGTTAAAAGGGAATCAAAAAAAGCTTGTCGTGAAAAATATTACATCTCAAGGAATCGGAGCCGCTATTCCAATTCATGATCATTTATTTTTTAAATTTGTTTCTTCATCGCATGCACAATGAAATAAAAAACGTCAGCCTATAAGCTGACGTTTTTTATTTATCCCGCTATTTGCGGGCAGTAAAACTCCCACCTCAAAATTCGGCTGGAGCAAAGAAGTTAGGTGGGAGGCCCTGCTGCCCGTAAACTCCCGATTGGTGTGGGCTAATAATCAGTGGGGGATGAACAAAACAACCACTGATTAAAGTTTCACTTTATAACATAATGTTTGATGTTTTTGATAAGAAATCTTCTTTTGGATAGTAGCTATTTTTTACAAGAACGTTTGGTCCAAGGCATTTCACGGCAGGACAATGGCAACTTAATGATTTTGCTGTTTTTGAGTCACACCATTTGTCGTAAGCTTCTTGTAGTGTATTTGTTTGTACATTACCTAGAAGCGGGACATCACCGAAGTCGGTCACGATAATATTTCCATCGAAAATATTTACGTTCAAACGAGAACGACCATCTGGATCATTGCGGACAGTTACATTTTTACTTTCATGTAATTTCTTTAGTGTAGCTAAATCGTGTTCATTATCACTACATGCATAGAAAGGTAATGTTCCGAATAACATCCACACATTTTCATCACGGATCTCTAATAAATGTTCAACTGCATTTCGAATTTCTTCTTTTGTTAAAATTTCAAGTGTGCTAGCGAAGTCACTCGGATACATCGGGTGAACTTCATGACGTTTACAGCCCATTTCTTCAACGATTTGACGGTGAATATGTTCAATATGTGGTAGAGTTCGTTTGTTTAACATAGTTTCGGCTGATACGAGTACACCTGCCTCTGATAGAGCTTTACTATTTGTAATCATTCTTTCAAATAATTTAGCGCGCTGTTCATAAGTAGGCTTACGCTCCATCATTGCAAATCCGCCTTCAACGAAGTCATCGATTGTTCCCCAGTTATGTGAAATGTGCAATACATCTAAGTAGGGAATAATTTGTTCGTAACGTGCTAAATCTATAGTTAAGTTTGAGTTAATTTGAGTGCGAACGCCTCGTTCATGGGCGTATTTTAAGAGTGGTGTTACATAGTTGTCGACGGATTTTTTTGAAAGCATAGGTTCTCCGCCTGTAATACTTAAAGAACGTAAATGAGGAATCTCATCTAATCGTTTTAATAAAAGCTCCATCGGAAGCGGGTTTGGATCTTTCGGCTGTAATGTGTAACCAACAGCGCAATGCTCGCAACGCATATTGCATAACGTCGTCGTTGTAAACTCAACGTTTGTTAATAGTAGTTTGCCGTACTCTTCAAGGTCCATATACGCTTCCCATGGATCGTAAGAAGGAGTAATCGGCTTCATTATTTGTGATATCGTCATATGAAATACTCCTTTGACTATTGAAATAACAATTTGTCCATTCTCTATAATAGAAGAATATGAGCTTTTTATAAAGTGAAACTTTTTTGTGAAAAAAGAGAGAGGGCTTACATTATAATGAATTACTGTGACGAAATTGATGAAATTACATGCCCATAGCAATCATTTTTGCGGTATAATAAAAGCAACTCGAATTAAAAGGAGAGTGCCTTCATGGGAAAAGCAATTCAAGGTAAAGATTCACAACTAGTATATTTGAAAGAACGTTTAAATATGTTCATTGAAGTAATTGATACGATTGAACCAGAAGAGGTAGAATTAGAAGATGTAGATCGTCTTCTTGCAATGTTAGATGAATTAGAACTGAAATGTGAGCAATTTAAAAAAGACGAATAATATATTAAAAAGGCTGCCACTACAAAATTGGCAGCCTTTTTCTGTACGGATAATAGAAGGAATATAGAAAAAAAGGTATAATCAAGTTGTGAAAAATTTCATTTAACCTTTAATGGCGTGAAATAAATAAACAGCTGAAGAGTATAACAATGGAATTTTCATTTCATAACGTTTTGGTAGCGTTCACAATTGAGGGGGAAGTAACAATGGAAAAGCTTCAAGAAAGCATGTATCAACTAATTGTTGAAACGTCAACGAACTTACCGAAAGATGTTCGTCGCGCAATTCAACAAGCGAAAGAACGAGAAAATGCAGGAACTCGTTCGGCGATGGCACTTGGCACAATTACGAATAACATTAAAATGGCAGATGATAATATCTCGCCAATTTGCCAAGATACAGGGATGCCAACGTTTAAAATTTATACACCAGTTGGTGTGAATCAATTAAAACTGAAGGAAGCTATCTATAGTGCGCTTGAGCGGGCGACAAAAGATGGTAAACTTCGTCCAAACTCTGTTGATTCTCTTTTTGGAGACAATAGCGGAAACAATTTAGGACCAGGTACACCTGTTATTAAGTTTGAACAATGGGAAAAAGATTACATTGATGCACGTTTAATTTTAAAGGGCGGCGGTTGTGAGAATAAAAATATTCAATATAGCCTGCCTTGTGAAATAGAAGGACTTGGACGAGCTGGGCGTGATTTAGAAGGAATTCGTAAATGCCTTCTTCATGCAGTATATCAAGCGCAAGGTCAAGGGTGTAGCGCAGGAGTAATCGGCGTCGGTATCGGGGGAGACCGCACATCAGGTTACGAATTAGCAAAAAATCAATTATTCCGTACATTAGATGATGTAAATCCAGTTCCAGAATTACACAAGCTTGAAGAGTATGTATTAGAGAATGCGAATAAGCTTGGCATTGGTACGATGGGATTTGGCGGAGAAACAACTTTATTAGGTTGCAAAATTGGAGTATATAATCGTTTGCCAGCGAGCTTCTACGTATCTGTTGCGTATAATTGTTGGGCATATCGTCGTCTTGGCGTAACAATTCATCCTGAAACAGGTGAAATTATGGATTGGTTATACCAAGAAGGTGAAGATACACTTCAACAAGACGCTGCGCAAGAACAAACAGAGCAGCGTGAAATCGTATTACAAGCTCCAATTACAGAAGAGCAAATTCGTGAACTTCGTGTTGGTGACGTTGTTACAATTAACGGCATGATGTATACAGGACGTGATGCGATTCATAAACATTTAATGGATAACGATTGTCCAGTAGATTTAAAGGGACAAATTATTTATCACTGTGGTCCAGTTGTAGTGAAAAATGAAAATGACAATTGGCAAATTAAAGCGGCAGGCCCAACGACAAGCATTCGTGAAGAGCCATATCAAGGCGATATTATGAAAAAGTTCGGTATTCGTGCTGTAATTGGTAAAGGCGGTATGGGTGCTAAAACATTAGCAGCTTTAGAAGAACACGGTGGTGTGTACTTAAATGCAATTGGTGGTGCAGCGCAATATTATGCTGAATGTATTAAAGAAGTGAAAGATGTTGATTTCTTACAATTCGGTATCCCAGAGGCAATGTGGCATTTACGTATCGATGGTTTTAAAGCAGTTGTAACGATGGATTCTCATGGTAAAAGTCTACATGCTGATGTTGATAAAACATCACTTGAAAAATTGGCGAGCTTTAAAGAACCTGTATTTAAGTAAAGAGAAGTGCATCTCGAATTATTCGAGGTGCATTTTTTTGGTATATATAGAAAAACATGTTCAGCATGAAAGAAAGCAGGGAAACAGAAACTACAGGTACGATTATATATGGAAAGGAGACTATTTATGAAATATAAATGGTTATATATAGGTCTCATTTTTTCAATTATGATGGCACTTGTTCCAGTTTCAGCATTTGCTTATACGAATACACCACATAACTGGGGAATCCCACGTCCTAAAAATGAAACGGTGCCAGATGCAGGGAAACTATATACAGAATTACTACAAAAAAATGGTGGGTTTTATTTAGGAGATACGAAGAAAAAAGATATTTATTTAACATTTGATAATGGATACGAAAATGGATATACAGGAAAGATTTTAGATGTACTGAAGGAGAAAAAAGTACCAGCAACTTTCTTTGTGACGGGACATTATATAAAAACACAAAAAGATTTATTATTAAGAATGAAAAATGAAGGACATATTATTGGTAATCATTCTTGGAGTCATCCAGATTTTACAACAGTAAATGATGCAAAACTTCGTGAAGAATTAACGAGCGTAACGGAAGAGATTAAAAAAGTTACTGGGCAAAAAGAAGTGAAATATGTACGCCCTCCGCGAGGCGTGTTTAGTGAAAGAACGCTAGCGCTTACGAAAGACATGGGATATTATAACGTGTTTTGGTCGCTTGCATTTCTTGATTGGAAAGTAGATCAGCAAAGAGGATGGCAATATGCTCATAATAATGTAATGACTATGATTCATCCAGGATCTGTTTTGTTACTTCATGCAATATCAAAAGATAATGCAGAAGCACTTGCGAAAATCATTGATGATTTGCGCGAGAAAGGGTATCATTTTAAAAGCCTAGATGATTTAGTAAAAAGCAATCAACCGTAAGCATGTATGCTTGCGGTTTTCTCATGCTATAATGATGTGTAAAAAGGATGGGGAAACGTATGTGGAGCGAACATGTTACGTTAGAATATCCGTACCATTTTGAGGAAGTACTAAAGCGTTTATCTTTCGACCCGTTAAACGTTATTCAATTAGACGAGAAAGTAATTTATGTCCCGCTTTTTATAGACGAAGAACAGATTGTTGTTCGTTTGCAAGGGATTGGTACTGTTCAAAATCCACAGTTTTGGATCTCTAGTCAGGCAGGAGATCAAGAGAAAGTAATGAAACGAATGAAATCCATTTTTCACTGGAATGAACCGTTTCAAAATATACAAAATCATTTTTTAAACACATCATTACGTCCACTATTTGAAACATATGCTTATACTCCAATTATTTTAGAATTTGATTATTTCGCTTGTCTTCTTCGCTGTATTATTCATCAACAAATAAATTTGAAATTTGCTACTGTGCTAACAGATCAATTTGTAAAACGATATGGGACAGAGAAGAACGGCGTTTTCTTTTTCCCAACACCAGAAAGAGTAGCAAACATTTCAATAGAAGAATTGAGAGAGCAGAAGTTTAGTCAGCGAAAAGCCGAATATATAGTAGGATTAGCAAAACATATTGTAGGCGGTAAATTAGATTTAGCAAGGATACAAAACGAAACAGAAGAAGAAGTATCGGCACAATTGTTACCAATAAGGGGTATTGGAGCATGGACAGTGCAAAACTTTTTAATGTTTGGGCTTGGTCGGAAAAATATGTTTCCAAAAGCAGACATTGGAATTCAGCGCGCAGTGCAAGGTGTATTTCAATTAGATAATAAGCCTGATGATGCATTTTTAGAAAAAGTGAAACAAGAGTGTGAACCATATTGCAGTTATGCAGCGTTATATTTATGGAAAAGTATAGAGTAGAGGTGTAATAATGATACAAAAGCAACAAGAGAGTAAGTTGGAAGTTGGTCAAACGTTTCCTGTGACAATTAAACGTCTTGGGATTAACGGAGAAGGCGTTGGTTATTTTAAGAGACAAGTTGTTTTCATTCCAGGGGCATTACCAGGAGAAGAAGTTGTTGCTGAAGCAACGAAAATTCAGCGTGGCTTCGCTGAAGCGAAAGTGAAAAAAGTTCGTAAATCCTCACCACATCGTGTGAAAGCACCATGTTCAGTATATGAGGAGTGTGGTGGCTGTCAATTGCAGCATTTGGATTATAAAGAACAATTAAATCAAAAGCGTGATATCGTTGTACAAGCATTTGAGAAGTACATGAATAACAGTCTGGAAGAGAAAATTCGTCCGACGCTTGGTATGGAAAATCCATGGCATTATCGTAATAAAAGTCAATTGCAAGTGGGGCGTAAAGACGAAAAGGTTATTACAGGGTTATATAAGCAAAACTCACATCAGTTAATTGATATTTCTCATTGCATGATTCAACATAAAGCAACGAATGAAGCGACAAAAGTTGTAAGACGTATATTAGAAAAATTAAATGTTTCTATTTACAATGAGAAAAAACAAAAAGGTTTAGTACGCACAATTGTGACACGTACTGCAGTTCAAACAGGGGAAGTGCAAGTCACACTTATTACAACAAAAGAAGAATTACCAAATAAAGATCAATTTATCGCAGAAGTGCAAAAACAAATGCCAAGTGTTAAATCAATTATGCAAAACGTAAACTGGCGTAAAACATCTGTTATTTTCGGTGATAAAACATTTAAATTAGCTGGAAAAGAAGTAATTCAAGAAACACTAGGTGATTTATCATTTGAATTATCAGCACGCGCATTCTTCCAATTAAATCCAGAACAAACAGTTGTTTTATACGATGAAGCAAAAAAAGCAGCTGCTTTAACAGGAAACGAGAAGATTGTGGATGCGTATTGTGGTGTCGGTACGATTGGACTTTGGCTTGCGAATGATGCAGCGGAAGTACGTGGTATGGATGTAATTCCAGAAGCGATTGAAGATGCAAAGAAAAATGCAAAACGCCACGGATTCACAAATGCAAAGTATGAAGCTGGTAAAGCGGAACAATGGTTACCAAAGTGGGTAAAAGAAGGCTGGCGTCCAGATGTCATTGTTGTCGACCCACCGCGTACAGGTTGTGATGATAAATTACTTGAAACGATTTTAAAAGTGAAACCGAAACAAGTTGTTTACGTGTCTTGTAACCCTTCCTCATTAGCACGTGATGTGGAAACATTAATGGAGAGCTATGAAGTGGAGTATGTACAACCAGTTGATATGTTCCCGCATACAGCTCATGTAGAAAATGTAGTGAAACTTGTTAGAAAGTAACATTTAATAAGGAGATGTCCCTCACAAAGCAAGAGCTATGTGAGGGTATATTTTATTTAGCGAATGGAAGTAAGGAGAATATAATGAACAATTATAAATTGACGATTCAATATGATGGTGCGCGTTATAAAGGGTGGCAACGTCTTGGTAATAATGACAATACGATTCAGGGGAAAATCGAAAGTATAATATCTGAAATGGTCGGAAAAGAAATTGAAATTATCGGCTGTAGTAGAACGGATGCTGGTGTACACGCTTTGAATCAAGTAGCTAACTTTCAAAGTGATGAGAAGTTAGTAGAACATAAAGTGAAAAAGTATTTAAATCAATATTTACCAAATGATATTAGTATTACGAGTGTAGAAGAAGTACCAGATCGTTTCCATGCTCGTTACAATTCTAAAGCAAAAACATATCTTTATAAAATTTGGAATGAAGAGCATACGAACCCATTTATGCGTAAATACAGCATGCACGTGAATAAACAATTAAATGTGAAAAGCATGAAAGAAGCTGCGAAACATTTAGTTGGTTCACATGACTTCACTGCCTTTTCAAATGCAAAGTCTAAGAAAAAATCTATGGTTCGAGAAGTGTATACACTTGATGTTTCCGAAGAATCAGGATTTGTACAAATTAGAGTAAGTGGTAACGGATTCCTTCATAACATGGTGCGGAAAATTGTTGGAGCATTAATTGAAGTTGGATTAGGGCAATTAGAGGCGGACGCAATTCCAAACATTTTAGAGGAAAAACAACGTAATCAAATTAATTGTCTTGCTGAGGCGAGTGGATTGTATTTGGAGAATGTTGAATTTTAATAATAAGTAAAAAAATCGAGCTGATAAGGCTCGATTTTTTTGCACTCTGAAATTAAGAAGATTTCTCTTTCTTCATACGTAGCTTCAAATTCCAAAAAGCAGCAAGCATAATAGCTGCAAAGGAGCCGCTAATTGTGCCTAAGAGCTTTGCATGAGGAAAGCTGCTCATATCAATGAATAGCATTATACATAGAATGGTAGGGAAAAGACCTAAGTAGTGTAATAACTTCAACTTCTTATCATTACTCATATACATTGCCCCTTTCTAGCATATTATACGTTTATTATAACATATTTTACCAGTTTCTTTACACTTGGAGAAAGATTCATTTCATATGTGTAAGTGCAATTTTTTAATTCGATATTGTAAGTTTTGTCTACTCAATCCTAAAAATTTTGCGGCTTGTGAGATATTACCTTTATTTTCTTTAAGAATTTGATGGATATATTTCTTTTCCATTTCTTCGATTATACGTTTTAAAGTTTGTGGCGTATCAGTATTGTGACTAGTTAGCGGAGTCTGCATATTCAGTTCCTTTTTTGCTAGTTCGCGAAAGTGCGTTGGCATATGAAACGCTGTAATGATATTTTCATCTTCTATCAAGTTCATTGAACCCTCAATTATATGTTCTAATTCTCTAATATTACCGGGCCAATCGTATTTATAAAAGAAGTTATTTACGTTTAAATCTACATCTTTTACGCTAAGTTCAAATTGGATATTGTATTTTTCAATAAAGTGTTGAACAAGATATGCAATATCTTCTTTTCGTTCCCGTAAAGGTGGAAGACATAAAGTAACAACGCTTAATCGGTAATATAAGTCTTGTCTTAATCGATTGTGTGCTATGGCTTCAAGAGGATCTTCATTAATAGTTGCTATAATACGAACATCAATTTCTTTTTCTTGCGCCCCCCCAATTCTTCGTATTGTTTTCTCTTGTATAGCCCGCAGCAATTTAGCTTGAAGTGCTGGGCTTAATGAGTTGATTTCATCTAATAACAAAGTCCCGCCATTTGCCTCTTCAAATAAACCAGGTTTATCTATTGCTCCTGTAAAAGCACCTCGATTTGTACCAAATAGTAAACTTTCCATTAAGGTTTCTGGTATAGCGGCACAGTTTTGCGAAATGAATGGCTTTGTTGAACGCTTGCTTTCATTATGGATGCTTTGCGCAAATAGCTCTTTACCGGTCCCTGTTTCCCCGATGATAAGTATGGAGGAGGATGTACGTATTACTCTCTTTGCTTCTGCAATGACCGATTGAATAGCTCTAGAATCACCAATTATGTGATCAAAGGTAAACTTAGTATTTTGTTTTCGAGAAAGGTTCGTTTTCATTGTTTGCTTTAAATGACTAATCTCTTTTGAAATTTCAATAGCGCCTTTAATTTTTCCATTTTCTATTATAGGAAAAGTATCGTTAATCGTCGTAATCTCTTGTCCTTTATTGTTAAAATACGTTTGTTTTATATTTTTGTTTGTTTTTCCAAGTTTTAAAGCCTCTATAAGAGTACTATTTTTATTTTCTTCAAATGCAAATACTTCTAAAGGATTTTTATATAGCACATCTAAGCGATCCATTGATTCAATTTCCATCATTTTACGGTTATAGATAATCGTTTTACTTTCCTCATTAATAATATGGATCCCGATATCGAGTTCATTGAGTAAAGTTTCGTATAGCACATTCATTTCAATAATCTTTTTAAAATTGATTTCTTCTGTATGCATGTATTATCTTCTCCTCGTTATACCATATGAAGACTGATTTTTTATAATTTTATTAAAATTCTCATAAAATCGCAAAATTTTTTTGCTATTTTCTCTTAAAACTTTTCAAATGATAGAAAAATTTTGCGGTTATGCAGATTTTTTTCGTAAGAAATCCTAATTTTACATAGATATTGAGGTTGGTACGTATTTTGCATGAATAGTAGTTGAGATCTCTAAATTTAAAGAGTAGGGGGATTAGGAATCTTTATAGGTTATGCAACGTTTCAGTGCCAATTAATAAGAGGGAGGAATTTATAAAGTGAAGACGGTTGTAGAAGGCGTGTATAGTCCTTGTTACGGGAAAGTAGAGAAATTATTTGTTACTGAAAGTTCTTACGTATATGAGTGGGAAAAATTAGCGTTAATTGAAACGATAGATAAACAGAAAGTAGAAATTAAAGTGGGAATCAGTGGTTATATTGAATCATTAGAAGTGGTAGAAGGAGAAGCTATTGCTGATCAAAAATTATTAATAACAGTGAGGGATGACCTTTTAATAACAGGTAGTGATTAATAGTAGTAATATGTATTTTGCACTTTTTAATAATTATTTTTACTATGAAGGGTTTTAAAAACGCTTACATTAAAAGGGTTTGCTAAGTGAAAAGGGGGGATTTATATGATGGATCAAAACCAAGGATTAAAAAGGGAATTGAAAAGTCGGCACATATTTATGATTGCACTCGGAGGGGTTATTGGTACTGGGCTTTTTTTAGGATCCAGTTATACAATTCATGAAGCTGGACCTGGAGGAGCGATTGTAGCGTATCTTGTCGGTGGATTTGTTATGTATTTAACGATGCTCTGTCTTGGAGAGTTAGCGGTTGCGATGCCTGATGCAGGATCGTATCAAACATATGCTACAAAACATATTTCACCTGCAGCGGGTTATGTAGTGGGATGGATGTCGTGGCTAAACTGGACGGCTACGATAGGCATTGAATTAATTGCAGTTAGTATATTAATGAAACGTTGGTTTCCAGATGTATCATCATGGATTTGGTGCGTAGTGTTTGCCGTATTGCTCTTTGTTATTAATGCGTTATCTTCAAGAAGTTTTGCGGAGGTTGAATTCTGGTTTGCAAGTATTAAAGTAATTACAATTATTGCATTTATCATTTTGGGCGGGGCAGCAATGTTTGGTTTTCTAGATATGAAAGGAAATGAACCAGCGCCGATGTTTTCTAGCTTTACTGATTATGGTGGATTGTTCCCAAATGGATTATCAGCCATTTTAATTACGATGATTGCAGTTAATTTTTCCTTCCAAGGAACAGAACTAGTCGGTATTGCAGCTGGTGAGAGTGAAAATCCAGAGAAAACTATCCCGAAGGCAATTAATAATACAGTTTGGCGCATACTTATTTTCTTTGTACTATCTATTTTTATTCTTGCGGGACTATTTCCTTGGCAGCAAGCAGGAGTGATAGAAAGTCCATTCGTAGTTGTATTTGATAAAATTGGTATTCCTTATGCGGCTGATATTATAAATTTCGTTATTATTACAGCTGTACTATCAGTTGCGAATTCAGGATTATATGCAACTTCCCGTATGCTATGGTCTATGTCTAATCAAGGAATGATTAGCCCGATTTTTGGTAAGTTATCTAAAAACGGTGTTCCTATTTATGCATTGATTGTAAGTACGTTTGTAGGGTGTCTCTCATTACTATCAGGTATTTATGCGGAAGATACAGTTTATTTATGGCTTCTTTCAATTGCAGGGTTCGGAGCAATATTAGTTTGGGCATCTATTGCTCTTTCAAATTTATTGGCTAGAAGGACATATTTGAAGCAAGGCGGGGATATTAAGGACTTAAAATTTAAAACACCATTGTATCCATTTGTTCCAATTCTTGCTTTAGTATTAAATTTAACAGTAATTGTAGCTATGGCTTTTATTCCAGAACAAAGAATGGCATTGTATTGTGGTATTCCATTTATGATTGTTTGTTTACTGTTTTATCGTGCTACTAGAAATAAGAGAAGTAAAGTAGAACATATTGAAAAGACAAATACAACCGAATTAGAAAGTTTATAATAGTGATTAATTTGGAGACTGTAAGATTGTAAACAGTCTCTTTTTTTGTGAAAATAAATTTGGAAACATACTACGTATGCAAAGGGGAATTAGCAATGAATCAAGAAGTCTCACAGCTATTAAAACAGATGGATTTACGAAAAGACGAGCTACTAGAACTTACAAAAGCTTTAATTCGCTTTGAAACACCAGCACCACCAGCAAGAAATACAAATGAGGCGCAAGAATTTGTTGCGGAGTTTCTAAAAAAACGAAATTTTAGTATTGATAAATGGGATGTATATCCAAATGATCCGAATGTTGTTGGAGTGAAAAAGGGGACAGCAAGTGAGTCACATAAAAGTCTCATTATTAATGGACATATAGATGTTGCAGAAGTATCAAAGGACGAGCTGTGGGAAACAAATCCGTTTGAGCCGTTTATAAAAGATGGTTGGTTAGTTGGGAGAGGCGCGGCAGATATGAAAGGTGGACTAGCTGGAGCCTTATTTGCTATTCAACTTTTAGAAGAAGCGGGGATTGAATTACCTGGGGATTTAATTTTTCAATCGGTAATTGGCGAAGAAGTAGGAGAAGCAGGGACACTTCAATGTTGTAAGCGTGGTTATGATGCTGATTTTGCAGTAGTAGTTGATACAAGTAATTTACATATGCAAGGGCAGGGCGGCGTAATTACTGGATGGATTACAGTGAAAAGCCCGCAAACGTTTCATGATGCAACACGTAGACAAATGATCCATGCTGGAGGACGTCTATTTGGAGCGAGTGCGATTGAGAAAATGATGAAGATTGTCCAAAGCTTACAAGAATTAGAGCGTCATTGGGCAGTCATGAAAACATATGAAGGCTATCCATCTGGAACAACAACAATTAATCCAGCTGTTATTGAAGGAGGACGTCATGCGGCATTTATTGCGGATGAGTGCCGATTGTGGATAACCGTACATTTTTATCCAAATGAAACGCATGAACAAATAATAGAAGAAATAGAAGAGTATTTAGGAAAAGTGGCAGCAGCAGATCCATGGTTAAGAGAGAACCCACCACAATTTAAGTGGGGCGGGGAATCAATGATTGTGGATCGTGGCGAAATTTTTCCTTCTTTAGAAGTAGATAGCGAACATGTTGCTGTCAAAACGCTAAGTTCAGTACATGAATCTATTTTATCTAAAAATGCAATTTTAGATATGTCAGCAACGGTAACTGATGGCGGATGGTTTAGTGAGTTTAACATTCCAGCTGTTATTTACGGACCAGGTACATTAGAAGAAGCTCATTCAATAAATGAGAAAGTTGAAGTTGAGCAGTTAATTGAATTTACAAAAGTAATAACAGCGTTCATATATGAATGGTGTCATACAAAAAAATAGATTAGTATATTGAATTTGTACAGGTATGTACTTGTACGCTTTTTTAGTGAACTATTTCAGAGTTGAACATAAACAACTGAAATAGTTCTTTATTTTTCTATGTTTTTCGTTTTATTTCAATTAATTTCTCTTTAGCTAATTCAACGGCAATCGCATCATCTAAATAGCCGATTGGAAAAAGATAATCGGGGATAATGTCTGTTGATAAAATGAAATATAGTAAGGCACCCCCAATAATTGCACGCTCTTCGGTTGAAATGGTTTCTGTACAAAATTG
Source organism: Bacillus sp. FSL R9-9492 (assembly GCF_038007365.1). Classification (NCBI taxonomy): domain Bacteria; kingdom Bacillati; phylum Bacillota; class Bacilli; order Caryophanales; family Bacillaceae; genus Bacillus; species Bacillus sp. FSL R9-9492. Next base: position 494,846 of record NZ_JBBOXC010000001.1, read on the forward strand.
TTGGTACATATTTGTTAATTGCTCAATGAAAGGACCAGCACTATCAATTTGTTCTATTTTACTTTTGAAACTCTCGTGAATACGCTTTTCGCCTTCAGTAGTTTGAGCATAGCGCTCGTAATTTTCAAGTTCTTGTTTTACACGAGTTGTTGTGTATTCGAAGTCGAATAGGTTAGAGGATTGTAATGTTTGTTGAATTGTATCGAGAGATGTGTACATATCTGCTTTTTCCTTATTTATGTGTGGAGAGTTAGGGTACATTTCATCAAGTAATAATTGCGGTGGAACTTGTAGACAGTTTGCGAATTTTTGTAAATGGTTTTGCTTCGGTTGTTGTTTGCCATTAATTATTCTTGAAATTGTTGCAGGATCAATATTTGTAAGTGTTCCTAGTTGGCGCATAGATAGAGCGCGCTCCTTTAACAGTTTCTTTATTAATTTACCGAGCCGCTCATTTGGATTTTCATTGGGCATAATGTAGGCACTCCTTTTCTATTGTCTATCGTTGAAAAAATGTTGAGCATTTATTACAAGTATATGAAACAGACAGGCACAGTTGCTCAACATTTTCATAATATGCAACGAAAAGTGAGAAAAGGGGTGACTGTACGATGAGTACGGCAGGTTTATTTTCAATTTTTTTAATCGGGATTGCGTCTAATTTAGATAATGCAGGTGTTGGGATTGCATATGGCATTCGTAAAATTCGAATTTCGTGGCTTAACAATTTTATCATCGCATTTTTTGGATTTTTATTTACTTTACTAGCTGGATTTTTTGGGAATTGGATCGCATTATTTATTTCAGAGTTCACAGCAAACATTATTGGAGCAGTCGTTTTAGGAATAATCGGGGTGTTTATTTTATGTCAGCCTTTCTTGAGTCAAAAAGATACCGTAGAATCTAAAGATAGTAGTGTACTTATGGAGGTTTTACGTAATCCAGAAAAAGCAGATTTTGATGGTTCTAAAACAATTAGTTTTTCTGAAGCAATTGTTTTAGGAGTTGCATTGTCCATAAACAATATTGCAGGTGGATTTGATGCTGGAGTAACAAATTTAAATCTTTGGCTTACGGCATGTATTTCTGGAGTTTTTAGTTTTATTTGTATTAGTGGTTTTACGTATGTTGGTAAAAGATTTTTAGCTGAATACTTAGGGAAATGGGCAACTATAATTGCAGGTGTGTTATTAATTCTTATTGGAATTGATCAATTGTTGTAAGAAGGATAGGGAAAACAGTATTCGAGTATTTCCTTGGAAATACACTAAAAAATTGCATATATCGACGTGAAATCTTTTCACGGTAATGAAAGATTGTAAGTATTATACAAATCTTTGGTGTAAAAAGGTTTAAAAAAGTAAAAGCACCTGTATAGGTGCTTTTTAGCGTATATCTTCAATTAGTTGTGCACATTCTTCATCATGCATACTGTACTCACTTAAAACTTGAATACAAAGCCATTTCAGTTCTTCAATACTATGCTCAAGTTCTTCGGGAAGTACATGGTAAATGTCTTCAAGTCCCATTCCGAAATGAATAAGTTCTAATACTTGATCATCGATGTTCCGATCCATTAATAGTTCAAGCACTTCTAAATTGAATATGTATCGGTGAGATTCATCGAGTGAAACAACTTTTAGTTTCAAACTTTCTACAATACTCAATATAAAAAGAAGAATTGTTTTTTCGAGAACAGGTTGTTTCTCCATTTGAAATATGAGTTTCATCTTTTACACCTCCACATACAGCGCTAGGTTGTACTATATTATTCAGGAGGGGGGAGCAAATATGCATAATAAAGAGAACTTTTATTACTGTTTTTTGAATTGTGTTGATGCCTAGTAGAACGGATTTTTTGTGAAATAAAAAATCCTGCCAATATAGCAGGATAACTTCTAAATTAAAACATACTCCAACCTTCTTGGGCAGAAAGTAATTCAAGAATTTTAAAACCAGCGATACTATTTCCGTTTGCATCTAAAGCTGGTCCGAAAATACCGATTCCCATTTCGCCTTTTACGCAGCCGAAAATGCCGCCCGCTACACCACTTTTTGCAGGGATTCCAACACGAATTGCAAATTCACCAGATTCATTATACATCCCGCAAGTAACCATAAATGTTTTACAAATTTTCGTAATATGTTTAGGGATGATCTGTTTCTTTTTATAAGGATCATATCCATCCATTGCAAAGATTAAACCAATACGTGCTAGGTCGATACAGTTAACCTCAATTGCACATTGACGCGTATATAAATCCATAAGTTCTTCAATATCGTTATCGATGATGCCATTTTGTTTCATATAGTAACAAAGTGAACGGTTTAAGTAAGCTGTTTCTAATTCAGAAGTGGCAACTTTAGAAGAATAACTAATAGTAGGATTGTCTGTTATATCACGCACAAATTGAAGAATGCGTTCCATCTTCTCCTCGTTATCATTACCAGCTAGCATACTTGTAATAGCTAATGCACCCGCATTAATCATTGGATTAAGAGGCTTGGAAGAACTTGTTGTTTCAAGCTTAATAATAGAATTAAATGGGTCACCAGTTGGTTCCATTCCAACTTTAGAAAATACATATTCTTCACCACGGTCTAAAAGGGCAAGAGCAAGTGTAATTACTTTAGAAATACTTTGAAGAGTAAATAGTGTTTGTGAGTTACCAGCATGGATATATTCTGTTTCTTTATGGAAAATGGCAATCCCTAGATCATTTGGATTTGCATTTCCTAGTTCGGGGATATAAGTAGCAAGTTTTCCTTTTTTCGTATATGGTTTTACTTGTTCTAACAACTGCTGTAAGTTGTTTGTTTCAATGCACTGCATAGTACCAACGCTCCTATTTCGAATTAACTAAGTTTACTTTTCCCGATATGCTCGGAAATAAATAATAACATGAAAAAGTGGAATGATAAAACGAAAGTTGGATGTTCTATAGTGAGTCTTCAGTTTCGATTATTCCGTGTTATAAAAGGGAAATTTTCCTTTTATATAACAGTTTGGAAATAGGAGATTTATCCATAAAAAGTTCGGAAATAAAAACTACACATCTATACAACTATATGTTATTATGGTTATGTAAATAGAAAGCGTTTTCTAAGGCGTACTTATAATGATAACGATTTCATAAATTTGATAGGGGGAATTAAAATGTTGCAGTTTTTACAACGTATTGGTAAAGCGTTAATGCTTCCAATCGCAGTGCTACCAGCAGCAGGATTATTGCTTCGTTTAGGGCAACCAGATGTATTTGATATTCCTGTTATGGCACAGGCCGGTGCAGCTGTTTTTGATAATTTAGCACTTATTTTTGCAATCGGTATTGCAATCGGTCTTTCAGTTGATGGTAGTGGTGCCGCAGGTCTTGCAGGTGCAATTGGTTATCTGGTTATGAAAAACAGTATTGATGCACTTAGTAAGGGATATTCTGCTGCAGAATTACAAGATAAATTAGGTAAAGTTCAAGATTTAATAGGTAATAGCGCAAATGTAGATCCATCTAAGCTTGCAGATACAATGACACAAGTATCTAAGGCAGCCGAATTATCGACTAAAGTGGATATGAAAGTTTTAGGTGGTATTATTGTCGGTGTTATAGCAGGATTCCTTTATAATAAATTCCATAAAATTAAACTTCCAGAATGGTTAGGTTTCTTTGCTGGAAAACGTTTCGTTCCAATTGTTACATCGGTTGTGATGCTAATATTAGGAATTCTATTCGCACAAATTTGGCCAGCAATTCAAAATGGCATCGATGCATTAGCTCATGGAATTGTTAATTTAGGTGCAATTGGTTCAGGTCTATTCGGTCTATTAAACCGTCTATTAATCCCAATTGGTTTACACCACGTAATGAACACATACTTCTGGTTCGTATTTGGTGACTTTACAAATGCAGCAGGTAATGTTGTAAATGGTGATATCGCTCGTTTCCTTGCAGGGGACAAAACAGCAGGTATGTTTATGACTGGTTTCTTCCCAGTTATGATGTTCGGTTTACCAGCAGCATGTTTCGCAATGATTGCAGCTGCTAAACCAGAAAAACGTAAAATGGTTACAGGTATGTTAGGTGGCCTAGCATTAACTTCATTCTTAACTGGTATTACAGAACCTATTGAATTCTCATTCATGTTCTTATCACCATTATTATATGGTATTCATGCCGTGTTAACAGGTATATCTTTATTCGTAACAACATCACTTGGCATTCACGATGGTTTCACATTTAGTGCCGGTGCAATTGATTACTTCTTAAACTTTGGTATTGCAACAAAACCAGTGTTACTAGCAGGAATCGGTTTAATTTACGCAGCAATTTACTTTGTAGTATTCTACTTCTTAATTAAGAAGTTCGACTTGAAAACTCCTGGTCGTGAAGATGAAGATGAAGATGAAGATGAGTTAGCTGAAGAGGGTGATGCACCAGTTGCAGGTTCAATTGGTGAAACTTACGTAGCAGCTTTAGGTGGAAAAGAAAACTTAACAGTTATTGATAACTGTGCAACGCGTTTACGCTTACAAGTGAAAGATGCAGGTTTAGTAAATGAACCAGCATTAAAACGCGCAGGTGCAAAAGGCGTTATGAAATTAAGTAACACAAGTGTACAAGTTATCGTAGGTACAAATGTTGAATCTGTTGCCGATGATATGAAAAAACACGTGTAAATAGTTAGATAAGAGGATATCCAAAAAGATTGATAACAACAGTCTTTTACAGGATATCCTCTTTTTTTGTTAATTTTTTAAAGGGAATCTTACTTTTATAAATTTTCTTTTTCTTTTTTGAACATATAGGTTGGTAATATGTTCGGTGCGTGATACAGTAGTGATGACATAAAATGGAGTGTCCATAATCTGCGGAAATGATTTGAAATAAGTCTTGTGTAGATGAATTAAATTATCGGTAAATAAGGGGAAAAAGGTAATCATGGATCAGGAAAAAAATACTGTTAATGGGAAAGTACGTCGTCCGATTGTATACATAAAAAGAACAATCATTCTAGCCCTACTACTGTCACTTGTATATTTCATGTATACAAAAATTGTTGCGCATAATAAAAAAGAGGAAACTTTAAAAGCAGCAGCAGAAATGAAGAAGCAAGAAGAGATAAAAAAGATAGAAGAAGTGAAAAGGCAAGAAGCTGAAAAACAAAGAAAACAAAAAGAACAGGAAGAACAGATAAAACAGGCGCAAGTTATAGAGAAACCTGCTGAGGGACCGCCTCAAGAAATTAATGAAAACGCTCAATTGGATCAATATTTACAGAGCATGGGATTTAGTGGGACAGCTGTTATTGTGAAGAATGGGAAAGTTCTTGTGAATAAAGGATACGGCATGGCTAATAAAGAGAAGCAAGTGCCGAATAATTCAGAGACGACCTTTTATATTGGTTCTATTTCAAAAGCATTTGTGGCGACTGCTATTATGCAACTCAAAGATCAAAATAAGTTACAAGTAGAGGATACAGTTGCAAAGTATATTCCAGACTTTCCTCAAGGTAATAGCATTCAGTTAAAACATCTATTAACACATACATCAGGCATTCCGGAATATGAGCAGGGAAAAGAGGATATTTCTCGTGAAGAACTGATAAAGCGGATAGGAAATCAAAAGCGTATCGGGAGTCCAGGAGAGAAATGGAAGTATTCCGATTCGAACTACTCTATACTTGCTTACATTGCTGAGAAGGTAAGTGGACAGTCGCTCGAAGAATATATAAAACAACATATTTTTGCGACTGCGGGTATGAAACAATCTGGTTTCGGTACAGCGTTGGAACAAACAAGATTCCCATCAACGGGTTATAAAATAGTGAATAACAATATGACAACACCTAATATTCCGAGCATGTCACAACTATATGGTTGTGGTGATATATATACGAGCGCGCATGATTTATATTTATTTAATGAAGCACTCTTTTCTGGAAAATTAATTTCAAAAGAGAGTTATAATCAAATGTTTACAGCCGTGAAAAAGGATTATGGATTTGGCTGGTATGTAGATCCAGGAAGCTATTCAAATCACGGTGTAATGCCAGGTTGGAATTGCTTAAATGGTTTTAGTAAAAATGGTAGTGTATATGTGGTTTTATTATCTAACATTCAAAATAACATTAAATCATTTGGTAAAGTGAATAACGACATTTATACGATGTTGCGGAATATTGAAGTGTAAGAGGCTATCCTTTTGGATAGTCTTTTTTCATGCTCAGGAAATATATCTACAATTATTACTTAATGTAATACAAAAATAATGAATATGTTCTATAAAATGTATGTCTTACCTATCACAAAAAAAGCCGTTTTGTATACATTAAGATGTATGGATGTAAATTTTTATACTTTAAAAATAATAGGAGGAGAAGCATATGTGTCTGTTCAGAAAATATTGGCATAAATTATCCAGACTGTTTAATAGACAATTAGGCTATTTTTTAGATGACAAGTTACTGCCTGCTGTGGAACGACTTTTATTTTCACAAAACTTTGCGAGATTTATTCAAAGAAATTCTAAGCAAGCTACGGAAGAGTTTATAGAATCAAGTCAATTTCAATCTATTATTTGTAACATTTTAAAAGAATGCAATACATCACCTTTTAAGGAAATTGCAAAGCAATATTTAGGTAAAAACGTAGAAATTACTGTGACAGTTGGACAGTTAACAGGTGTTATTGTAGCAGTTGGTGACGATTTCTTAACGCTGCAAGAAGGAATAGGAACTGAAGTTTTATTACCATTTACAAGTATTATATCAATGAAAGAAGTGTAAGAAAGGAGACTTATATATGTTATTTACTGATGAATTGCGTAACCATGTTGGTGAATTAGTGCAAGTTGTGACAGCGGCCGAAATTGTTGCAGGTATTCTTTTATCTGTGACGGACGGGGCAGTAAGTGTTCGTACATCTCCTTCTTATGGACCACCTGAAGATGTACTTGTGCGTATTCCTATTATTGCTTATGTTCGCTTGGAAGGGTAAGAGTGATACAAGTATGAGAATATCAGTTGTTATTCCAGCGCATAATGAAGCAAGTACTTTATCACAAGTTTTAGTAGAAGTGGAGAAGCTGAAGCCGTATGAAATTATTGTAGTAGATAATGGATCGACAGATGGAACGAATGAAGTCGCATTACAGCATAGTTGCCATGTAATTTATTATAAACATTCTCTTGGTAATGATGTAGGAAGGGCAATTGGAGCTAGAGAAGCAAAAGGTGAAATTGTATTGTTTTTAGATGGTGACATCGTTATTGAGAGTAAAGAGCTACAACGTTTCGTGAAAGGAGTTCAGCAAGGGCATCAAATTGTTGTGAATAATTTAACATGGTCTGTTTATTTAAAGATGAGACCACACTATACGACAGTTGGAAAATTCATGTTGAATCGTTATTTGAATAAAAAAGAGCTTGTTGTTGGTTCTTTAATCGCAATTCCACATGCGATGAATCGGGATGTTATTGAGAATCTTGGGTGGTGGAATTTAGCAGATCCAGCACTATTTCAAGCGATGGCGATGTCTAGAGGAGTAGATATTGCCGATATGGCTTCGGTCGATGTAATTCACACGAATAAGGTTCGTCCTGTGCATACGGGTACATCACCTGGTTCTCCTTATCCGAAGGCGACTAGTCGTATTATGGGTGATCATTTGTGTGCTTTGCAATACGTAATCGAAACATATGGTAAACGTGGCGGTTTTTCGGAGGGAAACAGGGATAGAGAGTTTATAGGGAAGTATAAACCAGTTTTATTACAAAAGGAAAAAGCGAAATACAGTGCTATTATACCCGTATCAGAAGAAAAAATGACTATAAGATCTGTCATACAGGAAGTGAAAAAGGCAGGTGTAGATGAAATTATAGTTGTTGCGAATGGAGCAGATGCCGAGACAATTAAACAAGCAAAGCTAGAGAATGTTATTGTAGTTGAATTCGCGAAGGCACTTGGACATAATGTAGCACGAGCGATAGGGGCTATGCATGCTACGGCAGATATTTGTTTATTTGTTGATGGTGATTTTGCTATTCCGGCAAAAAAGCTAATTCCATTTTTGCATGCTATTGAAGACGGAAATGATGTGGCGTTAAATGATTTGCAATGTTTGTTAGATATGTTTCACCCGGCAGATCCAATTAGTATGGGGAAATATTTCGTGAATTTGGTAGCGAAACGACCAGATTTATGGAACAACTCATTAACGGCAGTGCCACATGCTATGCATAAAAAGGTAATAGAGAAAATTGGATATGATTCCCTTATCATTCCACCACTAGCTCAAATGAAAGCTATTTTAGAAGAATGCTCTATTACAGCAGTGGAATTTGTAGATGTTATAAAAACAAATCGAGTACGTCCAGAGCAACATGGGTTTGTAAATGGAAGAATTCCTGCATTCGATCGTATTTTCGGAGATCAGCTTGAGGCGATTGCTTATTTATTACAACATACGAATGGGCGCGGGAGTTTTACAGACGGAGAAAGGGATAGAGATATAATACTACAATTGAGAAGGGAAGAAGAGAATATAGATGAATGCTAGTAGTAAAGTAACCATTATTGGATTAGGATATGTTGGCCTTCCTTTAGCGGTCCTTTTTGCAGAAAGAGGACATGCTGTACTTGGATTAGATAAAGATACTAGGAAGATAGAATCAATAATTAAAGGAGAAAGTTATATTCCTGATGTTTCTTCTAACGTATTACAAAATTTATTGAACGAGAGAAAATTAATAGTAAATACACCAGATAAAGGTGTTGTGGAGTTCCAAAATAGTGAGTATGTTATTGTGACTGTGCCAACGCCAATTAATGAGAATAAAGAACCCGATTTAAGTGCACTCGTTTCAGCCTCCCATTATATACAACAACACCTTCAAGAAGGACAAACCTTCATTTTTGAAAGCTCCACATATCCAGGTACACTGGAGGAAGTTATCATTCCTATTATTTCTCAAACAGGTAAAAAGGTAGGAGAAGATTATTATATTGGGTATTCTCCAGAGCGAATTGATCCAGCGAATAGCCAGTATTCAGTTGAAACGATTCCAAAAGTTATTAGTGGACAAACCGAGCAGTGTAAACAAAAAGTACAGGATTTGTATAGCACTATATTTGATGTAGTCGTTCCAGTTAGCTCTCCGAAAGTGGCCGAGATGTGTAAGTTATTTGAAAATATTCAGCGCTTAGTTAATATTTCATTAGTAAATGAGTTAAATATACTTTGTGAAAGTTTGAATATTAATTTTTATGAGGTGCTTGAAGCGGCATCTACAAAACCGTTTGGATTTACTCCGTATTGGCCAGGACCAGGAATAGGAGGACACTGTATTCCGGTAGATCCTTTATATTTTCAATGGAGAATAAGAAAGGCTGGAGCAATTAGTCAATTAATTGAGGCAGCACATGTAATTAATGAAGAAATGCCAGCGAAAATAATCGAGAAAGTAAAAGGTGTGGTGCAATCACCCGCAACGGTTTTAATAGTAGGGATTGCATATAAGAAAGATGTAAATGATTTGAGAGAATCACCGGCGTTGCCAATTATTCAATTATTAATAAAAGAAGGATACAAGATAGAATATCATGATCCGTATATTTCTACAGCGAAAATTGGAGATACACTATATCAATCTGTTCCATTAGATGAACAAAGAATTAAACAAGCAAATTGTATTTTAATTGTAACGGATCACTCTAGCATCGATTGGAATCTTTTTAAAGGGATTGAGCGATTAATAGATACACGTGGAATCGTAAAGAAGGTGAGTGTATGAGTGAAAAATGTTTAATTACAGGTGGAGCAGGATTTATTGGTTCGCATTTAGCTGAAGAGTTGGTGAAAAGAGGTTATGAAGTTACTATTGTGGATAACTTCTATAAAGGAAAAAATAAATATCATAATGAGTTAATGAAAGAGCTCCGGGTTATTCCAATAAGCGTTTTAGATAAAAATTCAATTTATGAATTAGTGAATCAACATGATGTGGTGTTTCATTTAGCTGCAATTTTGGGAGTCAAAACTACAATGGAAAAAAGTGTAGAGCTTATTGAAACAAATTTCGATGGAACGAGAAATATTTTACAAGCAGCGTTAAAAGGGAAGAAGAAAGTAGTATTTGCATCTACTTCTGAAGTATATGGAAAGGGAGAGCCGCCATTCTCTGAAGAAGGAGATCGTTTATACGGTGCAACTTCCAAAATACGTTGGAGTTATGCAATTTGTAAAACGTTAGAGGAAACATTATGTTTAGGGTACGCATTAGAAGGGTTACCTGTAACGATTGTTCGTTATTTTAATATTTATGGTCCAAGAGCGAAAGATGGTCCGTACGCAGGAGTAATTCCACGATTTATTCGTGCGGCTTTGCAAGGTGACGATATTCTCGTGTATGGAGATGGAAAGCAGACACGCTGCTTTACGTATGTAAGTGATGCGGTCGAGGCAACAATTCGTGCAATGGATGAGAAGGTAAATGGTGAAATTATTAATATAGGTTCTGAGAATGAAAAAAATATAAGGGTAGTAGCGGAAGATATAAAAAAATTAACGAAGTCTATTTCCAAAATTGTGCACGTTCCATTTGAGGAAGTATATCCACATGGATTTGAAGAGATTCCAAATAGAAGACCAGACGTAACGAAATTAAGAGAACTCGTTCAGTTTCAAGCGAAAGTAACGTGGGAACAAGGATTGAAAGAAACTATTAAATGGTTTCGTGAAGAAAACAATGGCTAAGTCGTTATCAGTTATTATTCCCGTATGTAATGAAGTGGATACGATTTCAGATGTGGTTCAATCGGTAAAACCATTGAATCCAGTAGAGATTATTGTAGTAGCAAATGGTTGTAATGATGGTACAGAAGCGATTGCTGAGAGCTTAGGATGTACAGTAATCCAGCATAAAGAGTCACTTGGTAACGACGTTGGACGCGCAGTTGGTGCAAAACATGCGATAGGTGATGTATTACTGTTTGTAGATGGAGATTTTGCTATTCAAACTTCAAAATTACAATTATTCCTTAATCCGATTTTACATGATCAGGCGGACATCGTTTTAAATAATTTGGACGCATTATTTTTAAAGAAACAAAAACCGCACTCCGTGACAGTATGGCGCCAAATATTAAATGCAATGTTAGAGCGTGAAGAATTAAAAATTGATTCTTTATTATCTGTACCTCATGCGCTGACGAAGGAAGTTGTGCAAAGTATTGGAGACGAATGTTTTGTTAATCCTATTGTGGCTCATCTACGCCTAGCACAAAGTAAATGGAGAATTAGTCGTCATTGTGCAATTGACGTTATTACGCCAAATAAATTTCGTCCATTCGAGCATGCTGCATATGGCACGGATCTTTCTCAATCTGAAAAACGAATGATAGGTGATCATATAGAAGCTGTAGCAGAGCGGATATTAGGCAGCGATGGGCGCGGAGGATATTATGATGGAAATAGGAAAAGAGAGAGTGTCTATCATACTCTAAATTTTGAAGATTTTTATCAAGGATGGGGCGTTACATCTAATTTGTATAAAGGAGAGCAATTATCGGTAATTATTCCTGTGCAAAATGAAGAGAAGACAATTGGAAACGTTATAGAAGAGCTTCGCAAAATTGAACCTTTTGAAATCATCGTTGTTGTAAATGGTTCGTCCGATAAAACGGCAACAATTGCAAAAGACAAGGGAGCAACAACAATTGTGTATAAAGAAGCACTTGGAAACGATGTGGGGCGTTCGCTTGGAACTTATTTTGCAAAAGGAGAAATTGTTTTATTTATAGACGGTGACTTTGTTATTCCAGCTAGTGAGCTATATCCCTTTGCAAAAGCTATTGCAGATGGAACGGATGTCGCATTAAATGATTTAAATCATTATTTAGATTTGAGAGTACCACTTCATCTTGTAACAGCATTTAAATATGCATTAAATTTAGCTTGTGATAGAAAAGATTTAGGAGTAGGCTCTCTTATTGCTGTACCTAATGCGTTTAGTCGTACTTGTTTGAAGGAAATAGGGTATAAATCATTATTGTCACCTTGTGTAGCACAAGTTAAAGCTGTACTTTCAGGTTTTGAAATCGCTTGTGTAAGTCGTGTCGATGTTGATAAGATGAACCGTATTCGTCCCAGTGAACATTTCGCAAAAATAGGTCATCCTCCAGCTGTCCTTCGAATTATTGGTGATCATATAGAAGGATTAGAGCAATTAATTGCATTAACAAACAGTCGTGGTGGATTTTACGATGGAAATAGAAAAAGAGATGTTTTATAGTGGTAACAAAAAAAGTGTACAACGTATGTACACTTTTTTGCTCTGTTATAAAAACTATAACAGATTAGGAGATAAGAGTATTACAGCTCTACAATGGGTATCGTTCTTATATTACAAAATAGGACTCGTATATAAGAATACCAAAAAAATACAATTAAAGAAAGGGTTAATTATAAAGAGTTTTATATGAGGTTAACACTATGTATGTAGTAGTTTGCTCAACATTTCACAAACATGTCACAACTATTTCATCCACTTCCGAAAAAAAGTAGTATTCTAAGTGTGTAAGCTGTTATATAAAAAATCGTAGTCCTGTACTAATCAAAAATGGAGGAGATTAGGATGACTCAAGTATTAGAAAATGTAAAAAGCGCGTGGGAAAACTTTAAAGGTGAAAAATGGAAAGCAGAGATTGATGTTCGCGATTTCATTTTAAATAATGTAAACGTTTACGAGGGAGAAGACTCTTTCTTAGCGGAAGCAACTGAAGCAACGAAACAACTTTGGGATCAAGTAATGGATTTAACAACAAAGGAACGTGAAAACGGTGGCGTTCTTGATATGGATACAAAAATTGTTTCTTCTATTACATCACATGAACCAGGATATTTAAATAAAGATATTGAAAAAGTGGTCGGTTTCCAAACTGATAAACCATTTAAACGTTCTTTACAACCATATGGTGGTATTCGTATGGCAGAACAAGCTTGTGAAGCGTATGGATATGAAATGGATAAAGAACTTAGCAAGATTTTCAGAGACTGGCGTAAAACTCATAATCAAGGTGTATTTGATGCATACACACCAGAAATGAAAGCGGCTCGTAAATCAGGTGTTATTACTGGTCTTCCAGATGCGTATGGACGTGGACGTATTATCGGTGACTATCGCCGCGTAGCGCTATATGGTATAGATCATTTAATTGAAGCGAAAAAAGCTGATTATAATTTAACTGGCGGTGTAATGAGCGAAGATACAATGCGTTTACGTGAAGAATTATCTGAGCAAATGCGTGCACTTCAAGAGTTAAAACAGATGGCTGCTTCTCATGGATTCGATATTTCTAAGCCAGCTACAAATGCACAAGAGGCCTTCCAATGGTTATACTTTGCTTATCTTGCAGCAATTAAAGAGCAAAACGGGGCAGCAATGAGCCTTGGACGTACCTCTACATTCTTAGATGTTTACATTGAAAGAGATTTAGCAAATGGTACTTTAACAGAAGAAAAAGCACAAGAAATTGTTGACCATTTCATTATGAAATTACGTCTTGTGAAATTTGCAAGAACACCTGATTATAATGAACTATTCTCTGGAGATCCAACTTGGGTAACTGAATCTATCGGTGGTATGGCGTTAGACGGTCGTCCGTTAGTAACAAAAAACTCATTCCGTTTCTTGCATACATTAGATAATTTAGGACCAGCACCAGAACCAAACTTAACAGTTCTTTGGTCTAAACAATTACCAGAGAACTTTAAAAACTACTGTGCAAAAATGTCTATTAAAACATCAGCAATTCAATACGAAAATGATGACATTATGCGTGCTGACTACGGTGATGACTACGGTATTGCTTGTTGTGTATCAGCAATGAGAATTGGTAAACAAATGCAGTTCTTCGGAGCACGTGCAAACTTAGCGAAAGCATTACTATATGCGGTTAACGGTGGTAAAGATGAAAAGTCAAAAGCACAAGTTGGTCCTGAATACGCACCAATTACTTCTGAAGTATTAGATTATGAAGAAGTTATGCGTAAATTCGATATGACAATGGAATGGTTAGCTGGTCTATACTTAAATACATTAAATGTAATTCACTATATGCACGATAAATATAGCTATGAACGTATTGAAATGGCACTTCACGATACAAATGTTCTTCGTACAATGGCAACAGGTATCGCTGGATTATCTGTAGTAGCAGACTCTTTAAGTGCAATTAAATATGCACAAGTAAAACCAATTCGTGATGAAAATGGTATTGCAGTTGATTTCGAAATTGAGGGAGATTTCCCTAAATACGGTAACAATGATGATCGTGTAGATGAAATCGCAGTAAATCTTGTGAAAACATTTATGAACAAGATTCGCAAACATAAAACATACCGTAATTCTGTTCATACAATGTCAATCTTAACAATCACATCTAACGTTGTATACGGTAAGAAAACTGGTAACACTCCAGATGGACGTCGTACTGGAGAACCATTTGCACCGGGCGCAAACCCAATGCATGGCCGTGATACAAAAGGTGCATTAGCATCATTATTATCTGTAGCTAAATTACCATATGAAGATGCACAAGATGGTATTTCAAATACATTCTCTATTATTCCAAAAGCACTTGGTAAAGAAGATGATGTACAAGTACGCAACTTAGTATCTATGCTTGATGGATATGCAATAAAAGAAGGACACCACTTAAATATTAACGTATTTAACCGTGAAACATTAATGGATGCAATGGAGCATCCTGAAAAATATCCACAATTAACAATTCGTGTATCTGGTTACGCTGTTAACTTTATTAAATTAACTCGTGAACAACAAATTGATGTAATAAACCGTACAATGCATGAAAGCATGTAAGTGAAAAAAGTGTCCCTCTGCTTTTAATATATAGCGGAGGGAGGCTGTTTCAATAAAGGAGGAAGTAACATGGTAAAAGGAAGAATACATTCTGTAGAGTCTTGTGGTACTGTTGATGGCCCAGGGATTCGTTATGTCATATTTACACAAGGGTGTTTATTACGTTGTCAATATTGTCATAATGCTGATACATGGGAAATCGGTAAAGGTAAAGAAATAACAGTTGAAGAAGTGATGCAGGATGTGACATGTTACCTTCCATTTATTGAAGCTTCTGGAGGCGGTATAACAGTTAGCGGTGGAGAGCCACTATTACAGCTAGACTTCTTAACCCAGTTGTTTAAAAAGTGCAAAGAAGCTGGTATCCATACAACAATCGATTCTTCTGGCGGTTGTTATTCTGAAGAACCAGAATTCCAAAATAAGCTAGATATTTTAATGGAGTATACAGATTTAGTTTTATTGGATTTGAAGCATATTGATTCAAAGAAACATCGTAAATTAACAGGGAAACCAAATGAACACATTTTACAATTTGCTCGTTATTTATCGGATAGAAAGAAACCAATTTGGGTAAGACATGTATTGGTTCCCGGTGTTACCGATGGTGAAGAGGATTTGCAAAAATTATCAAACTTTATTCAAAGTCTATCTAATGTTAAGAAAGTGGAAGTGCTGCCATATCATAAGCTCGGTGTTTATAAATGGGAGGCACTTGGACATAAGTATCCACTTGCGGATGTGAATCCACCGACAGAAGAAAATGTTGAACATGCAAAACATATTTTACAAGCAGTCTAACCTAAACATTTGGTTAGGCTTTTTGTTTCTTCATAATAAAATCTAGAGTATATATTTAGAAAAGAGTATACTGAAAAGGAAATATCCATATTTTTGTAAAGAATAAGCGGAGAAATTTACATAATTGTAAAGGGAAATCAAAATAGTAAAAAGAATTAAGAAGTAAAAGAGTGAGTATTATGGAATATAGAACATTTGTAAGTTATTGCGAAAGCTCTTATAGGAAAGTATAATGTAAAGATATGAGCACAGATAGGATTAAGGGGTCAATCTTATATGCTTTGCATATCCACGACAGATACATAGCTAACAGGAAAGTATTAGAATCCGAGTATGTAGTTTTTAAGGAAAATGTTTTTCCTATTGTCGTATATGCAATATGGAGAAACAAAAAGCTAGGAGTGGATTTGTTTGATAAAAAACCCCAAGGTTTTAATATTAACTGCACATTACGGTAACGGTCATGTGCAAGTGGCAAAAACATTAGAACAAACATTTCGCCAAAAAGGAATCGAAGATGTAATTGTATGCGACTTGTTTGGAGAATCACATCCAGTTATAACCGATATTACAAAATATTTATATTTAAAAAGCTATACGGTAGGAAAAGAATTATATCGTTTGTTTTATTATGGTGTAGAGAAAATTTATGATAAAAAAATAGCATCTTGGTATGCGAATTTTGGGAGAAAGCGTTTGAAGACGCTATTACAGGTGGAGAAACCGGATATTGTTATTAATACCTTTCCAATCATCGCTGTACCAGAATTGAAAAAGCAAATAGGTATTTCTATTCCTGTTTATAACGTATTAACGGATTTTTGCGTGCATAAAATATGGATCCATCGAGAAGTAGATCGTTATTTTGTAGCAACCGATCATGTGAAAAAAGTGATGGTTGATATCGGTGTACCTGCAGAACAAATTGTTGAAACAGGGATTCCGATTCGTAGCAGTTTTGAGCTAAAGATAAATCCAGCAATTATATATAATAAATATCAGTTATGTAAGGATAAAAAGATGTTACTAATTGTAGCAGGTGCTCATGGTGTGCTAGGGAGTGTAAAAGAGCTATGCCAGTCATTTATGTCAGTACCAAACTTACAAGTAGTTGTCGTTTGTGGGAAAAACGAAGCTTTAAAGCAGGATTTAATGGAACTACAGGAACAAAGTTCTGATACTTTAAAAGTATTTGGTTATGTTGAAAACATTGATGAATTGTTCCGTGTTACTTCTTGTATGATTACGAAGCCAGGTGGCATTACATTAAGCGAAGCAGCAGCATTACAAGTACCTGTCATTTTATATAAACCTGTCCCAGGACAAGAGAATGAAAATGCGTTGTATTTTGAAAAAAAAGGGGCTGCAGTTGTAATTCGTGATGATAGTGAAGTTTTTGCAAAGACAGAGGCGTTATTACAAGATGATATGAAGCTTCTTCAGATGAAAGAAGCAATGAAAAGTATTTATCGTCCTGAGCCAGCTGGTCATATTGTGGATACAATTTTGGCAGAAAATCATGCAGAGCCGAATCATATACCTATTAAATCACCAGTTCTTGCCGAATCTTTTACTTAATATGAAACCCTCTTTTAAGCATTTAAAGAGGGTTTTTTTATTGGTGTAAAAAAAATAAACGTGAATTATTAACTTATCCCGCTATTTGTGGGCAGTAAGACCCCTATAGGTTGGGGTCGGGCTGCTCGCAAAAGCCCGATTGGTGAGGGCTAATAATCAGTGGGGATAAACAAAACTCCCACTGATTAAAGTTTCACTTTATCCACAAGGGATTACGCTTTCATTAGACAGTAAAATCGGAATATTAACAGCTATATCCACATAATCCACAATTTTTAGAAAATTATCCACAATTCTCACGTTTAGAATTCATTTAAATAAATGAATTCGTAAAATACTTTTGTAATTTATGCACAATTCTACGGTTTTTGTGGATAAGGTTGTCCACAAAAAAGGTTCCTTATAAATAAGGAACCTTTTTTGCTAATTAATTGGAAAATATTATGTAATGAAACTGAATAATTAGGGGGGAAACCTTCTAATTATTCAGTTTCACTTTAAATACTTTTTGAGCGATAGCCCGCTGCACGATCTGCTTTTCGAAATTCTCGCTGATAGAGAACTTCTTGTGTACTAGATAATGTGTTTTTTGCTTTATCACGTTTCTTTTTATCCATTACAAATCACCTCGTGTCCTAAAGTCACTATCTATCGTTTCCAAAGACATGGGGTGATATACATATATGTCAAACTAGTAATGATTAATTATTATTTCTGAATTTTTAGATTACGCTTCTTTTAATTGGTGTGCTTCTTGGAATGTTGTATCTCGCATTGTTGCAAGTGTATACTGATCTTTTGGAATTTCATATAAATTATATACTTCTTCATGCGCGTTAATTTCATCATAAACGGCTTTTCTTGTTTCGTTTGCTAGATTTACATATTGTAGTTTTTCGGCAGCTTTAATAGACCGAATATTTATTTTACGAATACGCATAAAAATCGTTTCAATATCTAATTCATAGAAAAGTTCGCTAAAAAATGAATCTTTCGCCAATTTATTATATCCTTTACCATGATATGGTTTGCCAAGCCAAGTTCCGAGGAATCCAGCTTTTTCTTGCACATCAAATAAAGTAATTGTGCCGATGGGGTTACCCCATTCATCTAAAATTGTGCGTGAGATTAATTCTCCACGCTCTTCGGCTTCGATTGTTTGTTTCGTTAAAAATAAATATTCTTCATAAGAATAGGCCTTTTGACGCACAAAAGGGAAGACAGCAGGATCCACCATTAATTCGTATAGAACGTGGCTGTCGTGTAAGTCGCGTTTTTTCAACACACTAACTCCTCCTCACACGAGGGTAGCATGACGAAAAAGCACCCACCCTCGAAATTTTTATATCAATCTTTAAAAAATTTCGGGGTGGGAATCGAACCCACTAGAACCAGTTTCTAACGCTGGTGGCGCACCATTTGCCTTCCCCATTCATCAATTTGAAAATGATAATCACGACACAAATTGATTATGGTTTCATTCAGTTTATAATCGTATAATACTGTATCTAGTCAAAAAAATAAACTAGTTTTTTTTATTTTTTTTGTAAATTATTTTTCCGTCAATCATAGTGAGTACAGGCTTGGCTAAATAATGGAAAGGATGATGTGTCCATAACACGAGGTCAGCATCTTTTCCAACATCAATGCTTCCAATTCTATCCTCCAAACGTAAATTTCGAGCTGGGAAAATAGTGATTCCTTCCAACGCTGTTTTCTCATCTAATCCTTCTCTTACTGCAATGGCAGCGCAAACATTTAAATATTGAATGGGTGTATAAGGGTGGTCGGTTGTAATAGAAACTTCTACTCCATTTTTCGATAAAATATGATAAGTATCCCACGTTTTGTTTTTAAGTTCAATTTTCGAACGTCGCGTAAGAGTAGGTCCAACTGAAACTTTTAAATTGTGTTTCGAAAGCTCTTCAACAATAAAGTGTCCTTCTGTACAATGTTCAATACGTAAATCAAGATTGAATTCTGTCGCAAAGCGTAAAGCTGAAGTGATATCATCTGCGCGGTGAGCGTGGATACGTACCGGTATTTCTCGGCGGAGTGCTTTTAAAATAGGTAGCATTCGAAAATCAGCTTCATGCCCGTAGTGTTGTGCGTCATAGAATGATTCACGAAGTAACCCCATAATTCCCATACGTGTTATTGATTCTTTTGTGCCGTTGCTATGGAACTTTTTAGGGTTTTCTCCAAAGGCAATTTTTAAACCAGCAGGTTCCTGAATAATCATATGATCAATACAAGTTCCAGCAGTTTTTATTACACAAGTAGTACCGCCGATAATGTTTTGGCTTCCGGGCATCACGTGAACAGTCGTAACACCATTTTGTACAGCGTCTTGAAATGCAATATCAAAAGGATGAATCCCGTCTAAAGAACGGATATGTGGTGTTGAAACTTCGGATGTTTCATTTGCATCATTACCAGCCCAACCAGTACCTTCATCGTAGAGGCCAAGGTGAGTATGAACATCAATAAATCCAGGCAAGAGATGAAGAGCTCGTGCATCTATAACGGTCATATCCTGAGTAGTATCAATATGAGGTTTGACCGCGGCAATGCGTTCTCCTATAACGAGTACATCTCCTTGAAACTTTTGGGATGTAATAGGATATACAATGGCTTGTTTGAGCAATATTTTCATAGAGACCTCATTTCCGTCACCTTGTAATGTGTAGAATAGGTTTAGACAAAGTAACTGAAAGGTTTTTCGTGTAGTAATGCTCCGGTGTTTAAAAAGTAAGAAGTCTTGGAGGAGATAGACTACCCGTAAAACTGTATTTTAAAAGTACTACATTGTATGCAAGAGGATATTTTGTAATGCATGGTTAACTGTTGGAAATGTGTATTGATATCCATGTTTAATAGCTTTATTGGGTAATACATGTTGCCCTTCTAATACAAGTATACTCATCTCACCGAGTAAAGCGCGAAGTACAAATGAAGGAACAGGTAGCCAATGAGGTCGCCTAGTTATAGTGGCAATAATTTCACCGAACTCTTTCATCCGTATTGGCGTTGGCGCTGTAATATTAAAAGGTCCGTCAATTTCTTTTTTGTGAATGATGAAATCAATCATGCGAACGACATCGTCTATATGAATCCATGATAACCATTGGTTTCCAGATCCAAGTGTACCGCCGATATATAATTGATAGGGAAGTAGCATTTTTGGAAGAGCTCCTCCATCTGCGCCCAATACGACTCCAAATCTTGTGTAGACAGTTCTTATTCCAATGGAGCGGGCTTTAGATGCTTCTTGCTCCCACAAATATACTGTGTTTGCTAAAAAGTCATCTCCTGGAGTCTCTTGCTGTTCTGTAAAAGATTCGGTTTCAGATGTCCCATAGTATCCAATGGCACTTGCATTAATAAATGTGTGTGGCTTTGTTTCAAGTGTTTGTAATTGTTTAATGAGTCCTTTTGTTGTTTGAATTCTACTGTTTAAAATTGATTCTTTTTGTTTTTTTGTCCATCTACTATTAATAGATTCTCCAGCTAGATTAATAACTACATCGATAGAGGAGAGAGGGAAGGTCTGTAAATCCGGTGTCCACTGTACGTATTGAAGGTTAGTGTGTGAAGTTTCAGTAATTTTTTTTCGAGTAAGAATGTAAACAGTAAATCCCTTTTGAATAAAAAAACTAGAAAGGGATTTGCCTATAAAGCCAGAGCCACCAGAAATTGCGATTTTCACAATCATTTCCTCCTCATTATATATATTCTTGAAAAGAAAAAACGTTCCTTGACTATGTTAAAATAATAGAGAGGTGAGAGTATGACTGTCATTACAAAAATAGAAGTGCAAAAACGATCGAAAGAACGATTTAATATTTATATTGATAAAGGTCAGGGCGAAGAGTACGGGTTTAGTGTGAATCAATCAATCTTAATGAAACATGGGTTACAAAAAGGCTTAGAAATTGATGAAGTAGCGTTAGGGAATATTTTGTACAATGAAGAGGTACAAAAAGCATATTTACAAGCGATTTCCTATTTATCCTATCAAATGAGAACAAAACAAGAAATAGAAGATTTCTTACGAAAAAAAGAAGTGGGACAGGCCATCATCTCTGAAGTCGTTTCGAAATTATTACATGATCGATACATTAATGATAAAGAGTACGCTATTTCATACGTGCGAACGCAAAGTAATGTGAATCAAAAAGGTCCAACTGTTATTAGGAGAGGGCTATTAAGTAAAGGTGTTCAGGATTTAATCATTACACATAGTTTACAAGAGTATCCAAAGGAGAAGCAAATGGAGAATGCTTTGTTTCTTATAGAAAAGAAGAAAAAATCTTATCAAAAGCATTCATTTTTACAAATGAAGCTAAAGTTAGATGAAATGCTTGTTCGTAAAGGATATTCTAGAGATGTGATTCAAATTTGCTTGGAAGAATTGAAAGACGAAAAAGATGACGAACAGCAAGAAGAAGCGTTACACTATCATGGGAATAAATATTATGAGAAATATAAGAAGTATGATGGTTGGACATTCGAAAATAAGGTGAAGCAAGCGTTATATCGAAAAGGATTCTCTATTGATGAGATAGATATATTTTTACAAATGAAACGTGAAGAGGGATGAGGAAATAAGATGGGTACGCCAAAACGCTACAGTGAAATGACACCACATGAGCTAAGGGAAGAAATTGGGGTTTTGAAGGAGCAAGCAGTAAAGGCTGAGCAACTTGGAATTGTAAATGAATTCGATGTATTAATGAGAAAAATGGCTATGGCTCGTGCTTATATGATAGATATAAATAAATTCCATATTGGTGAGACATATGAATTAGTAGAAGAACCTGGTGTGTTATTTAAAATTACGTATTTCAATGGGGTATTTGCTTGGGGATATAAGCAACATGATAATGAAGAGATTGGAATACCAATTTCCTTGCTACAAGAAAAATAAAAACCAGAGAGCGAATCTCTCTGGTTTTCATCTTTGGTAGGCGTTAAAGGAGATAGGAGATTCTAAAATTGGCGTTTTTTACATTCGTTTGCCAGTATAATGAGAGACTGGGTTTGTTGCGTCTGTCCGTTAACTTGCGCTTTCGCATGTTTTGGACGAGTCCACGTATGGTTAAATAATTCAGAACGACGATCTAAATGGTCACGGTAGCTCATCTTTATCACCTCGTGTAGGAATTTAATTTGTACTACTCTTCCTGCTGATTTGCAGCACGCATACGCTCTTGTGGGTGCGTGTTAATTGTGCCGTTAGGTCGTTTCGAAGCGAAGCGTGATTTCGCTTTCGGTTGACCGTCGATTTTGCTGTTGTTTTTTGACTCAGACCAAAATTCGGCTTGTCTACCCATTAAGAACGCCCCCTCATTATCAGTCGATACCCCTTTAAGAAGTATCACTTATAGAATGTGCAAAATAGAAGAAACTATCCTTTAGAAATTAAGGGAATAAATAGGTAAAAGGAGAATAGAACATGAATGATATTTATGAAACATTAACGAAAGAATTATTAGATAAAAATGACAACCTTTCTTACGCACAAGCTCGTGCATGGGTTGAATTACTGTGGGAAGACTTCCGAACAACTTATGCTAAATCAGGTCGTTACCAAGGTGAGGAAATGACTGAACAAGTGGTACGAACATGGGTTAATAATCATGGAGGGCGCCTTCATGAAATGCGTACAAATAATCCGAAGTATAGTCATTTAATCAATCAAGAAGATCATTTGAAACATTAAAAAAAGCGACGTAGGTCGCTTTTTTTAATGTGGAAGCAATTCCAGTTTCTTTCGAAGTTTCTCTTCGCTGAAAATCCATCCTGTATATGAACTAATAATATTTAAATTTTGATCGAGCTGAACGATTGCGACGAATGGATAATAATCTTTACTTCGATACCGCAAATCAATAAATCGAACTTCATAATAGTTATCATAATCGAAAATATCCCAGCGATATACAGGCGAGAAAGATAAGAAAGCAGATATATTTTCATCTCGCACAGCGGCTTGCATAATGGCGGTATTCGGGAACGGTACGCGATTAAATTTATCGTATACAAGGATGTTACCGCGGTGCCATCTTGCTACGTAGTAATGTTCAGTTGTAACGACGGCTAAATGATAATGATAAAATTTGTAAGAAGGAGAAATAATTACTTTCTCTACATTTTTGAAACGTTTGTATACTACACTTTTAATATTTCGATGCATCATAATGCGGCCGATATAGTAAACAAACATTAATATATACGCTGCTAAAGCAGTATAGCCTTTATGTGCTCCGACAAGCATACAGGCGATAGCAAGTATATGGATAAAGAAAATGACAGTATCAAACGTATTAATTATGCCGAGCGCTACCCATTTTTTTGTGAAGGGCCTTAATGCCTGTGTACCATAGGCATTGAAAATATCCACAAAGACATGAAGAAAGACGGCAATAAATGACCAAAGTAGTAGATGCAGATAGGGAGCGTCTGAAAAGAAGGCGAAAGAGATGCCACTTATAAGGAGTGACCAAAGGATCACTGCAGGGATGGAATGAGTAATCCCGCGATGATTTCTTATATATTTAGCGTTATTACGCAATTTTAAAACTGTATCGATGTCAGGAATATTGGAACCGGCAATTGTTGCAAGCATTACTGCTTGTGGCCCAATATCACTTTGTGCTATAGCTGGATCTAATGTTGCCAAACTGCCTAGAGTAACGCCCATAACAAGGTGAGTGGCTGTGTCCATAGAAATCCACCTCCGTTTTTTATTAATGTAACTCTTTTTATTCGATACCTCAAGTCCTTTGCCTTCTATTTCCTATGTCATCTTACTTAAATTTTTTCCTAAAATCTTTATAATAGTACGTATATGCAAAAAAATGAGGGGGATCAAGTTTGACACTTGAAATATTAAATGAGTTTAACATAGAACAGTTTCAAAATGATTTAATTGGTTGGTTTGAAAAAGAACAACGTGATTTACCGTGGCGAAAAAATAAAGATCCATACCGTGTTTGGGTTTCAGAAATTATGTTACAGCAAACAAGGGTAGAGGCTGTAAAACCATATTACGCAAATTTTATGGGGAAGTTTCCTACGCTTGAAGCGCTAGCAACTGCCGATGATGAAGAAGTATTAAAAGCATGGGAAGGCTTAGGTTATTATTCTAGAGCACGAAATTTACATGCTGCAGTAAAAGAGGTAAAGGAAGTATACGGCGGGACAGTACCGAGCGATGTAAAGAAAATTGAAAAATTAAAAGGAGTGGGACCATATACAAAAGGTGCCATTTTAAGTATTGCATATGGCATACCAGAGCCAGCGGTTGATGGAAATGTTATGCGCGTATTATCTCGTATTTTATCAGTGTGGGATGATATTGCAAAACCGAAAACGAGAAAAGTTTTTGAAGAGATTGTGCGTGAAATTATTTCTATAGAAAATCCATCTTATTTTAACCAAGGTTTGATGGAATTAGGGGCATTAATTTGTATACCGAAAAATCCATCTTGTTTACTTTGTCCTGTACGTGAACATTGCAGAGGGTATGCTGAAGGTGTTCAAAAAGAACTACCAGTGAAGAGTAAAGCGAAAGCACCTACAATGGTACCGCTCGTTGCGGGAGTACTTCAAACTGAAGATGGCCGTTACGTAATTAATAAACGCCCAAGTACGGGATTACTGGCTAATATGTGGGAGTTCCCGAATATTGAACTAAGTGAAGGTATTCGTAATCAAAAACAACAGCTTACGGATTATATGAAGGAGAGCTTTGATCTCTCTGTTTCTATTGATGAATACGCGATGAATGTACAACATACTTTTACACATCGTACTTGGGATATCTTCATATTTTACGGAAAAGTAACAGGTAATATTGTCGAAACGGATACATTAAAGTTTGTATCGAAAGAAGCGTTTGAACAGTTACCTTTCTCGAAATCACATCGTACAATTTACGAAAAGTGTGTTGAGAAAATTACAATGCAGTAAAGTGAAACTTTAATCAGTGGGGGGTTTCTTCATCCCCCACTGATTATTAGCCCTCACCAATCGGGCTTTTATGGGCAGCCCGACCCCAACCTAACTTCTTTGCTTTCGCTGCATTTTGAGGTGGGGTCTTACTGCCCGGCAAATAGCGGGATAAATAATAAAAACGTGTTCCAGAACTTTGGAACACGTTTTTTTATATTGAAAATAAATTTGTATTTTGAGGTTGAAAATCCACGCGTTTATAATCCGCCCCGTGACTCGATTTCTTTAACAACTTCTTTATAAATCGTTTGTCCCTCTACATTTAGATAAGGCATAATTTGCTGAAATGAATGATGAAAATAAGCTAATTCATCCTCTTTCCATTCATTTTTGGAAATCATAGTTAGCTCAGTCATATCACGTCCAGTATACATATTCCCACCTCCATCATATGTAGTTTGAATGAGTGATAAGAGATATATACGTGAATTTTTAAAAAGAAAATTAGGGATAACTTCTAAGTGAATTGGTTACATTATTGATTGTGGAGGTGAGAAAGATGAGTAAAAAACAACAAGGTTATAATAAGGCAACTTCTGGTGCTAGCATTCAAAGTACAAATGCTAGCTATGGTACAGAGTTTGCAACTGAAACGAATGTACAAGCAGTAAAACAAGCGAACGCACAATCAGAGGCACAGAAAGCACAAGCTTCTGCTGCTCAAAGTGCAAATGCTAGTTATGGTACAGAGTTTGCAACTGAAACAGATGTGCATGCAGTGAAAAAACAAAATGCACAATCAGCTGCAAAACAATCACAATCTTCTAGTTCAAACGAGTAATGAAAGAAAAACACTTCTCCAATTCGAGAGAAGTGTTTTCTTTGTGTGCGTGTCACTGTAATGAAAATAAAGGGAACGACATAACTTCTAATAAGTCAACAAATATAGTCAAAGGAGAAAGAAGTTCACGATTAGAAAATATGTAATAGGAATTATAAATGGCGAATGAATCAAAAAGGGGGTAAGTGATGAACGATTTTGATAAGTTGGTAGGAGAGCAGTTGGAAACGATGGATGAGCTTTTAAAGTTACAATCACATTTAGAGAAGTATCAGCAAATTGAAATGAGTGGAAGGGATACGTGCGATAAAAAAGAATTGCATTTTATCCGTCAAGAAATATACAGAACAGAAATAGCATTAAAACTTTTGCATGAAAAATTTGAACAGCAAACGAATAATGTGATTCAATCTTTTGAAACCGAAAAAATAATTTCAAATTAAGGGTGAGATATGTTGTTGATTTTAGGTGAAAAGTCCTTTCTTAAACAGAGGTGAGGGGGCTTTTCTTTTTGTTATATCTTCGTTTAATCTTCTAAAATACGTATTGCTAATTCATAGGAAATGTTCCTTCGTTAAAAGGGTTAGTGATGTGGTATTCAATAATACAAACTTCATTATATTCCTCATGAAAACAAGTGTCCTATCGCTTTAGTTTTAAAATTTTGACAAAAAAGTTATAATAGAAAAAAAGTGAATGCAGTTCAAGGGGTAGTTAAGACAACTTAAGAAAAGCATTTGCGGTTGAAAGAAGGGAGCATATATGGGATTTCCCAAAGAAGGAGAAAAGGTACAAATACATAGTTATAAACATAATGGCTCCATTCATAGAATGTGGGAAGAGACAACAATTTTAAAAGGGACGCAGAGCCTTGTGATCGGAGCAAATGATCGTACAGTAGTTACGGAATCAGATGGTCGAACATGGGTTACTCGCGAACCTGCGATTTGTTACTTCCATGCTAATTATTGGTTTAATGTAATTGGAATGCTGAGAGAAGAAGGAGTATATTATTATTGTAATTTAAGTTCTCCTTTTGCATATGACTCTGAAGCATTAAAGTATATTGATTACGACTTAGACATTAAAGTGTATCCAGATATGACATATACACTTTTGGATGAAGATGAGTATGAAAAGCATAGTCAAATTATGCAGTATCCACCTGTTATTGATACAATTTTAAAACGAAATGTAGCACATTTAACACAGTGGATTCATCAAAGAAAAGGTCCATTCGCACCGGATTTCGTAGATATGTGGTACGAAAGATATTTAATGTACAGAAATTAAAACAAACCTGCAGGGAATTTCCCGGCAGGTTTGTCCTATTAGAGGGGGGATTATGTGCAAGGTATAAAAAGATATTTACAATTTGTTAAACCATATCGATGGCTTATTGCTATTACAATTATTATTGGTCTTGTGAAGTTCGGTATCCCGCTTATTATGCCATGGTTATTAAAGTATATTATTGATGATGTTATTCAAGGCACGGGATCGCTTCAAGAAAAAACGTCTCAATTAATAACCGCAATTGGGATTGCTTTTTTTATTTTTGCAGTAGTAAGACCGCCGATAGAATATTATCGTCAATATTTCGCGCAGCGCATTGCCAATACAATACTATACGATTTACGAAAATACATTTTTGGGCACTTGCAAAAATTGAGCTTACGTTATTATTCGAACACAAAAACAGGGGAGCTTATTTCACGTGTAATACATGATGTAGAACAAACGAAGGACTTTGTAATTACTGGTCTTATGAATGTCTGGTTAGATACTGCAACAATTGTTATTGCCATTATCGTTATGTTTTCTATGAATATAAAATTAACCTTTGTTGCTTTATTAATCTTACCTATTTATGTAGTTGCAGTGAAATATTTTTTCGGGCGCCTTCGAAAATTGACGAAAGAGCGCTCGCAAGCGTTAGCAACTATGCAAGGGTATTTACATGAACGTATTCAAGGGATGCAAGTGACACGTAGTTTTGCATTAGAAGAGTATGAAAGAGGACAGTTTGAAAAGAGAAATAATGAATTTTTAACGAAAGCACTAACTCATACGAGTTGGACGGCGAGAACGTTTTCGGTAGTGAATACGTTAACGGATTTAGGGCCGTTACTTGTTATTGGTTTTGCGGCATATGAGGTAATTCAAGGGTCGTTAACACTGGGTACGATGGTTGCTTTTGTTGGATATATGGATAGTTTATATAGTCCGCTTCGTCGCCTTGTTAATTCATCTACAACATTAACACAGTCTTTCGCCTCGATGGATCGAGTGTTTGAATTGTTGGATGAAAAATACGATATTGTTAATGTGCCAAATGCGGTGCAAACGAAAAGGCTAGATGGGGAAGTTATATTTGATAATGTTTCTTTTCGTTATAATGCGGATGAAAAAGAAATATTGCATAATCTGTCATTAACTATGCGCCCGGGAGAGAAGGTTGCGCTTGTAGGGGCAAGCGGAGGAGGAAAGTCATCTCTTGCTAGTTTAATTCCGCGTTTTTACGATGTTTCTGAAGGTGCAGTTTATATAGACGGGATAGATGTAAGAAAGTATAATATGAGAAATTTACGTAGTCATATTGGAATTGTGCTACAAGATAATTTATTATTTAGCGATACAATCGGGGCTAATATTTTATATGGCAATCCGAAAGCTACAGAGGCGGAAGTGATTTCAGCTGCCAAAGCTGCACAAATTCATAATTTTATTACAGAGTTGCCAGAGGGCTATGATACTGTCGTTGGGGAACGTGGTGTGAAATTATCTGGTGGACAAAGACAGCGTGTAGCAATCGCACGGGTTTTTCTAAAGAATCCGTCTTTACTTATATTAGATGAAGCAACTTCCGCTTTAGATTTAGAAAATGAACGATATATTCAAGAGGCACTGCAAACGTTAGCTGCAGATCGGACAACAATTATTATTGCACATCGATTAGCGACGATTACGCATGTTGATACAATTATTTATGTTGAAGATGGTGAAATAAAAGAAAAGGGTTCTCATGAAGAGTTAATGAAAAAGAGGGGGTTTTATTACAATCTATATCAACTTCAGCATATAACAGAAACAGCTCCTTTAGCGTAAAAGGAGCTGTTTTTTATTCGTCTTCTTTTTTATCTTCGATTTGGAGTTCGCTTTCTGGTTTATGGTATGTGTAGAAGCTATCCACAAGTAAATCTAAATGCTCTACTTCCTCACTGTAGTTAATAATTGAAGAAATAAGAGGGAAGAGGTGTAACCATATTTTATATGCTTCCTCATCGTCTTTATTTTGATAATCCATAAAGATATCAATCAATTCTTGTTTACCGGTTTCAACTTCATCAAGCATCTCAACGGATTGTTGTTTCTTTGCTTTACCAATAAATTTTAATAACACTTGTTCGTGATAATGCGTTAATGAATCAAGTTCGTTTTGAATAGATTCCTGAAACTCTTCTGGCATATAGCGCAGTTCATTTTCGGTGCGATGTAATGATTTTAACGTGCTTAAAGCGCGGCTTGTTGTCGCTAACATTTGTCTGAATAAAACGAGCTTACGAATTTTCGCGAATTGTATTTTTTTCGTATAGCTTCTTTCTTCTTTATACAGCAAATAGTAATGATTTAGTTTAATCATTTTTTCTTTCATGCGATCGATATCGGTTTTTAGCGTTGTAAAATCAGAAGCTTGCCTACTGTTCATACGAATCCATTTAACAATTTCCTCTGTATTATCAACGATGCGATGGTAAAGTTTTGTTTCATATTTTGGCGGCATAAATACTAAATTTACAAGCGAAGCCGCAATAATTCCAATCATAATCGTCGCGAATCGAAGTAAGGCAAAATTAAAGAAATCTTCGCCTTGATACTCCATAATGGCGATAACTGTTACTAAAGCGAGTGATATTGTTTTTTCTAAGCGTAATTGTAAAGTAAGAGCAATTACTAATATACACGTTAATCCAATAATAAAAGGATTATGTCCAAAAGCAGTAGCAAATACGATAGCGAATACAGCACCAATTACGTTTGCTTGAATTTGCTCAAGAGCAGTTAAATACGATCGGTATACAGACGGTTGAACAGCAAAGATAGCTGAGATTCCCGCAAATACAGGACTCGGTAATTGAAGTAAAATACAAGCAAATAAAGCTAATGTAATGGCAATACCCGTTTTTAAAATGCGAGCACCAAGTTTCATACCCTTATTGATATCCTTTCTCTTGTCATAATGAATGTACAACATGATACTATACATTCATTACAATATGTTAGCAAGTGATATTTTAGTGACGTTAAAAAGTTTAATAAATAAATTACAATCAATTTATAATTTCTCCAAATTCTCTTTAAACATCTATTCTTTAATAAAAAAACCTGCTGAATTTCAGCAGGTTTCAAATTGTTATTCTAGATTACTATGCGATGCTCGCTTCGTCAATTTTTTTATGAAAATAAATATTGTACATATCATTCAGTTGAAATAGATGGATCCGCCTGTTCTTTTTTCGGGATAATTTCATAGAAGTGAAGCTGGATATCATCTAATAATGGTGTTAACAAAGCGACTTCTTCATATTGTTCGTGCTCATTTAATACACGAATGTAGTCTAATAATAATTCATTCACATCTTGCAAACCATTTTTACTAATTGGCTGCAATGTTACATTTGCACCTTTAGCAATTCTTCTTTTTAAAGCGTGCTCTGTTAAACCTAAGTTTGGCTCATGATGTAAATAAACAACACCACCAGTCATGCCGGCACAAATCCATGGACCAGGATCTCCTAAAACAAGAGCGCGACCATTTGTCATATATTCAAAAGCAAATCCTTTTATATTAGAATATACTCCGATATTTCCTTGTTCTTTTTCGCGGAGTGGTTTTGTAATTCTGCCTCCAATTATCATATCTGCTCCAGAAAGGCGAATGCCAGCACGAGCATCAGCGTTACCTTGCACGTATAATGCACCTTTTTGAGCGCCGTATCCAAATCCTTTTCCGACAGAACCGTTATAATATGTTCCATCTGTTCCTTTTGCTTTCGTTATATAAATGCCACCGCCAAATGAAGTTTTTCCAATTCCATCTTGCGCGCCACCATTTACGTGTATAAATAAGTTCTCGCTATTGTACGCGCCTAATCCGTTTCCGGGAACAGATCCGTTTGTATACTTTAATGTAAGTGGTTCAAGATGAGTGTTTTCATATAATTTGCTACGAATACGATAACAGGATTCTAGACCGCCCATTACGCGTTGCTCTACGCCGACGCTTACTAATTCTTTTGACTGGAGAGAATTTGTTGTTTCAAATTGTTTTTCTTGTACAGATGCCGTTATTTTCACAGATGAATCTTCTATCGTTTGTATTAAATTACGTAAGTCTAATAAGTCCTTGCCTCGAGTTTGTTCTAATAAATCCGATCGTCCGATAATATCTTGTAAGTTTGTGTAACCGAGCTGCCCTGTTAAACGTTTCAATTCTGTACCGAAAGTAGTGAATAGGCTTAATATCCCTGTAACTGCGCTTTCTAATTCACGTGGAACGAAACGGCGCAGTCCATGTTCTTTCGCTTGAGCTTCAGATTCAATTTGTGTTGCAATTCCGACGTGGCACGTATCAAGATGACAACCACGGCAAGTTGTACAGCCAATTGCAATCATTGATAATGTGCCAAATCCGATCCGGTTTGCTCCGAGGAGCATGATTTTTAAGGCGTCATTTACACTTCGAATACCGCCATCTGCCCAAATCTCTACTTTATGTCTCATATTTGCTTCTAGTAACGCATTGTGAGCAGCCTTAACACCAATCTCTACAGGAAGACCAACATGTTGCAATGCGTGAATACGCGCAGCACCTGTTCCGCCATCAAATCCACTAATGTTAATAAAGTCAGCGCCAGCTTTTGCGATACCGACAGCAATTGTTCCGATGTTAGGAACGACAGGAACTTTTACAGCTACTTTAGCAAGATGATTAGCCGTTTTAATTTCTGTAATCATTTGAGCTAAGTCTTCAATTGAATAAATATCATGGTTGTTAGAAGGTGAAATTAAATCCGAACCAATTGTAGCATTACGTGCTTCCGCAATTTTGGCAGTCACTTTTGAACCAGGCAAATGTCCACCTTCACCAGGCTTTGCTCCTTGACCTATTTTAATTTCAATTAAATTTGATGAATTTAGTAGTTCAGCGTTTACTCCAAATCGGCCAGATGCAACTTGTTGTCCGCGTGTATGTGGGTACTTACCAATCATATCTTTAATTTCGCCGCCTTCACCGTTCAAACTAATCATATTTAGCTGATCGGCAGCTTCTGCATACGCGCGAAAGGCAATTTCATTTTGAGAACCAAATGACATAGAACTAATAATAAATGGTAAATCATGATTGTGAATGCCGATGGACACTTCTTCAGTCGGAACTACATGCTGTGCTTGTTTTGTTTGAACAAGGTGCCTGATTGCGATGGGAGTGTTTTCTTCTAATTCACTTAACTTGTCGCGATAATCATCATAAGAGTTTCCTTTTGCAACATCACCAATTGCTTTCCAAATCCGCGGGAATATATGAAATGATTTTCGCATTCTAACTTTTGGATTGTTAAAATCCTCAGCTCGAATTTTTGCATCTTCAGCAAGTGATTCAAGTGAAAAAGCTAAATTATTTGAACCGCAGAAGTTTGTAATTTGTAATATATTTGCGATTTCCTCATGTAATCCAATAGAGGAGAAGAGGCGACCGTAACCGCGTAATTCATGAATTCCAATCGTTGAAATTACTTTCTCTAGTCCTTTATTAAGTGCGGTATACAAATTAGTAATTGGTACTTTTGTTTCATCATTTACCGTTGCGAACAATAAATATGGATTAATACCATCTGCCCCTAATCCGTATAGCGTGACGATATCGTGTAAGGAGCGAAGGGCACCGGAACGTATAACGAGAGAGCATTTCCGGCGTAATTTATTTTCAGTTAATGCTTGATGTACTTTAGCAGTAACTAGATGTGGGTCAATCCATAACAGTTCATTTTGATGAGATTTAGCGTCATCTAATAATAGTAGGGAAGCACCATTTTTAACGGCTGCTATCGCTTCGGAACTAATTCGATTTAATGCGATTTGTAGAGTTTCTGATGGACTAAATGTAACAGAAATTGTAGAGACAGAGCTATGAGTAATGAATAGCTGTATAAGTTGTTCGTACGTAATCGTGTGTAAGTCTGCCGCGATAGATTGAGCTAAATTCCCTTCTAAAATAATGGGTGAAAGCATCTCGATTATAAATGGTTGTTTAGAGTTATCTAATAAACCCGGACGCTCTCCGAGTACAGTACGTGTGGAGAAGTGTTCAACTTCTCGATCGCGATCGATTGCTGGATTTGTAACAACGGCTACACTTTCCTTGATGAAATCAGCAATATTTCGTCTATCTGTATCAAGTGCGGCAAGTGGTGAGTCATGCCCAAGTGACCGAATTGGTTCGACGCCTTTTGTCGCCATTTGTTCAAGGAGCTGAATATGTTCTCGATCCCAGCCAAAAGCGACGTATTGATTCGTTTCAACTTGAACCGAAGCACATAATCCCTCAGTTTCTTTCGTTTCAGGGATAGATAAGTTTACATGATAATTGGTAACATCGATTCGTTTCTTAAAACGGTTATATACTTCAATTTGATAATTGTCGTATTCATAGAGAACGAGCTCATCTTGTTGATTCCATTTTAATCCAACTTTTTCTCCAGGAGCGAGTGGTTTCGGCTCTGCTACATATTCAGTTGGTGATACAACTCCAGGTTCAGAAGAGAAAATATAGGAGCTCTCTGTCTCTACTTTCCAAACTGGGCGTAATCCAAGGGAATCGACACTGAAAACAGCTTCATCTTTATAACGTGAAATAATACCAGCTGGACCTTGTGCGAAATGCCCCCAAGCCTCACGTATATAAGTGTATAAGTTTTGTAAGTTTGTTTCGTAAAGTTTTATTTCATTAATAATTGGTGGAAATAATATATCCATTGCTTCAAATAAACTGTAGTTATACTGAACGAGAAGGGTTTCTAAGGTGCGGTTTAAATCTTGGGAATCACTGCCCCCGGCAGTAAGTGGTACATTAATCATTTCAGCTTGATCGCGTAATTTTGCAATCGTGTTAATTTCGCCATTATGCCCGAGAATGCTAAATGGTTGTACACGAAAAAAATTAGATAACGTATTAGTAGAATAGCGATTATGTCCTAGTGTCATAGTTGAAGCGATAAGTGGGTGTTGTAAATCATTGTAATAAGCAACGAGTGTATCGCCAGCACCGAGAACTTTATATACAACATGTTCATGACTTAATGAGGCAACATGAATTGCTTCATTTTCTTCGATTTTTATTGTTACAGAAAATAATGTTTGTTCAATATTTTTAACTTCACTTTCGGCGATAAGGGCAATTTGCCAAAATAAAGGTTCTTCTTGTTTACCAAGAGGACCGAGTGCATCTGAGTTTATTACATCATCATTTTCGAGAACAATTGTAAAGCTTTCATTGTTTAGTTGCGTACGAATGTAATCTTTTAACTCAGCAATGTTTTCTTTTTTGTTTAGAAAAAAATGTCCAACGATAAAGTGGGGATGATCCACAATCGTTGGATTATATCCGCTATTTTTCAGTTTTTCATTCCAAAGTGCTTTTGGCATGTCGATATGAATTCCGATACCATCTCCTTCGCCATTAATGAAACCAGCTCTATGATTCATTTTGACTAGCGATTGTATACAAAGATCGATGTTTTCTTTTGTAGGAATTCTTCGTTTTTCCATAACGGAAACGATTCCACACGCATCGTGTTCTGCATTTTTATAATTCCGAAATAAAGACGGTGTCCATTTATTTTTTTTGTTGAGCATCCGTCAATCCCCCCTCTGGAAATGAATTTTGAATAATCTTACTATTTAAGGCGTGAACTGCCTTGTATACATGGATAGTAAGGATATAAAAGAATATAAAACAGATAATTATGAATAATTATACTATTAATGAGGGATTTATGAAATAGAAAAAAGGAAAAAAGAAAGATGGGCTTTCTTTTTTCCTTTTGTAATGAAGAGATTATTTATTGTTCGCTAGGGTAGAAAACGCTCTGCCAACAGCTTCAATTGTATATTCAATATCTTCTTTTGTATGTTCTGTCGTTAAGAACCATGCTTCATATTTAGAAGGTGCTAAATTAATACCTTCTTGAAGCATCAGCTTGAAGAATCTACCGAACATTTCACCATCTGTATTTTTGGCTGCATCGTAATCTTCAATTGTATTTGTTGTGAAGTATACAGTTAATGCACCCTTTAGACGGTTTACTGTAATATCGATGTTATGTTTTGTAGCTTGATCTAAAATCCCTTTTTCAAGCATTGCGCCAAGTGCATCTAATTTCTCGTATACGCCTTCTTGTTGAAGTACTTCTAGGCAGGCAATCCCTGATGCCATAGAAGCAGGGTTCCCAGCCATTGTACCAGCTTGGTATGCAGGGCCGAGCGGTGCAACTTGTTCCATAATTTCTTTCTTACCACCGTAAGCACCAATTGGAAGTCCACCGCCGATAACTTTACCAAGTGCTGTTAAATCTGGGGTTACGCCAAGTAAGTCTTGAGCGCCGCCATACATAAAGCGGAAAGCAGTAATAACTTCATCATAAATTACTAGTGCACCAGCTTCGTGAACAAGTTCATTAACTTTTTCAAGGAAGCCAGGTTTTGGCTCAACAATACCGAAGTTTCCAACGATTGGCTCTACAAGGATAGCTGCTACTTCATGTCCCCATTTATCTAACGCTTCTTTTAAAGTTTCTACATTATTAAATGGAACAGTAATAACTTCTTGAGCGATACTTTGTGGCACACCTGCTGAATCAGGAATTCCAAGAGTAGAAGGACCAGAGCCAGCTGCTACAAGTACTAAATCGGAATGACCGTGGTAACAACCAGCGAATTTCATAATTTTTGTGCGGCCAGTGTAAGCACGAGCAACACGAATGGTTGTCATAACGGATTCTGTACCAGAGTTCACGAAGCGGACTTTATCTAAAGCAGGCATTGCTTCTTTTAACATTTTTGCGAATTTTACTTCTAATGCTGTTGGAGTACCGTATAGTACGCCGTTTTCAGCCGCTGTTTTAATTGCTTCTGTCACGTGTGGGTGAGCATGTCCAGTAATAATAGGGCCATACGCTGCTAAATAATCGATATATTTATTTCCATCTACATCCCAGAAATAAGCACCTTTTCCACGTTCCATTGCAACAGGAGAACCGCCTCCAACTGCTTTAAAAGAACGGGAAGGACTATTAACACCACCAACGATATGTTCTAAAGCTTCTTTATGTAACGCTTCTGATTTTGTGAAATTCACTACAATTCATCTCCTTACAAAAATCTATGTATTATTCTAACATGTTTTTTGAAAAGACGTATTGTTTGTGATAGAAGGAGCAGTTGGGTAAACTATTCGTTGTGACATTTAGGAAGGGGGTCCGATTATGAAATCGGTAATTGAGGTACAAGGGTTACGTAAAGAGTTTACAGCTTATTCAAGTCGTCCGGGATTAAAGGGTGCATTTCGCGATTTATTAAATCGTAATTATAAAATAGTACCAGCAGTAAATGATGTTTCTTTTACTGTAAAGCAAGGTGAAATGGTTGGTTATATTGGTGAGAATGGTGCTGGTAAATCAACGACGATTAAAATGCTTACAGGGATTTTGACTCCGACATCAGGACAAATTACAGTGAATGGAATGAATCCACACAAACAGAGAGAAGAATTTGTAAGAACAATCGGCGTTGTGTTTGGTCAGCGTTCCCAGCTTTGGTGGGATATTGCTGTACAAGAATCATTTCGTTTATTGAAGAAAGTGTACGGTGTATCAGACGTTCAGTATAAGGAACATATGGAACATGTTATTGAAACGTTAGATATCGGTCCTTTGTTAGATAAACCGGTACGGAAATTATCTCTTGGTCAAAGAATGCGTTGTGAATTGGCAGCGGCGTTAATTCATAATCCACCGTTATTATTTTTAGATGAGCCAACAATTGGACTAGATGTTCTTGTGAAATTGAAAATACGAGAATTCTTAAAAGAGATGAATGAACGTTATAAAACAACAATTTTATTAACGACACATGATATTACTGATATTGAAGCTTTATGTGAACGCGTCATCATGCTTGATGAAGGGAATATTATGTATGACGGATCTTTAGATAATCTTCGTACGCAGTGGGGAGTAGAGAAGGAAATACATTTTCAGTTTGTTACCCCAGTTTCATACCAGGAGTTATCAATGGTTATGCCAGATAGCCATGTTGTTTGGTTAAAAGCGAAAGAAGAAAACGCATGGGTTGCAAAAATACCGAATGAAGAAGTTATCATTTCTATGTTGATTTCTAAAGTAGTACAAGCCTTTCAAATTAAAGATTTGAAAATTAACGAAGTGTCTACAGAGGAAATTATTCGTAACATTTATGAAGAAGGTATTATGCATGGGTAAGTATATTGAAATGATTCGGATTCGCTTTTTAATGATGCTTGCTTATCGTACAAATTATTACAGCGGGATTTTAATTTATACGATTAACATTGGTGCGTATTATTTTTTATGGCAAGCAATTTATAGCGGGAAAGAGAATATTGAAAGTTTATCTATTTCACAAATGACTACGTATATTGCGATCGCATGGATGGCACGCGCTTTTTATTTCAATAATATAGATAGAGAAATTGCGATGGAAATTCAAGAAGGACGTGTGGCGGTAGAGCTAATTCGTCCGTACAACTATTTAGGTATGAAAGTTATGCAAGGGCTTGGAGAAGGGATATTTCGTTTTGCTTTCTTTTCGATTCCGGGCATGGTTATTGTTACGTTATTATTTTCATTACAAATTACAACGAATTTTCAAACGTGGTTATATTTCTTCTTATCTTTAATATTTAGTTTTATCATTAATACACAAATAAATTTAATGACAGGAATGCTTACATTCTTCTTATTTAATAATAGTGGAATTATGTATGCGAAACGTGTTGTTATCGATTTGTTTTCTGGTTTATTATTACCGATTAGTTTTTATCCGTTATGGGCCCAAAAAGCAATGGTGTTTTTACCGTTTCAAGCAATTAGTTATATTCCAAGTATGATTTTCTCTGAAGGTATACAAGGAAGTAAGTTGTATGAAGCTTTATTATTTCAAGTGATTTGGGCAATTATACTTATTATTCCAATTGTACTGATGTGGAAAACGGCGAGAAAACGTCTAATCGTACAAGGGGGATGATGAGATGATATATATAAAATTATTTTTGCAATATGCAAGTCAATATATAAAAACAAAATTGGAGTATCGTGGCGATTTTATCGTCGGATTACTTTCAGATTTATCACTACAAGCTGTTAATTTAATCTTCATTCTCGTTGTGTTTGGGCATACCCAAGCACTAAAAGGGTGGAGCCGAGAAGAAGTAATCTTTATTTATGGGTTCTTTTTAGTACCGTTTGCCATTTTTTCAGCTTTCTTTAATATATGGGACTTTAATGATCGTTACATTATTAAAGGAGAAATGGACCGTATATTAACGAGACCGATTCATAGTTTATTTCAAATTATATTAGAAAGAATGGAACTTGAATCTTTAATTGGAGCTATTACGGGGATTATTGTGATGGGTTATGCAGCAATGGAGCTGCAATTATCTTTTTACTGGTATGATTTCTTCTTATTCCTACTCATGGTAGGGGGAGGGGCACTTGTGTACGGCGGGATATTTGTTACGCTTGCAAGTTTTGGCTTTTGGTCGGATGCGAAAAGTTCCATTATGCCACTTATGTATAACATAGGGAATTATGGACGCTACCCTGTTGATATTTATAACCGTGTTATTCGCTTTGTTTTAACGTTTGTTTTACCGTTTGCATTTGTTGGGGTATATCCAGCAGCATACTTTTTAAGAAAAACAGAGTGGAATAGCTATGCTTTCGCAACTCCAATTGTTGGTGTTATCTGTTTTACTATTGCAATTACCCTCTGGAATCAAGGGGTTAAACGATATCGTGGTGCAGGAAATTAATTATAGAAGCTTGTTCGTTTCTAAGGGATAAATCAGCTACAGTCCTCATACATATAAAACGAGGTGGAGGACATGTTATGGGGATTTATTCTATTAATTGCAGCAATCGCTATTTTGAGAAGTGTCCAATTATTATGGAGTTCATATTCAAATTCCAATCGTTTCTTTTCGCTGTACAATTTAGCTACGTTGTTTTTGATTTATACAACGGTACTGATTGCGTTTGGATTAAGTTATGTTGTGCTAGAGGAAATGGGTTTTGCAGTTTTGAAAGAAGATGGGGATAGGTTAAGTGCTCATTCCTTTCAGCTCGTTGAAATATGTTTATATTTTAGCGCGGTTACTTTATTGTCCGTTGGATATGGTGATATAGCTCCGATTGGAATCGGAAGATGGATTGCAATTGGAGAAGCGCTAATTGGATATACATTACCGTTTGCCTTTGTGATGAGATCTGTAATAGACAATGAAAAATAAGGTCGCATTTGATATAGTAAAAGAAAAGAGAAGGAGTGATAACAATGATTACAGTAGGAGAAATGGCACCAGAATTTACATTAGAAGGAAGTAACGGAGAACAAATTCGCTTAGCTGACTTTCGCGGTAAAAATGTAGTCCTATATTTTTATCCGAAAGATATGACTCCGGGATGTACAACTGAAGCATGTGATTTTCGTGATGCATATGGATTATTTCAAGAGAAGGATACGGTTATACTTGGTGTAAGTCCAGATTCAGCAAATAGACATATGAAATTCATTGAGAAGCATGAGCTTCCATTTGTACTTTTAGTAGACGAAGATCATAAAGTAGCAGAATTGTACGATGTTTGGAAGCTGAAAAAGAACTTCGGAAAAGAGTACATGGGAATTGAGCGTTCTACATTCCTTATTAATAAAGACGGTGAGCTTGTAAATGAGTGGCGTAAAGTGAAAGTGAAAGGACATATTGAGGACGTTCTTTCTTA